>JAFAGN010000015.1 GCA_023422695.1 Pseudomonadota bacterium
GCATTTCGGCTTCGTCGGGCGAACGCGCGACGTTGACGCCGACGGTCACGGCGACCTCGGGATGCAGCTTGACCTTGACGTCGACGAGGCCGAGCGCCTTGATCGGACGTTCGAGTTCGACCATCGACTTGGTCACGCCGGCGACGCCGTCCTCGACGAGCGCGTCGACGATGTCACGGACCGAAACCGAGCCATAGAGCTGGCCGGTGTTCGACGCCTGGCGGATCAGGACGATCTGCTTGCCGTCGATATCCTTGGCGCGGCCTTCGGCGTCGGTGCGACGCTCGGCGTTATCGGCCTCGATCTTCGAGCGGTTGGCTTCGAACAGCTTGCGGTTCGCGTCGTTTGCACGAAGCGCCTTGTTGTTCGGCAGCAGATAGTTACGGGCAAAGCCGTTCTTGACGGTGACGACGTCGCCGATACCGCCCAGTTTCTCGATACGTTCGAGCAGGATGATTTCCATCGGTCCGCCCTCCTTACTTCACAATGTAGGGGAGCAGGCCGATGTGGCGCGAGCGCTTGATCGCCTTCGCCAGCTCACGCTGCTTCTTGGTGGACACCGCGGTAATCCGCGACGGGACGATCTTGCCACGCTCCGACAGGTAACCCTGGAGCAGACGGACGTCCTTATAATCGATGACCGGTGCGTCCTTCTGGCTGAAGGGGCAGGTCTTGCGGCGGCGGAAAAAGGGTCGTGCCATGGTCGTTATCCTTATTCTTCGCCGTCGCGGTCACGGCCGCGGCCGCCACGACGTTCCTGCTTGCGCATCATCACCGACGGACCCTTTTCGAGTTCGTCGACCTTGATGGTGAGCCAGCGGATGATATCTTCGTTGATCGCGGCCTGACGCTCGATCTCGGCGACGGCTTCGCCCGGCATTTCGGCCGAAAGCATCACATAGTGACCCTTGCGATTCTTCTGGATCTTGTAGGCGAGCTGCTTGAGGCCCCAGGTCTCGGTCTTGTGGACCGTGCCCTTGTACTCGCCGATGACGTTGGTGACGGTTTCCGCCAGCGCGTCGACCTGAGCCTGGCTCAGGTCCTGACGCGCAATAAAAACATGCTCGTAGAACGGCATGATGCGCTTCCTTCGATTTGGCCGATCGCTGACCTGCGCCAATCGCAGGCCCCTCCGGCTGTCGTCCTGCCCTGCGAAACTGGTGCAAAGCAAATGGGGCGATGGCCAAGAGCCTCGCCCCAATGGAGCGCGCCTATACAGATTCGGCGGCCGAAAGCAAGGGTTCTTCCTGCCCTCTCCCCCTGCGGGAGAGGGTTGCGCAGACTTGCCAGCTTGCTGGCTAGTCGAAGCTGGGTGAGGGGGCTGCGGTCGCTTTGCGACCGCGTGAGCCTGCGGCTCGCAACCCCTCATCCAACTGCGGCTAGTTCGCTTCGCTCACAAGCCTCCCTATCCTTCTCCCGCAAGGGGAGAAGGGATTATGCCAGCTTGTCCAGCAATTCCCGCCCAAATTCAGTCAGCGTGTCGTCGCGCGCGCCGAGGATGAGGATGCGGTCGCCCGCCTTCGCTTCGTCGAGCATTGCGGCGCCGCAATCGGCGCGCGTCGTCAGGTGCACCGCATCGCTGCCGCGCGCGGCGATGTCGGCGACCAGCGCCTCGCTGCCGATGCTGCGGTCGACGGTGCCGCCAAAATAGACTGGATCGCACACATAGAGCTTGTCGCCATCGCGCATCCCCTTGGCAAAGCTCGCCGCCAGTTCCTGGCCCATCTGGCGCAGCGGACCATAGCCGTGCGGCTGGAAAAACAGCAACGCACGGCCCGGCAGTTCGCTGACGGCGGCGAGCGTCGCGGCGACCTTGTCGGGATTATGCGCGAAATCGTCGATTACCGTCACACCGCCCGCTTGCCCCAGCACTTCATAGCGGCGCGCCAGGCCTGAAAATTCCGACAGCGCGGTGACCGCCTGCGCGACGGGAACGCCGACGGCGTGCGCTGCAGCAATCGCGGCGAGGGCGTTGGCGGCATTGTGGCGTCCCGGCATCCGCAAATGCACTGCATGGCGGTCTTCCGCTACGGTGACGGTGAAGCGGCAACCGTCGGGCAGCGCCTGAAAATCGTCGCCGCGCACCGCGGCAGCGGCGTCGAAGCCAAAGGACAGGACATTATGACCAGCGCCCAGCGGCGCCGATTCCGGGTCGTCGGCGTTGATCACCGCAACCCGCGCCTTGGCGGCGAAATCGCCGAATAGCGCATGAAGTTCGTCGAGGCTCTTGTGGTCCAGGCTGATGTTGGTGACCACCGCGACTTCGGGCTGGTACAGCGCGATCGATCCGTCGCTTTCGTCGACTTCGCTGACGTACAGCGTGTCGTCGCCGACCATTGCGCTGGCAAAGGGTTGGTCGGCTTTCGCGAAATTGCGCATCACCGCGCCGTTCATCACCGTCGGCTTCTTCTCGGCGCGATCGAGGATCCAGCCGATCATCCCGGTGACGGTCGATTTGCCGCTGGTCCCGCCGACGCCGATCGCCTTGTCCGCGTCATTGAACAGTGCCGCATTAAGGTCGGCGCGCGTCATGCGCGGAAGGCCGAGCCTGTTTGCGGCGGCGATGTCGGGAACGCCGTCCTCGACTGCCGCCGAGGCGACCAGCGTCTGGCCTGCGGCGACGCCGCTGCCGTCCTGCGCGAACAGTGCGACACCCTGATCCGCGATCCATGCGAATTTGTCGGCGCTGCGGCCTTGATCGCGGCTGCGGTCAGAGCCACACACGCTGGCGCCGCGCGCCGCGACGATCATCGCCAGCGGCAACATGCCCGACCCGCCGACACCGCAGAAGAAATAGGATTTGTTTTCCGCCATGGCGGCGCGATATGGGCTTGGCGAAGGGTTTGCAACCGGCACTCACCCCAATTTCCGTTCGTGTCGAGCGAAGTCGAGACACCCATGGGGATAGCGTAAGGCCGATGGGCATCTCGGCTTCGCTCGATGCGAACGGTTTGAGGGGAAGTTTGGTCCATGCGTATCGGGATTGTTGCACCCTCGACCCCGATCCTGCCCGACGATGCCGAGGCGGTGCGCGCGCTCGCCAGCCTCGGTTACCCCGACGTCGAGCTTGAGTTCGACCCGCAATGTTTCGCCATGCACGGCCATTTCGCGGGTGAGGATGCGCATCGCTTTGCCGCGCTCGTCGAAATGGCGAACCGCCCCGACATCGACGCGGTGTGGTTCGCGCGCGGCGGCTATGGCGCGTGCCGCATTGCCGAGGATGCCGTGGTGGCGATGACCGATATCGCGCGGGGCAAGGCGTTTCTGGGCTATTCGGATCAGGGCAATCTGCTGGGCGCGCTCTATCGCGACGGGTTCGACCATGTCGCGCACGGCCCGATGGTCGCCGACGTCCGCCGCGAAGGCGGCGACGCGGCGGTGCTGCGCGCGCTCGACTGGCTGGTCGCGCGCGATCCGGGCGCCTGCGAGCCCGGATTGCAGCATGGCGCGCGCCATGCGGCGTTCAACCTGATGACGCTGTCGATGCTGCTCGGCACCCCGCTCGAGCCCGACCTGACGGGCCATGTGCTGCTCGTCGAAGAAGTCAGCGAATATCTTTATGCCTTCGACCGCGCCTTTTTCCATGTCGCCACCTATCTTGGCCCGCGCGGGCTTGCCGGCATCCGGCTGGGGCGCGTCAGCGACATTCGCGAAAACGACCGACCGTTCGGGCTGGAAGCCGAGGAGATCGCGCAGGGCTGGTGCGCGCGATGCGATATTCCTTATCTTGGCCGCGCCGACATCGGCCATGATGCCGACAACAAGGTCGTCCCCTTCGGCTTGCATCGCGCCGGGTGAAGGAATAGGCGCCCTAGCCGTCGCCCCCGCGAAGGCGGGGGTCGCTAGAGTTAGAACGCCAACGGCCCCCGCCTCCGCGGGGGCGACGATAAAAAGGGCAGGGATATGCGCGCATTCATCTTTCCGGGTCAGGGCAGCCAGGCAGTCGGCATGGGCAAGGCGCTGTCCGACGCCTCGCCTGTGGCGCGCGAAGTCTTTCAGGAGGTCGATGACGCGCTCGGCCAGAAACTGTTCCGGCTGATGGCCGAAGGGCCGGAGGATCAGCTGACCCTCACCGAAAATGCCCAGCCCGCGATCATGGCCAATGCGATCGCGACGTTGCGCGTGCTGGAAAAGGAAGGCGGCGTGACCTTGTCGGCCAAGGCCGATTATGTCGCGGGCCACAGCCTGGGCGAATATAGCGCGCTCTGCGCTGCGGGCGCCTTCGACCTCGCGACCACAGCGCGGCTTTTGAAGACGCGCGGGCAGGCGATGCAGGCGGCGGTGCCGGTCGGCATCGGCGCGATGGCGGCGCTGCTCGGCGCCGACATCGAAACAGCGCAAAAGCTGGCCGATGCCGCGGCCGAGGGCGAAATCTGCACCGTTGCCAACGACAACGACCCGTCGCAGGTCGTAATTTCGGGCCACAAGGGCGCGGTCGAGCGCGCGGTCGCGCTGGTCAAGGATTTTGGCATCAAGCGCGGCCTCCTGCTGCCCGTCTCGGCCCCCTTCCACTGCCCGCTGATGCAACCCGCTGCCGACGCGATGGCAGAAGCGCTCGGCGCCAATCCCCCCGCCGCGCCGCTGGTCCCGGTCGTCGCCAACGTCACCGCCAGCCCGGTCAGTGACGCCGACACAATCCGCGACCTGCTGGTCCAGCAAGTCACGGGCCGCGTGCGCTGGCGCGAAAGTGTCGCCGCGATGGAAGGCGTCGGCGTCACGCACTTCGTCGAATTCGGCGGCAAAGTCCTGTCACCGATGGTCAAGCGCAGCGCATCGGACGAGGTCGAGACGGCCAGCGTGATCTCGATGGACGACATCGAAGCGCTGCTGAAGGCGCTCTAGAATATTTCGCGCAGAAACACGGGGCAAAAGTTCACGCGGAGACGCGGAGACGCGGAGGGATCGTGCGAGACATCGATGTTGTGAGCGGGGATGTGTTGGATTTGGCGCTCCGCCTGCACCGCGATTTGGGGCCGGGGCTGCTTGAAAGTGTCTATGAGACCGTGCTTGCCGGCAAGCTGATAGAACTTGGGTATAAAGTCGATCGGCAATTGCCGATCGATATCCATTTCGAAGGCACGCGTTTCGATGCGGCATTTCGCATCGATTTGCTCGTCGACAATCGTCTGCTGGTCGAGATCAAATCAGTTGAAAGATTAAGCCCTGCTCACGGCAAACAATTGTTGACCTACTTGCGCCTTACCGGCCAATCGGTGGGGCTTCTCATCAACTTCGGCGGTGCGACGCTCAAAGAAGGCGTTCGTCGCGTCGTGAACGATCATAAACCCTCCGCGTCTCCGCGTCTCCGCGTGAACCGGTAATTATTGGAGCTACAGAATGTTCGATCTTACCGGCATGACCGCCCTCGTTACCGGCGCTTCGGGGGGCATCGGTTCGGCTATTGCGCACGCGCTTGCTGCGCAGGGTGCGCGGCTGGCGGTTTCGGGGTCCAATGCCGACAAGCTGAATGCCTTTCGCGATACGCTCGGCGGCGATCATGTCGCGCTGCCATGCAATCTCGGCGATGCCGCTGCGGTCGATGCGCTGGTGCCGGCGGCCGTCGAAGCGCTGGGTCAGCTCGATATTCTCGTCAACAATGCGGGGGTAACGCGCGACAATCTGATCATGCGGATGAAGGACGAGGAGTGGATGGATGTCATCCGCATCAACCTCGAGGCCAATTTCCGTCTCGCGCGCGCCGCTGCGAAGCCGATGATGAAGGCGCGCTTTGGCCGCATCATCTCGATCACCAGCGTCGTCGGCGCGACCGGCAATCCGGGGCAGGCCAATTATGCGGCGTCGAAGGCCGGGGTGACGGGCATGACCAAGGCGCTGGCGCAGGAGCTGGCGAGCCGCGGGGTGACTGCAAATTGCGTCGCGCCGGGCTTTATCGCCACCGCGATGACCGACGACCTGCCCGACGCGCAAAAGGAAGCGCTCAACCAGCGCATTCCGGCGGGACGGATGGGCGAGGGCGGGGACATCGCCGCGGCCGTCGTCTATCTGGCATCGAAAGAGGCCGGATATGTCACCGGTCAGACGTTGCATGTGAACGGCGGCATGGCCATGCTGTCCTGATGGATCGCAGCGCGACTTGGAAGGGAATTTGCGCATGGTAAAGGATTGGATCGCGGGCGCCGCGCTGGCAATGGCGGCGCTGCCCTGCGTCGCCGCGGCGCAGGAAGGCGAGAAATTCGACTGTGTCGTATCGGCGGTTCCCGTCGATACGAAAGCGTCAATCGGCGCCGCAATGGCCGGGGCGGGCGATGATGCGGCGCGCGAAGCGCTGTTCCAGCAGCTATCGACGGTCACCGATGGCTGCGTGTTGAAGCATGGCATCGCCGAAACGCAGAAGGCCGCTTATTTCGATTACAGCCTGGCCCGCATTTCGCGCGAATGGCTGGTCGGCGATATCGCCAAGCTGAACCTGTCATCGGCGATCGTCGACAAGGCGCTCGACTTTGGCCCGACAGGTGCCAACCCCGATCTGTCGAGCGACATGACCGAGGACCAGATCATGAAGATCGTCCAGGCCTATATCGACAGCGGGGTCGACATCGAAAAAGTCGACAACGCGGCCTGGGAAAAGGTTGGCGCCTATGCCGCCGCGACCTCGATTTACTGGAACAAGCGCAAGCAATTGCCGTTTTGATGGTGGTTTGGGGAGAGTTCTCTCCTCTGGCTCGTCATTGCGAGGAGCGAAGCGACGCGGCAATCCAGAGGTGACGTAAACCGCCCTAGATTGCTTCGCTTCGCTCGCAATGACGAGATTCTTATCCGGCGGTCAGAAACTCGCCCGCGCCATGATGCGGAAGTCGCGGCCGCTCAGCGGGACATAGTCCTTGGTAAAGCTGGCGTGGCGCCGCGCTTCGACATCGAAGATATTGTTTGCCGCCAGCGACAGCGTCAGATTTTTCGTGTCCGGCAGCGGCCGCCAGCTGATCGACGCATTGACCAGCGTAAAGCCCTTCGTCGGGGTTTCGTAGGCGGCGATGCGGTTCTGATCGTCGGTCCACTCGACCTCGGCGCGTGCGTCGATCCGCTCGCCCTGCGCTTCCAGCCCGCCCAGCACGCGCATGGCCGGGATGCGCGGGACATGGTCGCCGCCCTTGATCTTGGCGCGCGTCATGTCCGCCACGACGTCGCCGACGATATTGAAGCCGCCGATCTGCGCCAGCCGCGCGCTCGCCTCGGCCTCAAAGCCCCAGACGCGCGCGTCGCGCTGGAAATATTGGAAGACGGGCAATTCATCCTCTTCCTCGCCCGTCGCTTCGGAATAGATGAAATTGTCGAACCAGTTGGAATAGCCGGTCAGGCTGAGGCTGAAGGCGTCGGTCTTGACCTTGAACGATGCTTCGGCGCCCCAGCTGGCTTCGCGCTTCAGGTTGACGTCGCCCACCTCGAACGACTGGGTTGCGATATGCGGGCCGTTCGAGAAGAGTTCTTCGGCCGACGGCGCGCGGACGGCGCGGGCGACTGACAGGCCGATCTTCGCGCTGTCGCTGAGGTCGTAGTTGGCGCCCAACGCGCCAGAGAACGTATCGAAGCTGCGCGAGATGCCCAGCGTCGGCGCGCGGACGTCGGTCGTTTCATAACGCGCCGCCGCCTCGACGCCGAGCGAACCCAGCGTCCATTCCTGCAAGGTGAACAGCGCGAACTGGTCGGTCAGGTTGCGCGGCACGAACGCTTCGGCGCCGATCGCGTTGAAATCGCGGTGGCTGTACTGGATGCCGCTCGCGCCACGCCAGCCGCCGCGATCGTTCTGCGCCAGTTCCAGCCGCCCTTCGACGCCCTGGTTGGTAAAGACGGTGCCGACTTCGTCGCCTTCGAATTCGGTATGTTCATAGTCGGCGAAACCGGCGCGGATGCGCAGCTTGTCGAAAAAACCGTCGCCCATCTCGATCTCGCCGCGCACATCGGCGCGCCATTGTTTCAGCCCGATGGTCACCGGCCCCTCGCCATGGTCATGGCCGTGACCTTCCTCTTCCTCGCTCTCTTCGCCGCCATGATCGTGCGCAGTGTTCGGACGCGAGGGGACGCCATAATTGCTGTCGAAATAGCTGACCGAAATACCCAGCTGGCCGCCGTCGTTGATCAGCGACAGGCCGCCCGCGGCGGTCCAGGTTTCGCTCGCAGTGTTCGGGATCTTGCCGCGCCGGTTGGCGTCGGCGGTCAGTTCGGCGGCTTCGCCCAGATGCCCGTCCTCGACCTCATGCTCGGCGAGATGCAGCAGGTCGTCGCGGATGCCGGGTGCATTGACAAAGCCGCCCGAGCGCACGTCGCCCGTCTTGCGCCAGCTGCCATCCAGATGCGCGACGATCTGCGGGGTGAGCGCGACGTCGATCGAGCTGCCGACATTGCGGTCGTTCGCGGCGGTCGCATAGCCGCCGATCGCGTCGATATGAACATGGTCGGCCGGGACTTTCCGGGGAATTCGGCGGTCGAACAGGTTGACCGCGCCGCCGATTGCCTGGCTGCCGAACAGCAGCACGGCGGGACCGCGCAGGATCTCGATCCGCTCGACGGTCAGCGGATCGATCGTCACCGCGTGGTCGGCGGACGTGTTCGACACGTCGATCGACCCGATGCCGTCGGTCAGCACGCGCACGCGCTCCCCCGAAAAGCCGCGCAGCACCGGGCGCGAGGCGCCTGGGGCAAAGCTGGTCGCCGATACGCCCGCCTGGCGGGTCAGCGTGTCGCCGATCTGCCCGCGAATGTCGCGCGCCAGCTCGTCGCCCTCCAGCACCGATACATTACCCAATATGTCGAGGCTGCGGACATAGGGTGCGGTCACGATGATCGGCTCGCCGGTATGCACATCGTCGTCGCTGCCCGCGGCGCTGCGGTCCTGCGCGTAAGCGGGGGCAGCGAGAAAGATGGCGAGGGTAAAACCGGCGGAGCAAAGCAAACGCATGAGGGGAAAGTCCTGTTCTGTAACGACCTGAGCGGGGTCCAGTAATGATATACTGTCACAGTGGCAACCCCCGTCGCAAGGCATGACGTGCCGTTCGTCGGGGCAGGGCGCCCGTTGGTCGACAAAGGCCGATCATTTGCTCGACAAGCGAAGCTGTCTTGCGACGCCGGGGTAGCGGCCTTAGATCAGGGGCATGACTATTGCTGCAAACAGCCTCGACCTGATCGGCAACACCCCGCTGGTGCTGCTGAAGGGGCCGAGCGAAGCCACCGGCTGCGAAATCTGGGGAAAGTGCGAATATGCCAACCCCGGCGGGTCGGTGAAGGACCGCGCCGCGCTGTACATCGTCCGCGATGCCGAAGCGAACGGCAGTCTGCGTCCCGGCGGCACGATCGTCGAGGGAACCGCGGGCAATACCGGCATCGGACTGGCGCTGGTCGGTAACGCGCTGGGCTATAAGACCATCATCGTCATGCCCGACAACCAGAGCGCCGAGAAGATGGCGACGATCCGCGCGCTGGGCGCCGAGTTGGTGCTGGTGCCGCCCGCACCCTTCGCCAATCCCGGCCATTTCGTCCACACGTCGCGCCGCATTGCCGAGGAAACCGAAAATGCGATCTGGGCGAACCAGTTCGACAATATTGCCAACCGCAAATCGCATGTGATGGGCACCGCCGAGGAAATCTGGGACCAGATGGGCGGGCGGATCGACGGCTTCACCTGCGCCGCAGGCACCGGCGGCACGATCGCCGGAACCGGGCTGGGGCTCAAGGCCAAGAAGGCCGATATCGTCATCGCACTGACCGACCCGCACGGCGCCGGGCTCTATAATTATTACCAGTGCGGCGAGCTGAAGGCCGAAGGCAGCAGCGTCGCCGAAGGGATCGGCCAGAACCGGATTACCGCCAATTTGGACGGTGCGCCGATCGACACCCAATTCCGCATTTCGGACGCCGAAGGCCTGCGGGTGGTGCGGCAACTGCTCGACGAGGAAGGGCTGTGCCTGGGGCTGTCGTCGGGGATCAATGTCGCCGGGGCGATGGCGCTGGCGCGGCAATTGGGACCGGGCAAGCGGATCGCGACGATCCTCTGCGACAGCGGGTTTCGCTATCTGTCGACGCTGTACAACCCCGAATGGCTGGCGGGCAAAGGTCTGGCGGAGGCCGCGGCATGACCCAGAGCCGTCCCGACAAGCAAGCCGTGCCGCCGTCGGTGGCGCCGGCGCCAGCCAATGACACGATGCGGCGGCTGCAGATCGGTATCGCCGGGGTGCTGACGGTGCTGCTGCTTGTCGGCATGGCCGGGCTGATCGGCGATCGCGCCCGCGAAAATGTGGCGATTGACACCCAGACCTCGGCCGAAGTGAAGATGCCGGGAACCGAGCAGGGCAGCGGTGCCCCACTGGAAGAATTGGGCGTGCAGCCGGTGTCGCCGTCGGCAAAGGATGAAAATGCGCCGACCGACGTCAAAGTCCCTCAGGCGGCGCCATCGCCCGCGACCGTTCCCGATCTGGAACCCGATCCCGAATTACAGCGCGCGCGCAAATCCGCCCCGTGACAATAGGGACGCGGCGTCAGGTCGTTCGCGCTATCTCGATCGCTGTTCTGACGCTGCTGCTGGCGTGGGTCGGCGGCGGGCAGGCGCTGCTTGGCCGGATTGACCCCGCGCTGGCGCTGCCGCTTCTGCTCCCGCCGCTGTTGCTGCTCGCCTGGTGGCAGCGCGGCGAGGCGCGGACGGTGCGATTGGGCACGGCGCTTGGCATGGTCGCCGCGCTCGCGGTCGGGCAAAGCCTGCTCGCCTTCGCACTCGCTGGGTCCATCGCATGGCTGCAATTGCTGGTAATGATCGCGGGTGGCGCGGTTGCGACGGTCGTCGCCGACGGCCTGGTGCAATGGCGTGCAAGAGCGCCGATACTGGCCGCGCTCGCCGCACTGCTGCTTGTCGCCGGGTGGTTCGCGGCGGGCCATGCGATGCTGGCTTTCCTCTATCGCCCCGCTGCCGCAGCGGCGGGCGCGCCGCCCGCCACGATGCTCACCGGTCTGCCGCTGCGCTGGTCGGGCAGCGGCGACATTGCGGCGATTATCTCGGACGGGGCCGTCGATGACCCGGCGCTGACGCGGCTCGAATCGCTGGGACCGGTGGCTCTGGCCGACAGCCTGGTCGACCCGGTGCCGCCCGTCGGCGGCGCGCTGCTGATCGCGCACCCGCGCGCGCTGGCGCCGCAGGAACTGGTGGCGATCGACGCTTTTGTCCGCCGCGGCGGCAAGGCGGTGGTGCTGGCCGACGCGTTGTCGGGCTGGCCCATGCGCCATCCGCTTGGCGACCCGCGCAATCCGCCGATCACCAGCCTGCTGACGCCGCTGCTCGATCATTGGGGGGTGACGCTCGGCGCCGCGCCGACCGGCGGTGATGCCATAGCGGCGGCCGATGTGGAGGGCGCCAGGCTCCGCCTGTCGAGCGTGGGGCCGTTCGAGCGGCTGCCGCCGACGTGCCGCAGCTTTGCCGAACGCCGCATCGCCCGCTGCCCGATCGGGGCGGGCGAGGCATGGCTGGTGGGCGACGCCGACCTGCTATTCACGCCGCTGTGGTCGCCGATCGTGCCGGGCGCCGATCATCTGCGGCAGGCCGATACGATCGAATGGCTGGCAGCGCGGCTTTGGCCCGGTGCCGGAGTCGCGGTGCTCCGGCCGCAATGGATTCGCGCCCGCGCCGATTGAGGCGTCCTTTCCGTCCCATTTTGCTTCGTTTGGTCGACGTTTTGTCGTCGTCCCAGCCGTGCGGCCCGCGTTTTGACGGTCAATCGGGGCGTTTTGCGGCAAATAGGGAGTAGATTCCCTATTTCACCCCAAATTACCCCTTTTCACCCCGATCTATAGTTGATAGTCAGGAATCGGAGAGGGGCAATCTCCACCGACACCGAACCAACTGGAATCGCGCGATTTCGGGGCCAGGGAAATATTGCCCGGTGGCGCATAGGGGGAGGGGCAGAGCGATGGCGATTGTGACGCCCGGCCAATATGCAGGCACCAGCTTCGCCGCGATCGATGGCAAGGGACGCATCGCCGTCCCCTCTCAGTTCCGCAACAATGTGCCCCTTACTGCGGACGGCCAGCGCGTGCTTTGGGTTGGCTTTCACGAAAAGCTGCCCTGCCTCGTCGCTTATGGCCATGATCAATATGACCGGCTGAACGGCGAAATCGAACGCGACCGCGATACGGCGCGGCTGCGTAACATCGACTTCGACGAGGACGCCGAGTTCAAGAAGCGCTTCAGCTATACCGACGCCTATGCGCTCGACGACAGCGGGCGCTTCCTGCCCGGCTTTACGCATCGTGACCGCGTCGGCGATGCCGGGGCGACCGCCTTTGTCGGATCGGGTCGCCGTTTTGAAATCTGGTGGCTGCCGACGCTCGCCGAATGTGCCGACGCCGATCCGGTGTTGCAGCGGCTTGCCGCAGCGTGGGATGCGACGAAGGGGAAGGGGCGCAAATGAGCGATCTTTCCGCCGAACTGCCCCGCGACCCGCGCCATGATCCCGTGCTGCGCGAGGAAGTGATCGCCGCGCTCGCCATCGTGCCGGGTGAGCGGCATGTCGATGCGACCTTCGGCGCCGGGGGCTACACTCGCGCGATGCTCGCCGCGGGCGCCGATGTCGTCGCGTGCGACCGTGATCCCGATGCGATTGCGGATGGGCAGACGCTGGTCGCCGAAGCTGACGGCAAGCTGACGCTGATCCATGGCCGGTTCGGCGAAATCGACCGACTGCTCGCCGAACGCGGCATCGACGCGGTCGACGGCATCACCTTCGACATCGGCGTGTCGTCGATGCAGCTCGATCAGGGCGAGCGCGGCTTTTCGTTCCAGAAGGACGGCCCGCTCGACATGCGGATGGCGCAGGATGGCGAAAGTGCCGCCGACTGGCTGAACCGTGCCGACGAGAGCGAAATCGCCGATGTGCTGTTCCACTATGGCGACGAGCGTCAGTCGCGCCGCGTCGCGCGCGCGATCGTTGCCGCGCGTCCGCTCAGCCGCACCGGCGAACTGGCGACGGTGATCCGCAAGGCGCTGCGCCACCCGCCCGGCGCGCCCAAGGATCCGTCGACCAAGAGCTTTCAGGCGATCCGCATTTACGTGAATTCCGAACTCGACGAGTTGGTCGCGGGGCTGGCCGCCGCCGAACGATTGCTCCGCCCGGGCGGTCGTTTGGCGGTGGTCAGCTTTCACAGTACCGAAGACCGCATCGTGAAGAATTTTCTGCGCGAACGCAGCGGCGGCGACGCCGCGGGGTCGCGTCACCGGCCCGCGCCGATCCCTCTGGCGCGGGCCGCAACCTTTGAAACCCCGGCGCGCAAGGTGCGTCCCGGCAAAGCCGAAGAGGCGCGCAACCCGCGTGCCCGATCGGCGACGCTGCGCAGCGCGGTGCGGACGGCAGCCCCGGCCTGGCCGGGTCAATCCACGATGAAGGAGGCGATCTCATGCTGATGGCGGCGCGCAAACTTCAGGGCATCGGGCTGGTCCTGCTCGTGCTGATCTGTGCGATGATGATCTATCCGGTGTCGCTAAAGGTCGCGGCGACGCGCAGCGAACTGACGCGGATCGAAAAAGAGATCGAACGCAGCCGCGACAATATCCGCTACCTTGAGTCCGAACTCGCGGTGCGCGCCTCGATGCGCCAGCTCGAACAGTGGAATGCGGACACCTTTGGCTATTCGGCGCCGGGCGCCGATCAGTATCTGGAAAGCGAGCGCCAGCTGGCGTCGCTCGATCGCCTGCCGCGCGCCCGCGGCGCCAACGAGGTCGCGCCGGTGCTGATGGCGATGGTGTCGCCGGTCGCCGTCACCGAGGCGCCGAAGGAAAGCCCGGTCGCTGAAAAGCCCGCTGCCGCAAAGCCGGTCGTGCTGGCGCAGGCCGAAACCGGAATCCGCAGCGACACTGCGCCGCGCATGGCGCCGACCCGCCGCCGCGAACAGTTGAAGATGATCGAGGATCAGCTGCTGGCTGAATCCACGCTCGCCGACCTGAAGCGCGCCGCCGCCGCCGAAGCCGCAGGAGGGAAGTCCGGCCGATGAACACGCTGGTCGTCCGTCCGACCCGGGTGCGTACCGCTGGGGTGCGGCAGCAAATCTTGCTGACCGCGCAGCAGCGTCTGATGATCCTGATGCTGCTGTTCATGGCGGCATTTTTTCTGGTGTCGATGCGGCTGCTGTATTTTGCGATGTTCGATACCGCATCGCGGAACGGGTCGGCCTCGACCGCCTTCCTGCCCGCGCGCGCCGACATCGTCGATCGCAACGGCATCCCGCTGGCACGCACGATCGACGGCTATTCGATCCGGGTTGTCCCGGCCAAGCTGCTCAACAATCGGCAATATCTGGCCGACGAGCTGCACAAGATTTTTCCCGACATGACCCGCGCCGAGCTGCTGGCCAAGGTCAGCGGACCGCGCCCGACCTATATCCGCCGCCGCGCGCTGCCCGATCAGGTTGCGGCGGTGAATGCCATCGGCGACGTCGGTTTCGACTTCCCGCGCGAAAAGGAGCGGCTCTATCCGCAGCTCAGCCTCGCCGCGCATGTGCTGGGCTTCACCGATGCCGCAGGGCATGGCGTTACCGGCGCCGAGGGAGCGTTCGACAGCCGCCTGATCGACAAGGCGACCCGCGGCGAGCCGCTGGCGCTGTCGATCGACGCGCGGGTACAGGGGGTGCTCGAAAGCGAACTCGGGTCGGCGGTCGCCAATCTCGAAGCGATCGGCGGCGCGGGGATCATCCTCGACGTCCATACCGGCGAAATCGCAGCGATGACCTCGCTGCCGACCTACAACCCCAACAAGCTGGTGCCCGAGAATATGGCGGCACGGCGCAACGCAGTGACGCACAATCTCTACGAGCTGGGTTCGACCTTCAAGCCGCTGACGGTCGCGGCGGCGATCGATGCGGGAACGGTCACCAGCATGGCACGCCGTTACGACGCAACCGCGCCGCTGGCCATCGCGGGCTTTCGCATCCGCGACAGCCATCCCTCGAACCGCTGGCTGAACGTCCCCGAAACGCTGATCCACAGCTCGAACATCACCACGGCGCGGATTTCCGACGAGCTCGGCCGCGAAAATATGGAGGCGATGTTCCGCAAGCTCGATTTCAATACGCGGCCCAAGATCGATTTAAAGGAACGCGCCTTCCCGATCTGGCCCAAGAATTGGGGCCGTCTGACCACGATGACCACGGGGTTCGGCCATGGCATCGCCGTGACCCCGCTGCATCTGGCGAGCGCCTATGCCGCGCTGGTCAACGGTGGCATCTATCGGCCCGCGACGATCACCAAGCTGGGCGACCAGGCGCCGCCGAAGGGCCGTCGCGTGTTCAAGGCGGCGACCAGCGCCCGGATGCGCCAGCTGCTGCGCCTGATCGTGTCCGACGGCACCGGCAAAAAGGCCGAAGCCCCCGGTTTCCGCGTCGGCGGCAAGACCGGCAGCGCCGAAAAGCCGGGCGCGGGCGGCTATCGCCGCAGCTCGGTCGTCGCGACCTTCGCCGCCGCATTCCCCATGGATAATCCGCGCTATGTCGTGCTGGTGATGATCGACGAGCCGAAGGGCAATGCTTATAGCTCGGGCCAGCGCACCGCGGGCTGGACCGCGGCGCCCGTGGTCAGCAAGGTCGTGATGCGCGCCGGTCCGATGCTCGGCGTCTTCCCCGACGAAAGCCGCGACGTCGACGTCTCCGAACTCACCCCGCTGCTGTGGAGAAACGGGGAAGACGAATAATGCGCCTGTCCGCGCTGCTCGAGGATCAGGGGGGTGCGGGCACCGACCCGGTCGTCACCGGCCTTGCCATCGATCATCGCAAGGTCGCGCCGGGGACGGTGTTCGGCGCCTTCGTGGGCGAAAAATTCAACGGCGAGGACTTCATTGCTGCGGCGATTGAGGCCGGAGCGATCGCCGTCGTCGCACGCCCCGAAGCGCGGGTCGACGGCGCGGTGCATATCGCCGAAGCCAATCCGCGCCGCGCCTTTGCTCATATTGCGGCGCGCTTCTTTCACCGTTTTCCCGCCACCTGCGTCGCAGTGACGGGGACCAACGGCAAGACCTCGACCGTCGAAATGACGCGCCAGCTGTGGCGGATGGCCGGGTTCAACGCCGCGTCGATCGGGACGCTGGGGATCACGACCTCGACCGACAGCGCGTCGACCGGGCTGACAACACCTGACATCGTCACCTTCCTCAGCAATATGTCGGGGCTGGCGGTCGAGGGTGTCGGGCATGCCGCGTTCGAGGCGTCGAGCCACGGCCTCGATCAGTATCGGACTGAAGGCCTGCCGGTGAAGGCGGCGGCGTTCACCAACCTCAGCCACGATCATCTCGACTATCATGGCACGATGGATGCCTATCTGGCGGCCAAGCTGCGCCTGTTCACCGAAGTGGTCGATCAGGACGGCGCCGCGGTCGTGTGGGCCGACGACGAATATTCAGCGCGGGTGATCGATGCGGTGAGGGCGCGCGGCGTCCGGCTGCTCACCGTCGGAACCCACGGCGACACGCTGCGCCTGGTTTCGCGCGAACCGACCCAGCTCGGCCAGTCGCTCGTCATCGCGGCGAGCGATGTCACCCACAAAGTCGATTTGCCGCTGATCGGCGCCTATCAGGTCGCCAATGCGCTGGTGTCGGCGGGGCTGGTCATCGCGACCGGCGGCGATACGGCGCAAACGCTGGCCAATCTGGCGCGGCTCCAGCCGGTGCGCGGGCGGCTGGAACGCGCCGCGATTACCAGGGCGGGGGCGCCGGTCTATGTCGACTATGCGCATACCCCCGATGCGATCGCCGCGGCGCTCGACGCGCTGCGTCCGCATGCGATCGGGCGGCTGATCCTGGTGTTCGGCGCGGGCGGCGACCGCGATCAAGCCAAGCGGCCCGAGATGGGGAGGGTCGCCGCCGCCAAAGCCGATGTGCTGATCATCACCGACGACAATCCGCGCGGCGAAGATCCTGCCGTCATCCGCGCCGCGATCGCTGACGGGGCGCCGACCGCGCAGGTCATCGGCGACCGCCGCGCCGCCATCGCCGCCGCCATCGCCGAAGCGCGCGCCGACGACATCGTCTGCATCGCGGGCAAGGGGCATGAGCAGGGGCAAATCGTCGGCGCGGGCGCCGATATGCGCGTCATTCCGTTTGACGATGTGGCCGTCGCGCGCGAGTGTGCCGCATGACCCCGCTGTGGACCGCCCGCGCCATCGCCGCCGCAACCGGTGGCACTGCGAGCGCCGATTTCACCGTCCACGGCGTCGCCTTTGATTCGCGCGAAGTCACCGCGGGCGATCTGTTCGTCGCGATTAAGGGCGAGGTCGCCGATGGCCATGCCTTCATCGACAAGGCGATTGCTGCGGGGGCGGCGGGGATCATCTGCGAAACCGCCATCGACCATCCGCATGTCCGCGTCGCCGACAGCGCCGCCGCGCTGAACGCGATCGGCACAGCATCGCGCGCGCGCAGCCATGGCCGGATCATCGGGGTGACAGGGTCGGCGGGCAAGACGGGGACGAAGGAAGCGCTGTTCGCCGCGCTCGACCGCTTCCGCCCCGGCAAGGCGCACCGCTCGGTCAAAAGCTACAACAACCATGTCGGCGTGCCGCTCAGCCTGGCGCGAATGCCTTCGACCGCCGATTTCGGCGTGTTCGAAATGGGGATGAATCATGCGGGCGAGCTCGCCGAACTGACCCGTATGGTCCGTCCGCACGTCGCCATCGTCACCACCATCGCCCCGGCGCATATGGAATTTTTCGGCAGCGAAGAGGCGATCGCGGACGCAAAGGGCGAAATTTTCGAGGGGCTGGAACCCGGCGGCACCGCGATCGTCCCCTTCGACAGCCCGCATTATGCACGGCTGCGCGCCAAGGCCGAGAAACATACGGCGCATGTCATCAGCTTCGGCCTTGGCGCCGATGCCGACGTCCGCGCCGTCGACTGGTTACCCGACGGGCAAGGCGGCTCGCTGGTCACGGCGCAGGTGCAGGACGCGCTGCTCTGCTACACGATCGCGCAGGCGGGGGTGCACTGGGTGTCGAATTCGCTCGCGGTCTTGGCGGCGGTCAAAGCGGTCGGCGGCGACCTGCCCGCGGCGGGACTGGCCTTTGCCGAAATGGCCGGACTTGCGGGCCGCGGCGCCCGCCACCGGGTGCCGATGGGCGGCGGGCATATCCTGCTGATCGACGAAAGCTATAACGCCAACCCGGCGTCGATGGCCGCAACGATCGATCAGCTCGGCAGCGAATCCGGCGACCGCAAGGTGGCGATTCTCGGTGCGATGAAGGAGCTCGGCCCGGACGGCGAGGGCTATCACGCCGGTCTTGCCGCTCCGCTCGTCGCAGCCGGGGTGCAGTTCGCCCTGCTTGTCGGCGCAGAGATGGCGCCGCTCGCCAAAGCGCTTGAGGGTCGCATCGATTTCGAGCATGTGGCCGCCCACTCTGACGCAGTGGCTCGATTGGGCGCGGTAATCCGTCCCGGCGATACCGTGCTGGTCAAGGGGTCGAACAGCGTCGGACTCTCGCATATCGTGACCGCGCTGACCAACGGGGATATTTGATGTTATATTGGCTGGCGGAATGGCTGGGCTTTCCGGGGGTTTTGAACCTCATTCGCTATCTCAGCTTCCGCTCGGGCGCGGCGGTCGCAACCGCGCTTATCATCGGGCTGTGGATCGGGCCGCGCTTCATCCTGATGCTGCGCATGCGGCAGGGGAAGGGGCAGCCGATCCGCGAGGATGGGCCGCAAAGCCACCTCGCCAAAAAGGGTACGCCGACGATGGGCGGGCTGATGATCCTCATCTCGCTGATGATCTCCGCCCTCTTGTGGATGGACCTGTCGAACCGCTTCGTCTGGGCATGCATCTTTGTCACCGGCGGGTTCGCGGCGGTCGGTTTTCTCGACGATCTCGACAAGGTGACCAAGGCCAGTCACCGCGGAATTCCGGGGCGGGTACGCCTGTTGATCGAGTTTTTGATCGCGGGCGTCGCCGTGTTCCTGATCGTGTCGCGCACCGGCACCGACCTGTATCTGCCGTTTTTCAGCGGCATCGTGCTCGAACTTGGGCCACTCTATTATGTCTTTGCGATGGTGCTCATCGTCGGCTTCGGCAACGCGGTGAACCTGACCGACGGCCTCGACGGGCTGGCGACCTTTCCGGTCATCATCGCCAGCCTGACCTTCCTCGTCATCGTCTATCTGTCGGGCAATGTGAAATTCGCCGGCTATCTGGGCATCCCGCATGTGTCGGGCGCGGGCGAACTGGCGGTGTTCGCCGCCGCGATCATCGGCGCGTGCCTCGCGTTCCTGTGGTTCAACGCGCCGCCCGCGGCGGTGTTCATGGGTGATACCGGCAGCCTTGCGCTCGGCGGCGCGCTGGCGACGATCGCGGTGACGGCGCAGCATGAACTGGTGCTGGTGCTGGTCGGCGGGCTGTTCGTGGTCGAGGCCTTGTCGGTGATCATCCAGGTGTTCTGGTACAAGCGCACCGGCAAGCGCGTGTTTCGCATGGCGCCGATCCACCATCATTTCGAACAATTGGGCTGGCCCGAATCGACCGTCGTCATCCGGTTCTGGATCGTGTCGATCGTCCTTGCGCTCGCGGGGCTCGCGACCTTGAAACTGCGGTGATCACCTCGCGCGTCTTTGCCGGTCGCCGCTATGCGGCGTTGGGGCTGGCGCGCTCGGGCCTTGCGACGGTCGAGGCGCTGGTCGCCAGCGGCGCCGGGGTCACCGCATGGGACGACCGCGAAGAAGCGCGCGACGATGCGATGGCGCTGGGCGCCGACATCGGCAATCCGCTCGACATCGACCTGATCGGTTTTGCCGGGGTCGTCGTGTCGCCCGGCGTCCCGCTCAATCGTCACCCGATCGCGGCGCACGCGAAAGAGGCGCATGTACCGGTGATCGGCGACGTCGAACTTTTCGCCGAAGCGCAGGGCGATATGCCGCCGCACAAGGTTGTCGGCATTACCGGGACCAACGGCAAGTCGACCGTCACCGCGCTGATCCACCATATGCTCGAAAGCGCCGGAGTGCCGTCGCTGATGGGCGGCAATATCGGCCTGCCGATCCTTTCGCGCGATCCGCTCCCCGAAGGCGGGGTCTATGTGCTCGAACTGTCGAGCTACCAGATCGACCTGTCGCACAGCCTGGCGTGCGACGTGGCGGTGCTGACCAACCTCAGCCCCGATCATCTCGACCGCTACGACGGTTTCACCGGCTATGCCGCGTCGAAGGCGCGGCTGTTCTCGCTCCAGCACCGCGATCAGGTCGCAATCGTCGCGGTCGACGACGATCCGTCGAAGATTATCGCCGGGCGGATCAACCACCGCCTGCACCGCGTGTCGGGCCAGGATATCGACCCGGTCGACCAGGCGCGCTGGCCCGCGCTGCAAGGCCCGCATAATGCGCAGAACGCCGTCTGCGCGATCGCGGTGTGCCGGGTGCTGGGATTGAACGACGAAGCGATCGAACGCGGTCTCGCGACCTATCGGTCGCTGCCGCATCGGATGGAATTGGTCGGCGAAGTCGCAGGCGTCCGCTGGTATAATGACAGCAAGGCGACCAACGCGGCTTCCGCTGCACCGGCGCTGGCGGCCTTCCCGCCGGCGCCGGACCAGCGTTTGCACTGGATTGCCGGGGGGCAGGCCAAGGGCGACGGGCTGGCGGCGTGCCGTCCGTGGTTCGGGCATGTCAGGAAGGCCTATCTGATTGGCGATGCGATGGAGGGTTTCGCCGCCGAGATCGGCGATGCGATCCCGGTCGAACGGTCGGGCGACATGGCGACGGCGGTCGCGCAGGCGGCGGCAGCGGCGCGGCCCGGCGACATCGTCCTGCTGTCGCCCGCTTGCGCCTCGTTCGACCAGTTCAAGGATTATGAGCAGCGCGGCGATGTTTTTCGCGGACTTGTTGCGGCGCTTGGGGCATGAGCGGGGGGATGGACAATATGGAGAGCGCGACTGAAAGGCCGGTGATCGCGGCGACGCGCACCGTCAAGCGCCGCGGCCCGCGCCTCAGCCGCGCCGACCGCACCCCGCTGGGGCTGTGGTTCTGGGAAATCGACCGCGTCCTGTTGCTGCTGGTATCGATGCTGGTCGCGATCGGGCTGGTTGCGGTCGCCGCGGCGTCGCCGGTGGCGGCGCAGAAATTGTCGACGACCACCGCGTCGCTCGACCCGCTTTACTACTTCTATCGCCAGCTGATGTGGGTGATCGTCGGGGTGCCGGTGATGCTGGCGGTGTCGATGCTGCCCAAGGCGCAGGCGCGGCGGTTCGCCATTTACGGCACGATCACCTTCCTGGTCCTGCTGTTCCTCGTCCCGCTGCTCGGCACGACGGTCAACGGCGCGCAGCGCTGGATCGGCGGCGGCGTGTTCCGGTTGCAGCCGTCGGAGTTTCTGAAACCCTTCTTTGCCGTGTCGCTCGCCTGGATCCTGTCGCTGCGCCTGCACGACCAGAGCTTGCCCGTCGTCCCGCTCAGCTTTGTGCTGACCGGGGTGATTGCCGTCCTGCTGATGGGCCAGCCTGACCTTGGCCAGACCGTCATCTTTGCCGCAACCTGGCTGGTGCTGGTGCTGGTCGCGGGGCTGTCGATGCGGATTATGGGGATGCTCGCGGCGACCGGGGTCGTCGGCATCATCCTTGCCTATTTCTTCTATCCGGTGGCGCAGCAGCGCATCAACATCTGGCTGTTCGCCGAAGGCGACAGCTTCCAGGTCGACAAGGCGCATGCGACGCTGACCGCGGGCGGGCTGATCGGCACCGGTCCGGGCGCGGGGCTGGCGAAATTCCAGCTGCCCGAAGCGCACACCGACTATATTTTCTCGGTGATTGGTGAGGAGTTCGGGATGATCGCCTGCATCGCGATTGCCATCCTCTATCTCGCGATCATCGTCCGCGTGCTGGTGCGCTTGCTCGACGAAGAGGATAGCTTCCTGATCCTCGCCGTCGCGGGCCTGATCGCGCAGTTCGGCGGGCAGGCGACGATCAACATGGCGGTGAACACCCAGCTGTTCCCGTCGAAGGGCATGACGCTGCCGTTCATCAGCTATGGCGGGTCGTCGTTCATTGCGCTGTCGATCGGCATGGGTTTGCTCTTGTCGCTGACCCGGCGAAACCCCTATGCGGCGCGGGTGTCGATGACCCGCAACTGGAACAAGAAATGACTGCAACCCGCCACTATCTGCTCGCCGCCGGGGGGACGGGGGGGCATATGCTGCCCGCCTATGCGCTGGCGGGCGAATTGATCGCGCGCGGGCACCGCGTCGCGCTGGTCAGCGACGATCGCGGGCTGAAGATTCCCGGCGCTCCCGCGGAGATGGAAACGCATGTGCTGCCCGCCGGGCGCGTGTCGGGCGGACCCATTGGCTGGATCAAGGCGGCGCTGGCGATCCGCAAAGGGCGGCGCATGGCGATCGACCTGATCCGCGATTTCGACCCCGCGGTCGTCGTCGGTTTCGGCGGCTATCCCTCGCTGCCCAGCCTGCTCGCCGCGGGTGCGACGAAACGGCCGCGCGTGCTGCACGAACAAAATGCCGTGCTGGGCCGCGTCAACCGGATGATGGCACCACGCGTCGATGCCGTCGCGGTCGCCTATCATAATATCCAGCGCTATCCGGCGGGGCACGAGCTGAAGAAGCATATCACCGGCAATCCGGTGCGCGACGAAATCATCGCGATCCGCGAGGAAGGCTTTCCGCCCTTGTCCGAACACGGCATTTTCCGCCTGCTCGTGGTCGGCGGCAGCCTGGGCGCGACGGTGCTCAGCGATGTCGTCCCCGCCGCGATCGCGATGCTGCCGCGCGCGCTGCTCGACCGGTTGCAGGTGGTGCAGCAATGCCGCGAGGCCGATCTGGAGGAAGTGCGCGGCAAATATGCCGCGCTGGGCGTCGCCGCCGAATGCGCCACTTACATTGCCGATTTCCCCGACCGGCTGCGCTGGGCGCATCTGGTCATCGCGCGCGCCGGGGCGTCGACCGTGGCCGAGCTCGCCTGCGCCGGACGGCCCGCGATCTTTGTCCCCTATCCGCACGCGATGGACAATCACCAGACCTATAATGTCGTCGATATGGTGCAGGCGGGCGGCGCACGTTCGATCCCGCAGCCGCAATTTACCGCCAGCACCCTCGCCAAGCAGATTCAGCGCATGGCGCTTGAACCCGGCGCGCTGGAAAATGCCGCCGCGCGCGCCGCGAGCTGCGGGCTGCCCGATGCGACACGCGACCTCGCCGACCTCGTCGAATCGCTCGCCGCCCCGCCGCTGATGGACGTCATCCGCGTCGGCGCTCCATCGGGCCAGCGCGCTGCGGCGACCGGCATGGCGTCGGCGCGCACGGGAGGCGAATGATGCGCGGCGTTGCGACCGACATCGGCACCATCCACTTCATCGGCATCGGCGGCATCGGCATGTCGGGGATCGCCGAGGTGATGCACAACCTTGGCTATCAGGTGCAGGGCAGCGACATCGCCGATGGCTATGTAATCGAGGGTCTGCGCAAGCGCGGAATCAAGGTCGCGATCGGCCATGATGCAGCGAATGTCGATGGCGTCGCGGTGGTGGTGACATCGACCGCGGTCAAGCGCGGCAATCCTGAGGTCGAGGCAGCGCTGGCGCAGCGCATCCCGCTCGTCCGCCGCGCCGAAATGCTCGCCGAACTGATGCGGCTGAAATCGACCGTCGCGATCGCGGGTACGCACGGCAAGACGACGACGACCAGCCTGGTTGCGGCGCTGCTCGATGCGGGCGGCATCGACCCGACGGTCATCAACGGCGGCATCATCAACAATTATGGCTCGAACGCGCGGCTCGGCGCCAGCGACTGGATGGTGGTCGAGGCCGACGAGAGCGACGGCAGCTTCCTGCGCCTCGATGGCACCATCGCCGTCGTCACCAACATCGACCCCGAACATCTCGACCATTATGGCAGCTTCGACGCGATCAAGGACGCCTTCGTCGAGTTTATCGAGAACGTCCCTTTCTACGGTGCCGCAATGCTCTGCCTCGACCATCCCGAGGTGCAGGCGATCATCCCGCGCATCCGCGACCGCCGCATCGTGACCTATGGCTTTTCGGCCCAAGCCGACGTGCGCGGCACCAATGTGACGCCCGGCCCCGACGGCAACCGCTTCGACGTCGTCGTGCGCGACCGCGACGGGGGCAGCCGGACGATCGAGGGCATCCACCTGCCGATGTCGGGGCGCCACAATGTCCAGAACTCGCTCGCGGCGATCGCGGTGGCGCTGCACATGGGGGTCAGCGACGACAAGATCGTCTCGG
The DNA here is from genome assembly GCA_023422695.1 of Pseudomonadota bacterium. Classification (GTDB taxonomy): domain Bacteria; phylum Pseudomonadota; class Alphaproteobacteria; order Sphingomonadales; family Sphingomonadaceae; genus Sphingopyxis. The sequence continues at coordinate 24,204 of JAFAGN010000015.1, forward strand.
GCTTCAACGGCTTTGCCGGGGTAAAACGCCGCTTCACCCGGGTCGGCGAGATCGCGGTTGATGGCGGCGTCGTCACGGTCATCGACGATTACGCCCATCATCCGGTCGAAATCCGTGCGGTGCTGTCGGCGGCGCGCGAAGGCGTCGGGGCCGGGCGCGTTGTCGGCGTAGTCCAGCCGCACCGCTTCACGCGCCTGCGCGACCATATGGACGATTTCCAGCAGGCGTTTAACGACGCCGACATCGTGCTGGCGCTGCCCGTCTATGCCGCGGGCGAGGCGCCGATCGACGGGGTGTCGTCCGATGCGCTGGTCGCGGGCTTGCGCGACCGCGGGCATCGGCAGGCGAGCGTTGTCGCGGATGCGGCAGGGCTGGCTGCGAGCGTCGCCGATAGCATCAAAGCGGGCGATCTAGGCGCGGGCGACATGATCATCTGTCTTGGCGCGGGCGACATCACCAAGATGGCGGCGGGATTGGCGAGTGCGGTGGGAGCTGCCAAGTGATCAGCTCCGTCTCGTCAACAGCCCTCCCAATTCCGTTCGTGTCGAGCGAAGTCGAGACACCCATCGTCGGTGCACGCCTTATGGA
>JAFAGN010000030.1 GCA_023422695.1 Pseudomonadota bacterium
GCCTTGCGCTACGCTGATAGCGGCCCCCGCCTTCGCGGGGGCGACGACAATTATTCGCCGATAAACCCGTTCAGCCGCTCGCACGCGGCGATCCAGTCTTCCTTGAATTCCTGCACGACCTGACCGGCGCCCATCGCTTCGTTCATCAGCCCGACGCCTTGCCCCACCCAATAGGTGGCGAGCATCTTGGCGCCTTCATGGCCACCCTCGGACAGCTTGTCGACCTTGCGCAGCGCGGGTTCGCTGACCAGCGATTGCAGCGGCATCGGCAGCGGTTTGGGCGCCCCCTCGGCCTCCCACGCATCGGTCCATGGCGAGCGGAGCTGGCGCGAGGGCTTGCCGGTGCGGCTTTTCGATCGCACGGTGTCGCGCGACGATGCCGCGAGCATCTTTTCCTTCACCACCGGGTTCGTTTCTGCTTCGGCGGTGGTCAGCCAGACCGATCCGGTCCAGGCGCCATGCGCGCCCATCGCCATCGCCGCCGCCATCTGGCGCCCGGTGACGATGCCGCCCGCGGCCAGGATCGGCGTGGTCGCGCCGACCGCCTCGACCGCGGCGGCAACCTCGGGCACCAGCACCATCGTCGCGACCTCGCCGCAGTGACCGCCCGCTTCGCCGCCTGCGACTACTAGGATGTCGACCCCGGCGCGGACCTGCGCCAGCGCATGATCGCGCGTGCCGACCAGCGCCGCGACGGGGACGTTATGACGCTTGCCGAGCTCGAGCATCAGCGGCGGTGGGACGCCGAGCGCGTTGGCGATCAGGCCGATGGGATGACGGAACGCGACTTCGAGCAGCGCGGCGGCGCCGTCGTCGGTCATATTGTCGCCCAGCCCGCCGCCGACAGCAGGAAGCGTCAGATTGCCATCGTCGACCCCATGTTTCTCGAGCAGTCCAGCGACGAAGGCTTTGTGCTCGTCGGGGATAGGGGGCAGCGCACTGCGGCTCTCGCCCTTGCCCGCGAAACTGTTGGGGACAATCAGGTCGACGCCATAGGGTTTCCCACCGATATGCGCGTCGATCCACGCCAGTTCCTCCTCCAGCCGTTCGGGCGGCAGCGACGCAGCGCCGAAGACGCCCATGCCGCCCGCTTTCGAGACCGCGACGACAACGTCGCGGCAGTGCGAGAAGGCGAGGAGTGGGAATTCGATGCCGAGCATCGCGCAGATGGGGGATTGCATTGGGCCTCTCCGATGTTGGCTATGTTGCCACGTAGCGTGCATGTCAGCGTTAGTTTACGTAAACGTCAAGTTGATTTGCTGGGGCCGCCCATTATCGCGGGGACATGATCCAATTTTCTTTGCCTGATTTCGACCTCGACGCCTTTGTTCGTGCCACGCTGGCCGAGGATTTGGGGGCGGGGGGCGATATTACGTCGATGGCGGTGATTCCCGCTGACGCGCGGTTCGGGGGGGTGATGGACAGCCGCGATGCGATCATCGTCGCGGGGCTGCCGATTGCCGAAGCTTTCTTTCGCGCGCTCGATCCTGCCATGGAGATCGAAACCCTGGTCGCCGAAGGTGCCGAAGTGGCCGCGGGCAGCGACCTGATGCGGCTTTCGGGCAATGCGCGCGCGATGCTGACCGCCGAACGCTCGGCGCTGAACACCGTCCAGCATCTGTCGGGCATCGCGACGATGACGCGGCAATATGTGGACGCGCTGGCCGGAACCGGCGCGACGCTGCTCGATACGCGCAAGACGATTCCGGGCCTGCGGGTGCTGGAGAAATATGCGACGCGGATGGGCGGCGCGACCAATCACCGTATGGGTCTGTGGGATGCGGCGATGATCAAGGACAATCATGTCGCGGTCGCGGGGTCGGTCGAAGAAGCGGTGCGCCGCGCCGTCACGGCGGGGATCGAGCGGATCATTGTCGAGGTTGACCGGGTGGCGCAGGTCGAACCGGCGCTGAATGCCGGGGCAACGCATCTGTTGCTCGACAATATGACGCTGGATGAACTGCGGACATGTGTCGCGCTGGTCGATGGCAAGGTGCCGACCGAGGCGTCGGGCGGGGTACGGCTCGACACGATCGGCGCGATCGGCGCGACCGGGGTGACCTATGTGTCGGTCGGGCGGCTGACGCAGTCGGCGCCCGCAGCGGATGTCGGGCTCGATTTTGCTTTGGTTTGATTCCGTCACCTTTCCATACCGTTTGCCCTGAGCTTGTCGAAGGGCTGTTCTTCTCTTTACCGCGGCAAAGGAAAAACGGTGCTTCGACAAGCTCAGCACAAACGGAAAATGGCGATAGTGCTAGCCGTGCCAGCGCTGCTCCTCGCACCCACCGCAGCGCAAGCCCAAGCGCTCGCCTGCCAAATCCCCGATCGCATCCCGGTCCCGCGGCTCGAACAGCCCAAACGCGGCGAGCCGGTGCGCAAGACCCCGATCACCGGCTATCTGTTGGCCATGAGCTGGTCGCCGCAGCATTGCGCCAACGTCCGCAATCCCCGCGACGCGCGCGACCGGTTCCAGTGCGCGGGCGAGAATGGCCGCTTCGGCTGGGTGCTCCACGGGCTGTGGCCCGAAACCGATAGCCGCGACTATCCGCAATGGTGCCGCCCGGCGAAGATCGTGCCGCAGCCGGTGCTGCGCCAGCATCTGTGCATGACGCCGTCGGCGCAATTGCTCCAGCACGAATGGGCCAAGCATGGAACGTGCATGAGTCCGCATCCGGCGGCCTATTTTCGATCCGCCGCGCTGCTGTTCCGCGCGGTGCGCTTTCCTGACATGGCGGCGCTGGCGGCGCGGCCGCAGACCGCAGGCAGCATTCGCCGCGCCTTTGCCGCGGCCAATCGCGGCGTGACCGCACCGATGATATCGGTGACGGCGGACCGTCAGGGCTGGCTCAAGGAAGTGCGGTTGTGCCTTGGCCCGCGGATGCGGCCGCAGCGGTGCAAACCGTTTCAGATCGGCGCGCGCGACGCGCGGACGGTGCGGGTGCGACCTATCCCAAAGGATTAGCCGCTGTACCGCTTTGACACGCCGAATTTGTTAACGATCTTTTAACCTTACCAAATCGTTAAGACCGACATAGCTTGCCGGGCATGGACTCGGATCACATCGACATTCGCCGCCGGATTCAGGCCCATGGCGCCCGCCAGCTGACGATCGCGCGGCTGAGCGCACCTGCCGACTGGCAGGGCGAATTGCGCCAGGCGCTCGCGGCGCACCGCGAACCGGTGTCGATCTTCGCAGGCAGCGATTTGCGACTGTTCTTGCAGAGTTTCGCGGTATTTTTCACCGCGACGATGATGTTTTTGATCTAGCGGCAGCTAGCGACCGGTTGCGGACCTACCCCGATCCTCCCCCGCCGGGGGAGGGGGACCACCCGAAGGGTGGTGGAGGGGCACAGGCGGTTTACGCAACGCCGGACTAAATAGGCTTTCATTTCGAGCAGCCGATCGGCGGTGCGCGATTTCACG
>JAFAGN010000109.1 GCA_023422695.1 Pseudomonadota bacterium
ATCAGCCCCGACGAGATCAACGCACGCATGGCGAAGCTCGCCAAGCGACGGGCACAGGGAAGAGCCGCCTACACCGACGCTAAATCCCGCGACAGCTAAGCGATGGCGGTTTCCTGACCACGCTTACCGATCAACGGCAGTTTCATGCCCTTTTCGACCGAAAGAAGCTGTGTACGGTCAACGACACCGTGACCGCTGATCTGAGCCCATCATCGAAAAAGCCCGGCCGGCGCGGAAGCAAAGGAGCATAACGCCGCAACCGCATTTGCCGACGCTGCAGATGCCCAAAAATCGGCCTGCTCGTTCACTTCGCCGAAGCGGCGTCGCTCAAAGCTAGGTGACCGACGATCAAACTGGCCGGAGCCGTCCCGATGCCGCCAGCGATGCGCATGTCCAGCCGCACCACATCGCAACTCGCGGGCAACGGCATGCTTAGTGTCCTGTTCAGCGGCACCGACGCGTTCAGTAGGTTGATCGACGTTACCTGCACGCCCTTCGCCTTGCCGGCAACGCAGGTCGCAACCCAAGTGGCGGCGCTTTGCAGATTAGCCGAGCGATCATGAATCCGCCAGCGTAAATGCGACCCCGATTTTGGTGAGATCAGCTTTGAAGCTGCCATACCAACGGTGCCGGATCCGCCGTAAAACTCCAGTGCATTCCCGCTATTGCCGAGATTGACGAGGCTCGCGCCAAAAGCATCATTAGCGAACGACCAAATGAACGGCGGATAGCCGGTGTCGAGTTTGCCGTCGATAACTCCGCTGACGTTGCCGAGCGCCGCGGTCTTCCCATGCGGCAGCAAGGGATAAAGCCGCATCGCCACGTCCTGCGCGCCTTCGTCTACCAGCCGGCTCACCAGCTTGGCATAAATCGGCTCCAGCTCGGCGGTGCTTGGCGCCTTCGCCCCATTTTCGATGAGCAGGCGCCCTATTGGCTCGGCCTTGGGCAACGTGTCGACCGCGGTGCGCAGCAGGTCGGGGTACCACGGGTTGGCTTGTCCGACATAACGCTGCAGGTACCGGCGCCCATCCGGCGCCACCATAACCGCCGCAAGGCGCGGCAAAATTTCCGCGCCTGCCGCCGGCTCAGACCGGATGATCAGGTCATAATGGCCCAGCCCCTGGGCAATCTGCGAACGGCGGAACGAATCTTCGGCAAGCCACAACTGCACCGCAGCATCTCGCCGGGTAACCTGCGCCGCCCGCGCCATAACCCGACGGGCTGCCCTCAGATTCTTTTGGGCTTCATATCCCCTGCCGACCATCCATAGCGAGCGCGACGACAGCGGAGCATAGCTAAGTCCGCCGCGTCCAGATGCGACCAATCGGTCCGCGTCCAGCCTTTTGCCTTTATCCAACAGTTCAACAGCGAGCATGTTCTGCCCGCTTCGCCAGGCAAAGAAACTGCCACCAAGCGGTCGGAAGCCGTCAATACGAATACCCGTCGATGCCGCCGTCTGTGAGAACGACAACACCGCGAGAACGAAAGCGGCAAGCAGCGACAAGAAGAGCTTCGGAGTCAGCTTGAGCGGTGCAGTCGCTGCCCCCGGACGCCGACGATCCATAACAGGCATCAGTCTCGGGCCTCGTCGGCCGCGCCCCGGTCGCTGCCATAGCCATATCCGTAGCCGTAGCCGTAGCCGTAGCCCGATTGCTTAGCCTGATATTTGGTGAGCAGCGCGCCGAGGAGATGAGCACGCGAATCGCGAAGACGCTGGATTGCCGACTGCGACGCGCGGACCGCTGTTCGGTCGGCTTCAATGACGTACACCACGCCCTCGACAACATTCGCGATCAACGGCGCGTCAGACAGGCCCAGCATCGGCGGACTGTCAAGAATGACATGGTCGAACTTAGTCGCAAGGTGCTCCACGAAAGCCGAGAGGCGTCCGCCGCTCAACAGTTCTGATGCACTCGGCGGGGTCGGACCGGCTGCAATGAACGACACATTGTGGCTGCCGGTTTCCTGGACCAGTTCCTGCCAGTTGTCATCGCCAGCAAGGAAGTTGGAAACGCCACGAGTGTTCTTCAGGCCAAGCCGCGATGCAAGGATCGGTCGACGCATGTCGACATCGACCAGCACCACGGAGCCCGATGTTCGACCGAGCACGCGTGCCAGCGAGTAGGCCGAGGTCGATTTCCCCTCCGCTGGCGAGGTGCTGGTGAGCGCAAATGTCTTGGGCACGCCATGATGCGTCGTGAAGCTCAAATTCGTCCGTACGGTCATATACGCCTCCGACAGGATCGATTTCGGATCGTCCATATTTTCGAGGGCATCTTCGTCGACGGATGGAATGGCGCCCAACAGCGGCACGTCGAGCTTGGTAACTACCTGGCTAGGCTCACGAATGCTTTCATCGAGATTTTCGAGCACAAAGATCGCAACCGCGGCAAGTCCGACACCGGCAAGAAGCGCCATCAACAGATTGATGAACAACTTGGGCGACGAAGGCTTTTCAGGCATCGGCGCTGGATCGACGACGGAGATATTATTCGTACCGACACCAGCAACGCCGATTTCCTTATAGCGCTGGAGCAGCGAGTCATAAAGCTGGCGGTTGGTATCCACTTCTCGCTGATAGATATTATACTGGATGCTCGAACGGCTTTCAGTATCGAACTTCTGTAGGAGGTCATCGACGCGCGCGCGCAACTCGTTTTCACGACGTGAGGCCGCATCGAAGTCGGCGACATATGCATCGCGCACGCGCTTCTCTTCCGACGCAATCGCGCGATCAAGTGCCGCAACCTGTTGTTGCGCCGCTTGGGCTTCGGGATATTGCGGGTCGTAATGGACCAGCAGATCCTGATATTTGGCGGCTGCTTGGGCGCGTTGTTCGCGGATACTTCCCAGCGACTGGTTTTGTATTCCAAGCAGCGTGCCACCCGCCGACCGCGCAGCGCGCAACCGAGCTTCGGCCTGGGTGCGCTCCGCCGTCGCTTCGATGAGCACTCGGTTTAGTTGCTCGAGATTGCTTGATGCCAGCGTCTGGTTGGTCTGCGTCCGGCCACCATTGCTCTGCGTTTCGGATATGCGAACGATGCCCTGCCTGGCCGCATAATTCACAAGATCACGCTCGGATGTTTCGAGTCGTTCGCGCAGTCCCTGCAATCGGCTTTCGAGATAGACGCGCGCATCGGCGGTTGACGCAAGACGACGGTCCATGCTCTGCAGGGCGAACTCGCTCACCCATGTTTTCGCAACGAGCTGCGAAATTTCAGGCGACGAGCTTGTGTAGCTCACATCGATCAGCGCCGAGCCGCGAAGCGGCGAAATTGAGAGGTTCTCGGTGAGCAAATCGACCGCTTGCCGCTGCCGCTCGCGCATATTGCTGACCGAAGTCGTTGTCGCACTACCACTACCCGACAGAAAGCCTTCGCCCTTTGGTGTCGCACCATGCGCGTCGAAAAAGCTTTTGTTCGTCGCCAGCCGCAGCCGACGCTCTACGCGCTCGGCCAGCGAGCGGGCGTTAAGCAACGAATATTGCGTGAGGTAGAATTCCTGATTGGGCGTACTGTCTTCGCGCTGCAATCCTTCGACGTTGGTCACGTTCGCCTGCTCACGCGCGATTTCGATCCGCGATGTCGCGGTATATTGCGGCGTCATCAGCAACGTCAGGATCGTGCCAATGACGATCGTCACCGCCACGATCGCGCCCGCCAGCCAGATGTGCCGCTTGAGCGCGTTCCAATACTCAAGCAGAGCCGGCGGCGACCAGGATTGCTTAGCGGCTACATCGGCGCCCATCGGCTGCGCCGAAAATTGTACATTGGACATTAATTCAAAACTCACAGAAGCCGGAACGCGGATTAACGATTATCGAGGACTGCAACCAGCGGAGAGACAAGAAGCGGAGCGATCGTGACGAGTTGCTGCATCAAGCGGCGGGACGGCGAGTCTCCGACCACCACGACGTCGTCCGGGTAGAGGATCGGGTCCGAATATGCGCCGCGACGTATGGCGGAAAGGTCATAGAGCGCGATCATCTGGCGGCCATTGACGGTGCGGTGGATAACGACCTCGCGCAGCTTCGCGAAATCGGTAGCGCCTTTTGCCGCAGCGACGCCGCGCATCAATGTCATGCCACCGACCATCGGATAATTGCCTGGCTGTTCAACTTCGCCGTCAATCGTCACGAACCGGCTGACCGATTCCTCAAGGTTCACCGCGACGCGCGGGTTACGAATATGGCCAGTGCGCAATTGCTGCGTCACGCGGTCGGTCGCTTCGGCGATCGTCAGGTTGTTCAATTCGACGACGCCCGCGACCGGCAAGGTAATCGTTCCCGATCCATCCGCGGTAACTCGCCGATCGGACAATTGTTCGATACCGAGTACGTCTATGATCAACTTGTCATAAGCGCCTATACGATAGAGATAGACTTGTGCGTTGCCGACTTCGCCTTGCGGCCCCGGCAACTCGCGCGCTTCGACGCGCGTCACAGTCGCCCCGCCAAGGCCGCCCTTTGCCAGGCCGTTGGCGCAGCCTGCTGCCGTCATCGACGCCAACGCGACCGCACAGATCAGCGCAAATTTGCCACTCTTATTGAACTCGGAACGCCGCATAAACCTCTTCATTTCTGTTCAGCCCGACGGGCGTTTGAGCACCACGCCGCAGCAACTGCCGCTAACAGCATAAGCGAAGGAACGCGCAGCGGATAGTCAGCCGCGCTGTTGAGTGCAAGCATGACGATGATCGCTAGCCCAGCGCGACCGAGCACCTGTGCTTGGAACCCCGGCGCATCGCTCGTCATCGCCCGCAATTTGAACTGCGAACGCAGAGCCATAAAACCCAGCACTGCCGCCCATAGGATCAGTAACGCGCCCGGGATGCCAGCAGTCAGCAGCAATTCGACGAAATCATTATGCGCATGATTGAAATAGTTTGCGGTGATCAGGCGATTGGGTTCGAATATCTGATAGGTTTCGACGAACGTCCCCAGCCCGCTGCCAAAGGGGAAAAAGCGCTCCACCGCGTCCATGATGACCGGCAATGCGATAACGCGCAGTTCGCCCGCGGGATCGGTTTCGACAAGACGCCCCACCGCAGGGGTCCGCGCAGCCACTATGACGGCAAAGGCCACCAGCACGGCGACCAGGCCGAAACCAATCATGCGAGTTCGCACTTCGGTTTTCCGTTCGGCCGAGCGCAACTTCGCGACCGGCGACCGATACACCCACCAAGCCGAAGCGATCCCGAGCAGCCCAAGGATGATCCCTGCCCGCGATCCGGTCATCAAGATCAACGGAATCAGAAAGAGCCCGGCAGCAATTGCAATTGCTCGATGAAAGAACAATTGCTCGGGCTTGCCTTTGAACAACGACAGGTTGGCCGCAAGCAGCGGATACATGGCGGCCAGAAAAGCCGCCTGATGATTGCGGTTTGCGAACAGGCCGACGCCAAGGCCGTTGTTCGTGATGCGGTAGAAATAAAGCGGACCCTGCGCGGGTCCTATCGCCTGCAACATACCGATGATACCGCTTGTGAACCCCAGCGCAAGCAGCGCAAAAACCACGCGGCGATGTTTCGGCGCGTCGATCGAAAGTGCCAGAACAAGGGCTGCGAACGGCGCCCCGAGTGAGAAAAGCGCGTTCCACGTCCGCGCCTGCGCGAGCGACAAAGGTTGCCATGACAATGCTATCCCCGCGTCGCGATAAATGTCAACGACCAGATCTCGACCGGGAAGCGAGGTCCACAGCGCGGGCGGCAAAGGGATCAGATGCAGCACCGGCAGGGCGACGGCGGCCAGCGCGAATGTTAAAAGCGAGCGCCCGTTCCGCCAAGCCGTTGGCCAGCAGGCCGCAATCGCCAGCGCCAAAACAATCATCGACAGCGGGCGCCAGACCAGCAGCGAAATCAGATCGTCGCGCGCGCCGCCTGCCATCCAAAAGCCGGCGACGAGCAGACCGACCAAGCCCATTAAAGGCGAGCGCAAGAAGGAAGGCGTGACACTCGATTGCTGCGAAAACATACGGAGCTTCAGCATATCTTTTTATTCACCGCTCGATTGATTGATAACTGTGCAATCGCGAATCTGCGACGTATCACCGCCGTCGTTGGCTGCGGGGCTATAATCCGGAACCACTACTCGCACCAGCGCCATCGCGCCATCAACATCGCCAGCGTCCAGAGCCCGCGTCATCATCTCCAGCCAGGCCGACATTTCGGACCAGCTATGGCGCTTTTCCCTCGCCCGCATGATCCGGCTATGATCGGTCGGTTCAGGATTGTCGCCGATCAACAGTTCTTCGTACATCTTTTCGCCGGGACGCAAGCCGATCTCTTCAATGACGATGTCGCCGTCCGGATTTTCATCATCGCGAACTGTACAGCCCGATAGCTGGACCATCGCGCGCGCCAGATCAATGATGCGGACCGGCCCGCCCATGTCGAGCACGAAAACTTCGCCACCCTTCGCCATCGCGCCGGCCTGCATCACCAACTGCGCAGCTTCAGGGATGGTCATGAAATACCGGGTGACGTCACGGTGGGTCAGCGTTACCGGCCCGCCCGCATTGATCTGCGCCTGAAAGCGCGGGACGACCGAACCGCTCGAACTCAGCACGTTGCCGAAACGTACCGACGAAAAAACCGTGTTCGATTCGCCTTCTGCCGCTCTGCCCTGCACAATGAGTTCGCAAAACCGCTTCGACGCCCCCATGATGTTCGTCGGCCGCACCGCCTTATCCGTACTGATCAGGATGAAGCGCGAGGCTCCCGCCCGCTCGGCGCTGATACAGCAGTTGTACGTCCCGATTATGTTGTTCCGAAGTCCGGATATCGGATTGGCTTCAACCAGCGGAACATGCTTGTAGGCTGCGGCGTGGAACACGGTCTGAGGCCGGTGGCGATCCATTACCCTTTGGACGGCGGCGGCATCCGACACATCGACGAGTTCGGGGACCAGCACGACACCGTCGGTCGCTAAACCACTGTCCTCCAACTCCGACAAGATATTATAGAGCGCGAATTCGGACTGTTCGACCAGTACGAGCGTACTGGGGCCACGCGCCACCACCTGCCGACAAAGTTCGGCGCCAATCGATCCTCCCGCGCCTGACACCAGGACAATCTTGCCCGCTATTGCGCCGCCAAGAAGCATTTCATCAGGTGGGACCGGATCGCGGCCGAGCAAATCCTCTACGCGGACATCCTTCAAATCCTTGATCGACACCTCGCCGTCGATAATATTGCCCATGCTCGGCAGCGACCGAACCCGGACCGGATAGCTTTTCAGACTCTCGACGATTTCGCGCCGCCGCACCCGCGTCGTGCTCGGCAGGGCCAGCAGAATTTCGTCGATGCCCAACTCGCCGATATATCGGCCGACTTCGGCGCTCGAATGAATGATCAGGCCGTCGATCCGGTCGCCCGCCAGGCTGTAATCGTCATCGAAATAGCAGGTTAGAACTAGGTGCGCCTCGTGACGGAACGCCAGCCCGAGCTGCTGGCCCGCGCGCCCGGCGCCATAAATGGCGACCCGCTGCTGACGGCTACGATGGATCAAGTGTAGAACGTCGACCAAAGCGTACCGAATCCCTATTCTACTCATCGCCAGCAGCATGAGCAAAATCATCGGTTGCAAGATGCCGATCGTTCGCGGGACGCCCTCGATTCCCAGAAGTGAAAATATCGTGAGCGTCAGGAGCGACAATAATAGGCATACCATCGCGATATCGACGATTGTTCGGCCGCCAGATGACCGGATGATAGATCGATATATCCCCGACGAGGCAGCGACCAAGAACCAGGCAGGCAACACGATCGAGATAACCAATAGCACCGGCTCGCCAAACAGGTTCCATTCCCCAATTCGAATGGAAAAGGCCAACCAAATGGACAGGAGACACAGGATTGCGTCCATAATAAGCGCAATCAAACGCCGCAAAGGGCGCGGCAAATCAGCCATCCGGCGTAAGATCGTAACAATTAACGCAAACGGCGACTGCGGAACTTGGGATTGAAATTTCATATAGTCAGAAACTACTAAAACTCGGAAAACGCGTTGGCAGATCAATCAATTTGATTGAAGCCCCGCTTGCGACAAAAAGAACCAAATGCCGGACTCTACGGAACGCTCCCCTGTTATAGAGGCCGCGAACGCGAGGCAATTGGATTTCTCCGGGATCCGGATCACCATTCCACAACGTCGTCGCGCTTCAAGCAGCGGCTGCGCACGGCCCCGTCTTCAGATAACGCCGCTCAGTCCCGTCGAGAACGATCGCAGTCAGAACACCCGATCGATACGCACCGGTGTCGATGCCGATACGGTTGGGCCATTCATCGACATCGTCCCGGATGGTATGACCGTGGACGACCATCACACCGTGGTCACGATCATCGACCAAAAAATCGTCGCGTATCCAACGCAAATCCACAAGCGATTGCTTTTCAATCGCGATGCCGGGACGAATACCTGCATGCACAAAGATGTAGTCGCCTATTGCGACAACATCTTCGCCGGCCTCAAGAAACTGTATATGCTCGACAGGCACGAGTTGGGGCAATCGCTCCGCAACCTCTTCAAAGGTTGCTTCGGCCAAGCTGACATCGTCGTTCCAATAGCTGGCCACCGTGGCGTCGCCGCCGATCCGCATGAAATAGCGCACGCGACCGACATCGCCGGTCAGGGCTGCCAAAAAACACTCTTCGTGATTTCCGACAAGCAGCCGCATGTCATCGAATTCAGCACGCAATTTGATAGCGCGTTCAATTACATGGGCTGACTGAGGACCTCGATCCACAAGGTCGCCCAAAAGAATGAGGCAGACCTTGGCATGGCCATGCGCGGCATTATCAGCGCGGATTTGCTCGATCAGTTCCGCGAACAGGTCGTCGCGTCCATGAATGTCGCCAATTGCGTAGACGCGTTGACCGTCTGGGACAGCGAAACGGCTCCGGACCCACGGAACAGCCTTGCTCTTACGCTTCCAAAACATGAGAGGAGTCCAATTTTCAAATATCCATCGGGGCTGGAAGACGGTCCGGCTACAACCGCCGCCGCCTAGCCCCTCTTGCCATGAGAAACAATATGCTCCGCCCGCAAAGGAATGTCGCGTTGGTGATCATCGCGATTTAAGGGTGTTGCAATCATTGTCCCCTATCGGGCGAAAATATGTCGAAACCCATGACGCGGGACAGGGTTTTCGGCCAGGAGACACGTCGTTATGAAGGTACTGACCGTTTTTGGCACCCGCCCCGAAGCGATCAAAATGTTTCCGGTCGTGCATGCGCTCCGTTCCCGCCCCACGCTCGAGACACGCGTCTGCGTCACCGCCCAGCACCGCGAAATGCTCGACCAAGTGCTTAAGATTGGTCGAATCGTCCCCGACGTCGACCTTGACGTCATGCAGGCCAATCAGTCACTCGACGTGCTCCTCGGCCGACTCGTTACCGAGCTTGGCAAGACCTTCGACACCGAAAGGCCCGATCGCATCCTCGTCCACGGCGATACCCTCACCACGATGGCGGCCACTCTCGCCGCATATTTCCGGAAAATCCCGGTCGGTCATGTCGAGGCAGGCCTGCGCAGCGGCAACATCTACCACCCCTGGCCTGAGGAGGTGAATCGCAAGGTTGCTGGTGCGGTGGCGGATCTGCATTTTGCGCCGACGGAGACTGCCGCGACCGCGCTGCGGGCAGAGAATGTACCTGCCAATCGCATTCATATCACCGGCAACACCGTCATCGACGCGCTGCTCGCCACCAAGGCGCGGATCGACGAGGAACCGGCGCTGGCCGCGGGGCTCGATCCGCTGGTCGATCGCTTTGCTGGCAAGCGCATCATCGCCGTCACCTCGCACCGGCGCGAGAATTTCGGCGAGGGGATGACTGCCATCGCCGAGGCGATCGCTGCGATCGCGGCGCGCGACGATGTTGCGGTGGTTTTCCCGGTGCATCCAAACCCGCATGTCCGCAGTGCGATGGAGCCGATCCTGGGCGGAATCTCCAACGTCGCGCTGATCGATCCGCTCGACTATCCGCATTTTGTCCGGCTGCTGGCGACATCCGATCTGGTGCTGACCGATAGCGGCGGGGTGCAGGAGGAAGCGCCCGCGCTCGGTAAGCCGGTGCTGGTCATGCGCGAGACGACCGAACGCCCCGAAGGCATTGAGGCCGGCACGGCGCGGCTTGTGGGAACCGACAAAGCGCGTATTGTTTCCGAAATTTTCAGGCTTCTCGACGATAAGGACGCCTATTCGGCCATGGCCCGCGCCCATAATCCCTTTGGCGACGGCACCGCGGCGAAGCAGATTGCGGAGATTGTTGCGCGTGCCCATCGATAGCGAACAGAGTGTTACCGTCCTCGGGCTCGGCTATATCGGGCTACCCACCGCAGCGCTGATCGCGCGCTCAGGGTCCAAGGTGACCGGCGTCGACGTTAGCCAGCATGTCGTCGACACCGTGAACAGCGGCAAGGTGCATATCGAGGAGGTCGATCTCGACGGCCTGGTCCAGGGTGTCGTGTCGCGCGGCACGCTGGTCGCGTCGATAGACGTTGCGCCCGCCGATGTCTTTGTCATCGCCGTTCCGACGCCGCACGACGATGCGCATCGCCCCGACATCAGCCATGTCCTGTCGGCCGCGCGTGCCATCGCGCCCAAGCTCGAAGTGGGCAATCTCGTCATCCTCGAATCGACCTCGCCCGTCGGCACGACCGAAAAGGTCGCCGCGCTGCTGGCGGAGCTCCGTCCCGACCTCAAGGTGCCCGGCGCCTGCTCCGGCGCCGCCGACATCTTCGTCGCCTATTGCCCCGAGCGCGTGCTACCGGGGCGCATCCTTGTCGAGCTGGTCGATAACGACCGCTGCATCGGCGGCATCACCCCCCGCTGCGCACGCCGCGCGATGACTTTCTATCGCCAGTTCGTGCGCGGTGCCTGCGTCACGACGTCGGCGCGCGCCGCCGAAATGGTGAAGCTGGTCGAGAACAGCTACCGCGACGTCAACATCGCCTTTGCCAACGAGCTGTCGATGATGGCCGAGCAGATGGGGGTCGATGTCTGGGAGGTGATCCGCCTCGCCAACCGCCACCCGCGCGTCAACATCCTGCAGCCCGGCCCCGGCGTCGGCGGCCATTGCATCGCGGTCGATCCATGGTTCCTCGTCCATGGCGCGCCCGACCACAGCCGGTTGATCCGCACCGCGCGCGAGGTGAACCTCGCCAAGACCGCGCATGTCATCGGCGCCGCCGAAATGCTCGTGTCGCAGCACCCGCAGGCGCGCGTCGCCTGCCTCGGCCTCGCCTTCAAACCCAATATCGACGATTTCCGCGAAAGCCCGGCGGTCGAGGTCGCCGCGGCACTCGCCCGCCGCTTTGGCAAGCAGGTTCAGATTGTCGAGCCCTATGCGCGCGGGCTGCCAATGGAGTTCGCGGGGACCGGTGCAGAGCTCATCGACCTCGACAGCGCGCTCGCCGATTGCGACCTGCTGATCGTGCTGGTCGATCACGACCTGTTCAAATCGATCCCGCTCGAAGAACGCGGTGACAAGATCGTCTATGACACGCGCGGCCTGTGGCTCGATCAGCCGACCGGGGCGGGCGCCAGCCTGCTTCATCGCGCGGCCTGACCCCTCCTTGGACATGGCGCGCCATCCCCGACTTCATAACACCGCCGGACCGCTTCGGCGGCTACAACGGCTCGTGGTCGAAAAGCCGTGGGGTCGCGACGATATTCCCGCCGATTTTGGCGATTTCGACGGCCGCCGGATCGGCGAAATCTGGTTTGCCCATCCCGATGGCGACACAGCGCCATTGATGGTGAAATTCCTGTTCACGTCGGAGCGGCTGTCGGTGCAGGTTCATCCCGATGAAGATGCGGCACGGGCCGCGGGACTGCCCCGCGGTAAGGATGAGTGCTGGCTGGTGCTGGCCGCGGACGCGGGCGCCGAACTTGGCGCCGGGCTGTCGATCGATACCGACCGGCACACGCTGCGCGATGCAGCGCGGTCGGGCGCGATCGTGGATATGATCAACTGGCGCGCCGCCGCACCGGACGACTTCGTCTATAATCGTGCGGGCACCATCCATGCGATCGGCGCGGGCCTGACGATCGTGGAAGTGCAGCAGAATATCGACCGCACCTATCGCCTGTACGATTATGGACGGCCGCGCGATCTGCACCTCGACGCCGGGCTGGCGGTGGCGCGGGTCAACGCCGCGGCCGATCCGCGCGACTGCCATATCGACCCGGCGACCAGCACGAAACTGGTCAGCGGTCCGCATTTTCATGTGCTGCATTTGAGCGGGCCGGTCGATCCGGCTGCGATCGAGGATGCCGAAGGCGAACTGACCTTTGTCCCGCTAACCGCGGGATGCCGGGTCGGCGACGACGCCGTCCAACTAGGCGAGGCCGTGCTGCTGAGCGACGCATCGCAGATCGAAATGGCTCCCGGCGCCCGAGCCCTTTTGTGCTGGGCCGCCTGACCGGCGCATCGCCCTCCCCTTGCGGCCCCGCCCGCCATCTCCCATATCGCCCCCATGAGCGAACCGAACGCGCACCGTGCCGCGCCCTGGCACGGAACCACCATCCTTTCCGCCCGCACCGAAGGCAAGGTCGTCGTGATCGGCGACGGCCAGGTGTCGATGGGCCAGACGGTGATGAAGCCCAATGCGCGCAAGGTGCGCCGCCTGCACGATGGCAGCGTCATCGGCGGTTTTGCCGGTGCCACCGCCGACGCCTTCACCCTGTTCGAACGGCTCGAAGCCAAGCTTGAGCGCCACAACGGTCAGCTGCTCCGCGCCGCGGTGGAACTCGCCAAGGACTGGCGCACCGACAAATATCTCCGCAACCTGGAAGCGATGATGATCGTCGCCGACAAGGAGGTGACGCTGGTCATCACCGGCAACGGCGACGTGCTCGAACCAAAAGGCGGCATCGCCGCGATCGGGTCGGGCGGCAATTACGCCCTCGCCGCCGCCACCGCGCTCGCCGACTATGAAAAGGATGCCGAGGTGCTGGTGCGCAAGGCGATGCAGGTCGCGGCCGACATCTGCGTCTATACCAACGACCAGTTCACTTCCGAAACCATCGAAATCCAGGCGTAAAACAGATGAACAAGGACCTGACTCCTAAGGCGATCGTCGCTGCGCTCGACACGCATATCATCGGCCAGAATGCCGCGAAGCGCGCGGTCGCGGTGGCGCTGCGCAATCGCTGGCGCCGCCAGCAATTGTCGCCTGACCTGCGCGATGAGGTGACGCCGAAAAATATCCTGATGATCGGCCCCACCGGCTGCGGCAAGACAGAGATTTCGCGCCGTCTGGCCAAGCTCGCCGACGCGCCGTTCATCAAGGTCGAAGCGACCAAGTTCACCGAGGTCGGCTATGTCGGCCGCGATGTCGAACAAATTGCGCGCGATCTGGTCGAGGAAGCCGTGCGGCTCGAAAAGGACCGGCGCCGCGAAGCTGTGCGCGCCGCTGCCGAGGAAGCCGCGATGGAGCGCCTGCTCGACGCGCTGACCGGCAAGGGCGCCAGCGAAGCGACGCGCCAGAGCTTTCGCCAGCGCATCCGCGAAGGCCATCTCGACGACAGCGAGGTCGAGATCGAGATTGCCGACGCGCCGTCGATGCCGTTCGAGCTGCCGGGCCAGCCCGGGCAGATGAGCATGATCAACCTGTCCGACATGCTGGGCAAGGCGATGGGCGGTCCGCCCAAAAAGCGCCGCAAGCTGAAGGTGATCGAGGCCGCGACGCGGCTGATCGAGGAAGAGCAGGAAAAGCGTCTCGATCAGGATGATGTCGCGCGCATCGCGCTCGCCGATGCCGAGGCCAACGGCATCGTGTTCCTCGACGAAATCGACAAGATCGCGGTCAGCGACGTGCGCGGCGGATCGGTGAGCCGCGAGGGCGTGCAGCGCGACCTGCTGCCGCTGATCGAAGGGACGACCGTTGCGACCAAATATGGTCCGATGAAGACCGACCATATCCTGTTCATCGCCAGCGGTGCGTTCCACGTCGCCAAGCCCAGCGACCTGCTGCCCGAACTGCAGGGCCGCCTGCCGATCCGCGTCGAGCTGAACGCGCTCACCGAAGCCGATTTTGTCCGCATCCTCAGCGAGACAAAGGCGGGGTTGCCCGAACAATATGCCGCGCTGCTGGGGACCGAAGGCGTCACCTTGTCGTTCACCGACGATGCGATCGCCCGCGTTGCGAAGCTCGCCGCCGAGGTCAACGAGCGCGTCGAAAACATCGGCGCCCGGCGACTCCAGACGATCATGGAGCGGCTGGTCGAAGAGGTCAGCTTTGGCGCCGAGGACATGACCGGCACCACGCTGGCGGTCGATGCCGCCTATGTCGATCGCCAACTCGCCGAAGTCGTCGGCGACACCGACCTCAGCAAATATGTCCTCTGACGCGCAGCGCTTCAGACGGGCGTATTAAGGCATCTTTTCAGCCGGTCGTTCGCCGAACTTCATTTGACTTTTTCCGCCCGTCAATGCGATGAACGGGGCGACACGGTCACACAGGGTTGCAACCGACCGGCGCGGAGACAGTAATGACAGATGAGGACGTCGCCCCGGAACAGGGCGAGCTGGCGATCACGCGCACCGGCGATCGGCTTCGGCTGGCGCGGGAAGCGGCGGGGTTGTCGCTCGCCGATGTGGCGACGCGGACGCGGATCACCCAGCGCCATCTGTCGGCGATCGAAAAGTCGGATTTTTCGGAGCTTCCGGGGCGAACTTACGTCACCGGCTTTGCGCGCGCCTACGCCCGCGCGGTCGACCTTCCCGAAGCCGAGGTCGGCGCTGCGGTGCGCCGCGAGCTCGAAGAAGATGCCTATGGCGCGCGGCCGCTGTACGAAGCCTATGAGCCGACCGATCCCGCGCGGCTGCCGACCGCGCGGATGACCTGGACACTGGTGATCGTCGCGCTGCTGCTGGCATCGGCCTATGGCGTCTGGCGGTTCCTGTCGGTCGAACCCGGCGAGGCGCTGGTAGCCGCACAGAACCGCGCCGCCGAGGAATCGGAGGCGCCGCAAAGCGACGTCGTCGCGCTGCCGACTGCCAAGACGGGCGCCGCCGCATCGGCGGTCGCGGCGAATGCACCGGTGGTACTGACGGGGATTTCGGAAGTCTGGATCGGCTTCGACGACGCGGCGGGCAAGACCGAGAACTGGCGGACGCTCGATCCGGGCGAAACCTATCAGGTGCCACCCGAATATATTCAGCAGTTCACGCTGCGCACCAGCATTCCACAGGCGCTCAAGGTCACCGTCGGCGGCCGCGACGTCGGCGCGATCGGCCCCGCTGATACGCTGGTCAAGGGCGTGTCGCTGAAGCCCGCCGACCTGTTGGCGCGCACCGAAGGAAACAGCGCGCCCGGCCCCGCGGCGCCCGCGACCCGCGCGCCTCCCAAGGGCTGAAGCGTCCATCTTTTGGGTCGGCACGATCGGCAGCGCACCGAAATGGGTTTGCGCTGCCGCACTTTGCCGCGTTATGAACGACAAAATGGTTAATTGGTGGGGGCCGAACGGCAGATGAAAATGCGTCAGATCACTTTCCTTGGGGCCGCGGCGATCACGCTTGCGGCGACCATGCCCGCAGCAGCGCAGGACGGCGCGATCGACAAGCGCGTCGAGCGGCTGGAAAAGGAAATGCGCGCGGTTCAGCGCTCGGTCTTTCCCGGTGGCAGTCCGACCTTTTTCGAAGGCGAAATCGCACCCGACAACACCCCCGGCGAACGCGCGCGCAGCAACGCCCCGGTGATCGATCTGACCGCGCGAGTCGATGCGCTGGAAAGCCAGCTTCAGGCGCTGACCGGCCAGACCGAGCAGAATGCGTTTCAGCTTCGCGAACTCGAAAAGCAGTTCACCGCGTACAAGGCCGAGATGGACAAGCGCTTCGCCGAGCCGGAGGCTGCCGCGATCCCGGCCAGCCTTCCTGCTACGCCGACGGTAAAGCCGCCGGCAGCGGCAGCGACGGCGGCGGCGACCCCCGCGAAAAAGCCCGCAACCCCCGCCGCCAAACCGGCAGCGACGACGCCCAATGCAGCGCGGCTCGCCTTGGTCAAAAAGGTGGAGATTCCGACGACGGGCAACGAAACCAAGGATGCCTACGACTATGGCTATCGCCTGTGGGAAGCGAAGCTGTATCCCGAAGCGCAGGCGCAGCTGAAGCAGGTCGTCACCAAATGGCCGACCAGCAGCCAGGCCAGTTTTGCCCAGAATCTGCTCGGCCGCGCCTATCTGGATGAGGGCAAGCCCAGCCTCGCGGCGGTCGCCTTCTATAACAATTACAAGGACCGCCCCAGCGGCGCGCGGGCGCCGCACAGCCTGATGTACATGGGGGTTGCGCTCGATAAACTCGGTCGCAAGGCCGACGCCTGCAAGGCGTTCCGCGAACTCGAAGAAGTCTATGGCGACAAGGCGCCGCAGGATGTCCGGACCGATGCAGCCGCCGCAAAAGCAAAAGCAGGCTGCTGATCGCGACAGTGCCGACCGGCTGGCGGGCGACCTGCGGGCGCTCGCCGGGTCCGATTGGCACCGCTTGCACTATGGCGTCGCGGTGTCGGGCGGCCCGGATAGCATGGCATTGCTGTGGCTGATGGCGACCTTACTGCCCGGACAGGTCTGGGCAGCAACGGTCGATCACGGCCTGCGCAAGGGATCGGACGAAGAAGCGCGCATGGTCGCAAGCTTCTGCAATCGCGAACATATTCCGCACTCGACCTTGCGCCCCGCGGCACCGATCAAGGGATCGTTGCAGGCCGCGGCGCGCGCCGAACGCTATCTGCTGCTCGATCAATGGCGCAGCGCCAACGCGCTCGACCATATCCTGACCGCGCATCATGCCGACGATCAGCTGGAGACGATCGTGATGCGGCTCAATCGCAGCAGCGGGGTCGGCGGGCTGGCCGCTATCCGTTCGCGCAACGGTATCGTCATGCGGCCGCTGCTCCACTGGCGCCGCGCCGAGCTGGTCGAGCTGGCGCTGGAGCATGACCTGCCGTTTGTCGACGACCCGTCGAACAGCAACAATCGCTTCGATCGCGCGCGGCTGCGGCAGGCGCTCAAATCGCAGACGGTGCTCGACCCCGCCGCCGCCGCGCGGTCCGCCGGCTGGCTCGCCGAAGCCGACGAAGCGCTCGACTGGGCGGTCGAGCGCCTGATCGCGTCATGGCCCGACGCCTCCGACATCGCGGTCATTCGCAACGACAATTATCCGCCAGAGGTGTTTCGCCGCATTGTCGCGCAGCGCCTGCACGCCAATGCGCCGCAGCTGGCGGTGCGCGGGGCGTCGCTCGATGGGGTGATCGCCGCGATGCACAAGGGCAAGCGCGCCATGGTGGGCGCGCTGCTGATCGACGCCGTTCGCGGCCTCGAAGGGTCGATCTGGCGCATTTCTGCCGCGCCGCGCCGGAAACAGCCAAAAAAGGGCTGATTGGCTCATTGTCATTTAACGCTATCACCCTATCTTGGTGGCAGTGAGCGCGGCGCCGCGCCGATTAGGAAAGTACTCGCATGCAGGACGACAAGGAACCGCAGGGCAACCCCTGGATGAAGAGTGTGATGATCTGGAGCGGCATTTTGCTCGCCATGCTCCTCGTCGCCTCGATGTTCGGTGGTGCCGCGCAGCCTGCGGGCAGCGCGCTGGCCTATTCGGAGTTCCGTCAGAAGGTCGAGGAAGGCGCCGTCAAGGACGTCGTCCTGTCCGAAGACAAGGTGACCGGTACGCTGTCGAACGGCGACCGCTTTACCGCAAACGTCGTGCGCGACCCCGACCTGCTCAAAATGCTCAATGACAATGGCGTCAAATATGACGGCAAGGCCACCGAAGCGCCGAATTTCTGGATGTACATGCTCATCCAGTCGCTGCCGTTCATTCTGATCCTCGGCATCGCCTTCTTCGTCTTTCGCCAGGTGCAGAAGAACAATGGCTCGGGCGCAATGGGCTTTGGCAAATCGCGCGCCAAAATGCTGACCGTAAAGCAGGGCAAGGTCACTTTCGACGACGTCGCCGGTATCGATGAAGCCCGCGAAGAACTCGAAGAGATCGTCGAGTTCCTGCGCGATCCGAGCAAATTTTCGCGCCTCGGTGGCCAGATCCCCAAGGGTGCGCTGCTTGTTGGTTCGCCGGGCACCGGCAAGACGCTGCTTGCTCGCGCGATTGCAGGCGAAGCCGGCGTTCCTTTCTTCACCATTTCGGGTTCGGATTTCGTCGAAATGTTCGTCGGCGTTGGTGCATCGCGCGTCCGCGACATGTTCGAACAGGCTAAGCGCAACGCGCCTTGCATCGTCTTTATCGACGAAATCGACGCGGTCGGCCGCCATCGCGGCGCCGGTCTGGGCAACGGCAATGACGAGCGCGAACAGACGCTGAACCAGCTGCTGGTCGAAATGGACGGCTTCGAGGCGAATGAAGGCATCATCATCGTCGCGGCGACCAACCGCCCCGACGTTCTCGACCCCGCCCTCCTCCGTCCGGGCCGCTTTGACCGCCAGGTCGTCGTGCCGCGCCCCGACATCGAGGGTCGCCAGAAAATTCTCGAGGTCCATACCCGCAAAAAGCCGCTGGCACCCGACGTTGATCTGCGCCGTGTTGCGCGCGGCACCCCGGGCTTCTCGGGCGCCGATCTGGCTAATCTTTGCAACGAAGCGGCGCTGCTCGCGGCGCGCAAGGGCAAGCGCCTGATCGCCAATGGCGAGTTTGAAGAGGCGAAGGACAAGGTCATGATGGGCGCCGAGCGGCGTTCGATGGTGATGACCGAGGACGAGAAGAAATCGACGGCCTATCACGAGGCGGGTCACGCGCTCGTGTCGCTCCATGTCGAAGGCTGCGATCCGCTGCACAAGGTGACGATCATTCCGCGCGGCCGCGCGCTGGGGGTGACGTGGAACCTGCCCGAACGCGACCGTTATTCGATGAGCATGAAGCAGATGAAGGCGCGGCTCGCGCTCTGCTTCGGCGGCCGCATCGCCGAGCAGCTGATCTATGGCAAGGATGAGCTCAATACCGGCGCGTCGAACGACATTCAGCAGGCGACCGACATGGCGCGGTCGATGGTGATGGAATATGGCATGTCGGAAAAGCTCGGCTGGCTGCGCTATCGCGACAATCAGGACGAAGTGTTCCTGGGCCACAGCGTGTCGCGCGCGCAGAATATGTCGGAAGAGACGGCAAAGCTGATCGACGCCGAAGTCCGCCGCCTGGTCGAAGAAGGCGAAAAGACCGCGCGCAAGGTGCTGACCGACCATCTCGATGAACTGCATCTGCTTGCGGGCGCATTGCTCGAATATGAAACGCTGTCGGGCGAAGAATCGAAGCGCGCGATCAAGGGCGAAGACATCGGCCGCGAGGACGATGCCGACAAGCGCGGCACGCCGGTGTCGGGCCATGCCGGTTCGCTGCCGCAGATCAAGCGGAAGCCGCGCGGGCCGTTCGGCGACCCGAAGCCGCAAGGCGCCTAGCGACTAACGCCTTGGTCGCTCGATTCAGGGGTTATTCATTGGCTGACGGCAAGTTGCGGCGCATGGTCTTCGGAAAACGCGCCCGCATCTTGCCCGCCATGGTTGTTGCGCCGCTGCTGTGCGCGATGGCGCCGGGTGACATGAGCGTCGCGGCGTTTCTGGTCCGCGCCGATTCCCTCTCGCGCCTTGGCCCCCTCGCCCTCGCAACCCCGCAGGGCAACCAGCTGAAGGGTGAGGTCGTCGCGGCGGGCAAGCGTTACAAGGCGCGCATCGACGCCGATCGAAAGGCCGGACGCAAAACGACCAGTTGCCCGCCGGAATCAGGCACGCTGACCCCCGATCAATGGCTCGCGCATCTGCGCTCCTATCCCGCATCTGTGCGACCGAAGGTCAGCATCCATGCGGCCTTCGATGCCCTGATGAAGAAACGCTACCCCTGCCCGGCGTGATGCGCCATGGAACGGTCGGTGAGGAGAAGATGATGACCGGTAGATCGTGGACGACGTTGATGCTGGCGGCGGTACTGACGCCCATGTTGGCGCTGACGGCGCCGCCTGCGGCGGCACAGGGCGGCGTATTGACCAACAAGGTCGAGCTGGAAAAGCCGGGTGCGATCGTCGATGGGCGCGAAGGCGACAAGGTCTATACGACCCCCGATGTCGTGGTACCCGGCGACCGGATCCGCCTGACGCTGATCTTTACCAACAAGGGCACCGACGCGGCATCGGACGTCAATCTGACCAATCCGATCCCCGAAGCGCTGGCCTTTGACGGCACCAACGATACGACGGGATTTTCGGTCTCGGTCGATGGCGCCAAGACGTTCGGAACGCTGGCCGCATTGACGGTAACGACACCCGGCGCGGCCCCGCGCCCTGCCACGGCCTCCGACGTTACCCATGTGCGCTGGGTCTGGCCCGACGCGATTCCGGTGGGGCAAAGCCGCTCGGTCGCCTTCTTCGGCCGCGTTCGATAGTCGCACGGCAGCTTCGCCCGTGACGATCTTTTGCGACGAATCGGGCGGGTTGAACGCGGGCGCGATGACGTTTGCCGCGGTGATGCTGACCCCGCAGGCAGCCGCCGACATCCACAATCGCTTTCGCAGCGTCACCGGCCTGCGCGGCGAGCTCAAGGGCAGCCGTATCAGCATCGTCGAGCGCGCCTATCTGCTCGAACTGTTCGATCGCGCGGGTGGCCGCGCCTGGGTGGCGGTGGCGAAACGCGACGCGCTGGCGCCGCAACCGGATGGAACGATGCCCAGCGACCTGGCGCTCTATGCCGCCTTGCTCAACCTCGCGGTCGGTCGCTGGCTGCCCGAAACCGGCGGTGTATGCACCGACGTCGTGATCGATGAGGGCCGATATGATGCTGCGATTCTGACAAAGGTCCGCGAAGAGATACAGGCCGGGCTGGGCCAATGGGGCCGCGCGTCACTTGCCGACAGCCGCCGCAGCGACGGGGTGCAGATCGCCGATGTGGTCGCGAACAGCCTGTTCAATATCGCCGTCGACTCGCCGCGCGCGCATCGCATCCAGCGGATCATCGAGCCGATGCTGGCATCGAAAGCGATCCGCGTGGCGGAGTTGACGCAGGTTATGTAGCGGGATGGTTGCTTTGGGGTGGGGAGCGGACGCGCCAATGCCGCCGCCCCCGCGAAGGCGGGGGCCGCTAGCTGCCTATTCCTGCGCTGCTACGTAAACCGATAGCGGCCCCCGCCTTCGCGGGGGCGACGGCTTATCTTGCTTTTTAGCGGAAACCCCACGCACCCCGCCCCAACGAAAAGGGCCGCAGTTTCCTGCGGCCCCCTGAATGCGATAATCGCGATGCTTATTCGAAGTCGCTGCCACCACCTGCGGGGCTGCGCGGCGGCGCGGCGGCGGTCAGGCGGAGGGCTTCCGCCGAGCGGCTGATCGAGCTGATTTCGTCGGGCGTGTCGTCGTCGTCGACCACGACCTTTTGCAGCGTGGTAACCAGCATTTCCTTCAGATCCTTCGGACGCACGGTCTGTTCGGCGATTTCGCGCAGCGCCACGACGGGGTTCTTGTCGCGGTCGCGATCGACGGTCAGTTCCGAACCGCCCGAAATCTCGCGCGCGCGGTGCGCGGAGAGCAGGACGAGGTCGAAACGGTTGGGAATCTTGTCGACGCAATCCTCGACGGTAACGCGGGCCATGTTGTTTCCTTAGATATCGGAGAGACCAGCCTTTTGGGAGGCATGGCGGCAAGCGCTGCGCGCTAGCAGCAAGCCCCGCCGCTGTCAATCAAAGCCCTGCCCTTGCGGGCGTCGCTGGCGTCCGCCTATGAGCAGGCGATGGCCGACGTTCCCTGTCCCGCTAGCGATCCCGACGCATTGACCGCCGATGTCGCCGGACACCGACTGGAGGTCATCGCCGACGGCGGCCAGCGGCGCGACCGCATCCTGGCGCTGCTCAGCGGCGCGATCCGCAGCATCGACATCGTCATGTACATCTTTGCGCATGACGACGTCGGCACCCAGGTGCTGGATGCCATGACCGCGGCGGCACGGCGCGGCGTGCGCGTGCGCGCGGTGATCGACAGCTTCGGGTCGTCCAATATTTCGGACAGTATCTTTGCCCCGCTGCGCGAGGCGGGCGGCAGCGTGACCTTTTTCTCGCGGCGCTGGCGCTCCAGCTATTTGATCCGCAATCACCAGAAGCTTTTGGTGATCGATGACAATGTGGCGGTGACCGGCGGCTTCAACATCGCCGAACCCTATCTTGCCGCACGGCGCGACAATTGCTGGTTCGACCTTGGCATCATCGTTCGCGGCCCATCGGTGGCGCGGATGGTCGCGTGGTTCGAAGAAATCCACGACTATACGGTGAACAACGACGGCAAGCTGCTGATGCTGCGCCGACTGATCCGCGAATGGCCCGTCGATGCAGGACCGGTCACCTGGCTGGTCGGCGGTCCGACCCAGCGGCTGTCGCCGTGGGCGCGCGCCGTGCGCAGCGACCTGACCGGTGCGCGTCAGCTCGATATGGCGATGGCCTATTTCTCGCCCGGGCAGGGCATGTTGCGGCGGCTGGGCCGCGTCGCGCGCAACGGGCGGGCGCGCTTCATCATGGCGGCGAAATCCGACAATGCCGCGACGATCGGCGCCTCGCGGTTGCTCTATGGCTATCTGCTGCGCAAAGGTGCGCAGATCTGGGAATATCAACCCTGCAAACTGCACATGAAGCTGATCGTGATCGACGACGTCGTCTATATCGGCACCGCCAATTTCGACATGCGCAGCCTGTTCGTGAACGTCGAGGTGATGCTGCGCGTCGCCGATGCCGGTTTTGCGGCGCAAATGCGCGGCTTTATCGCGGCGCAGCAAACCGAATGCGAGATTATCACCCGCGCATCGCACAAGGCGCGCGCCGGGTGGCTCACCCGGCTACGCTGGACGCTGGCGTGGTTCGTGGTGGGGGCCGCGGATTATACCGTGTCGCGGCGGCTGAACTTCGGGCTGGGTGATCCCGATCCAGATTTGGAGGTTTAGTCCTTCCAGCCCCAGAACAGAAAACATGGCGGGACATTGACCCATTCGAACGCATTGTCGATGCGGGCGAAGTGCGGCGCCAGGAAATCGCGCGCGCGGGCGCGGAATTGATAGACGAGGAACGCGCCGCCGGGGCGCAGGACGCGGTGTGTTGCCGCGGCAATCGCCGGGCCGACGCCAGCGGGCAAGGTCGAGAAGGGCAAGCCCGACAGGACATAGTCGGCCTTGTCAAATCCATGCGCCGCAATGATCGCCTCGACCTCGGCCGCCGAGCCATGCACCGCGATAAAGCGGCTGTCGCGGATGTCTTTGCGCAGATAATCGATGAAATCTTCGTTGGTATCGATCGCGATCAGCGTCGCGTCGCCCGCCATGCGTTCGAGTACCGGACGGCAAAAGGTGCCGACCCCCGGGCCATATTCGACGAACAGCTTGGTATTCTTCCAATCGACGGGGCGCAGCATGTGGCGGATCAGCGTCGGCGACGACGGGACGATCGACCCCACCATAACCGGATGCTTGATAAAGCCGCGAACGAACATGCCCCACGGCCCGAAAAAGCGCTTGAAGCCCTCGCGCAGCCGACGGGCCAGCGGAGCTTTCGATTCTTGGGCCTGCGCCCGCGGATTGGTCATGATGGCTTTCGCGTTGTTGCGGTTGGCGCTGGCGTGGCAAAAACGGCGCGCTGGCGCAAGGAAAGAGTCTGTCTTGACTCTGGACAGGGGGGCGCTCGCGTGTAGGGAAAGGCCGGGTCTCGCACGTTGAACAGCAAAGGGGATTTCCGGCATGGCGACTCTATCGCGCTCGATCCCCGCCGACCGCATGGCCGTCCTTTTCGCCGTGATGCTGGTCGCCGCCGCGGGCAACACCGCAATGCAATCGATCCTGCCTGCGATTGGCGCCAAGCTCGACATTCCCGATGTCTGGGTCAGCCTGGCGTTCAGCTGGTCGGCGCTGCTGTGGGTGATGACCGCCCCCTATTGGGCGCGGCAGTCGGATCGGCGCGGACGCAAAGCGCTGATGGCGCTCGGTGTCGTCGGGTTCATGCTCTCGATGGCCTTTTGCGGGCTGGCGCTGTGGGCCGGACTTGCAGGCTATCTGGCCGCGGGAACCACATTCATCATCTTCGCGCTGTTCCGCAGCCTGTATGGCGGGCTGGGATCGGCGGCGCCGCCCGCGGTGCAGGCTTATGTCGCCTCGCGCACCGACCCGGAGGAGCGCACCCAGGCGCTGTCGCTCGTGTCCTCATCGTTCGGATTGGGAACGGTGATCGGCCCGGCGATCGCGCCGCTGTTCATCCTGCCGTTCGTGGGCCTGTCCGGACCGCTGCTCGTTTTCGCGCTGATCGGTTTGCTGGTGCTCGTCATGCTCCGCTGGCGGCTCCCCGATGACGTCCCCCGGTTTGCTGCGCGCGGCGCGATCGCGGCGTACCCGACCGCCGCCGGATCGCCCGCCTCGACCAGCGACGACAGCGACGACGATGTGGACGAAGGCGAAGGCGATGCCCCTGCCCCGACCCCGCTGCGCTGGACCGACAAGCGCGTGCGGCCATGGATGCTTGCCGGGCTATATGGCGGGCAAGCACAGGCGATGATGCTGGGCGTGATCGGCTTTCTGATCCTCGACCGCCTCAACCTTCGCGTGCGTCCCGATGAAGGCGCCGCGATGACGGGCATCGTGTTGATGGCGGGCGCCTTTGCCACGCTATTGTCGCAATGGGGACTGATCCCGCTGCTCAAGCCGTCGGCGCGCACCGCGGTGCTGGTCGGCGCCGCATTGGGCGCCAGCGGGTTGATCATCACCGGGGTCGCGCAGGACTTGCACGGCATCGTGATCGGCTTCGCGCTCGCCTCGCTCGGCTTTGGCCTGTTCCGCCCCGGCTTTACCGCCGGCGCGTCGCTATCGGTGCCGCGCCGCGATCAGGGCAGCGTCGCGGGCATGACCGCCTCGATCAACGGGTCGGCCTATATCGTGTCGCCGGCGATCGGCGTGCTGCTCTACAACTGGCACCCCATGGTCGCCTATGGCCTGATGGCAGGGTTCTGCGGCTGGCTGGTCCTGTGGGGCTGGTCGGCGTTGAAGCCCAACCAGCCCGGACAATAGCCGAAGCTCAGTCCTTCGGCTCCTCATGCTTGCGCTCGCGCGAGGGCTTGAGCATGCCAGGGGCGAAGAAGCCGATCGGATCGACGCTCATCGCGGCCTGCTTGATCTC
>JAFAGN010000117.1 GCA_023422695.1 Pseudomonadota bacterium
ATCAGCCCCGACGAGATCAACGCACGCATGGCGAAGCTCGCCAAGCGACGGGCACAGGGAAGAGCCGCCTACACCGACGCTAAATCCCGCGACAGCTAAGCGATGGCGGTTTCCTGACCACGCTTACAAATCCAACACATTTTTGGTGCCAATAGAAATCAAGTCGGCGGCTTTCAGATGAGACCAGAAAGTGAATCGTTCATCCCCGACCGTAAGGGTTCCCGTCCAGCCAACAGGTGTATTTTCAATTCGTCTATTTCCATTGCCGCCTGTGGCACAGGGGGCAGTCGTGCAATTTGGTAAACGGGCTGCTGTGCTCGGCATATCACCGGGCAAACGCCCATATGTATCTTTGAAGGTAAGGGCGGCTGACTCGATTGCTTTCAAGTCCTGCACAGTGCGATTGACCTGCATGTTTTCGATGAGCTTCATGCCGCCGAATGTGCCTCCAATCAAAAGGCCGATGATAATCATCACGATGGAGATTTCGACGAGAGTGAAGCCATCATGATTGTAGTTATGCGCGCATCCCATGAAGTTCCTTTTGTTGAATCATATATAGCAAATTCAGTGATTTAATTCAACTACTCGGATCGACCCCTTGGGCCGACCCGAGATTGCATCACATCATCTGATCCAGTGCCGCCATCGTTTCTGAAAGCAGCCGTTTAAGGGACAGCAGGCTCGCCCCGAGCGACATCTCTGGCCGTTCAGCCATCAGCATCAGCGCCTTCAGGACGGCATTGGACTCCCTCGCCAGCATGACGAGGTGAACGCCGCTGGGGGCATTTTTGCCGCTCAACCAGTTTTTGGCGGTGCGCTGACTAACGCCCGTCCATTGCGTGATGATCTTCGTTCCGTTGCGGGCTGATCCGAATTCGACCTTCAGGGCAGATGCGATCACTTGGGCGAACTCGGCTTCCGTCAACCCGGCGCGACCAATTGGAAATGAACTTCCCTTCTTCGGCAACATGTTACCTCTCCTTTGCTGTTAGGAGGGCGACAGCAGCCGACAGGAAAGCGAACGATCAACACCAAGGCGTATCAATGGTTATCGAGTGGAGGACAGATAAGGACGGGCTAGACGACGAAAGGCCGCTGAAACGGGCAGCCGAATATGTCCGCATGTCCACCGATCATCAGAAATATTCTACCGATAATCAGACCGCTGAAATCCGCGCCTATGCTCAGCGGCGCGGTTTCGAGATCGTCCGCACCTATGCGGATGAGGGGAAAAGCGGCCTGAGCATCGACGGGCGTGATTCCTTCCAGCAGCTTTTAACGGACATCCAGAGCGGGAATGCAGACTTCGAAGCGGTCCTCGTTTATGACGTAAGCCGCTGGGGTCGTTTTCAAGACCCGAACGAATCCGCGCATTACGCATGGCTATGCAAAAGCGCAGGCATCGCTCTTCATTTCTGCGCCGAGCAAGTCGAAAATGACGGCTCGATGGGGTCGTCCATCGTCACGACCGTCAAGCAGGTGATGGCGGGGGAATATAGCCGCGAGCTTTCGGTCAAAGTGTTCAAGGGGCAGTGCCGCCTCATCACTCTCGGCTTCCGGCAAGGCGGGCCGCCGGGATTTGGATTGCGGCGGATGCTCGTCGATGAGCACGGGCAGCATAAAGGCATTTTGGATCGGGGCGAGCATAAGAGCATCGCGACGGATCGCGTTGTGCTCGTTCAGGGGCCGGATGAAGAAGTCGCCATCGTCCGCGAAATCTATCGCCGGTTTGTGGATGAGCAGCAGACGGAACGGCAGATTGCCGACTGGCTGAATGCTCAAGGTATCATGTCCGATCTGGAACGCCCGTGGTCGCGCGGCGCGGTCCATCAGATTCTCATCAACGACAAATATGCGGGCCATAACGTGTGGGGCCGCACATCCTTCAAGCTGAAAACCAAGCATGTCCGCAACGATCCTTCCAAGTGGATCAGGCACGATCAGGCGTTTCCCGCCATCGCATCGCAGGACGTTTTCGATGCCGCGCGGCTCATCATCGAGCAGCGGTCGCAGCGGCTTTCCGATGAGGAAATGCTCGCATTGCTCGCTGATATTTTGGCGAAGAACGGCACGCTATCGGGGCTGATTATAGACGAGTGCGAGGATGGGCCATCGAGCAGCGCGTATCAGTCGCGCTTTGGCAGTCTGCTGCGCGCCTATTCCTTGGTCGGATATGTCCCCGACCATGATTACCGCTATCTCGAAATCAATCGCGGGCTGCGCAGAATGCACCCGTCAATCGTGAAGAGCGTGATCGACGGCGTGCGCGCCGCTGGCGGCACGGCCATCCAAAACCTCGAAAACGATACGCTGCTCATCAACGAAGAGATCACCGCATCCATCGTGATCGCGCGTTGCAAGCTCACGCGCGGCGGAAATCGCCGCTGGAAAATCCGGCTCGACGAGAGCCTTCGCCCCGACATCACGATCTGCGTCAGAATGGACGAAGAGAACATGCATGCACACGACTATTATATATTGCCGCATATGACGCTTGCAGAAGGCGTTCTGCGACTTGCCGAACATAACGGCCTTTCGCTCGACGCTTTCCGGTATGAATCGCTCGACGGCTTCTTCGCGCTCGCGGAGCGCGCGCCGTTTCGGCGGGCGGCGTGACGATGGCGCGCCCCGCACAGCGCGTCGAGATGATCCCGATCGACCGGATCACCATCGTCAACCCGCGCCTTCGCAGTAAGAAGATATTCAAGGGTATCGTCGAGAACATCGCGGAGATCGGCCTCAAACGCCCGATCACGGTGACATCGCGGCAGGGATCAGACGGCCCTCTCTACGACCTAGTGTGCGGGCAAGGTCGCTTGGAAGCCTTTCGCGAGTTGGGACAGACCGAAGTTCCCGCACTAATTGTGACCGCTGATACCGAAGATTGCATGGTCGCAAGCCTCGTCGAAAACTGTGCGCGTCGTCAGCATCAAGCCGTTGACCTGTTGCAGGATATCGTCGGAATGCGCGAGCGTGGCTATTCCGACAATGAGATTGCTGAGAAGACCGGCCTTTCCGCGAATTACGTTTGGAGCGTCGGCAAATTGCTCGCGCGGGGCGAGCGACGACTCGTCGCTGCGGTGGAAGCTGGATATCTTCCCATCTCCGTCGCGCTAGAAATCTGCGAGGCCGACGATCAGGGCGTTCAGGCCGCCCTTCACAAAGCCTATGAGGACAAGCTCCTGCGCGGTCGCGCACTCATCGCCGCGCGCCGCTTGGTCGAGGTGCGGAAGCGCTCTGGCAAAGCTGCAAAGCTCAATCGGCTTGTCGAGAAAGGATCAGCCGCCACGCCTGAGGATTTGGTGAAAGCCTTTCAGGAGGACACCGAACGCAAGCGTATGATGATCCGCAAGACCGAGGCGACACGCAACCG
Organism: Pseudomonadota bacterium; assembly: GCA_023422695.1. GTDB lineage: Bacteria > Pseudomonadota > Alphaproteobacteria > Sphingomonadales > Sphingomonadaceae > Sphingopyxis. The sequence goes on from JAFAGN010000117.1 coordinate 3,377, forward strand.
CCTTGTGTTCATCGTCGAGGCATTGAGCCAGCTCTCGAACGACGAGAGTTTCATCGCGCTTCTCGAAGACGAAGATCTGGCATCCATGCCGAACCGGCTCGCCGAGCGCATTCAGAATGTCAGGATCAATCTTCAATGACCGGAAGCTCACGACATCGGAAAATCAAGCTCGCGTTTGAGACGACAAGCCTGCGCATTCCGCTCAGCGATATCGAAATGTTGCGCGCGATGACGCCCGCGATCAAGAAATCCATCAAATACGCGCAGATCGAAGCTTCCATTCGCGAGGTGGGGATAATCGAGCCACCGGTCGTGGTGAGGATAAAAGGCAAGGATGATCGCTACCGGCTGCTCGACGGACATATCCGCATCGAAATTCTGAAGGAACGCGGCGACGAGGATGTGGTCTGTCTTGTCGCGACCGATGATGAAGCGATCACCTACAACAAGCGCATCAGTCGCATGGCCATCGTTCAGGAGCACAAGATGATTCTGAAAGCGCTTGAGAAAGGCGTTTCAGAAGAGCGACTGGCTCGCGCGCTCAACGTCAATATATCGAGCATTCGACAAAAGCGCCGACTGCTCGATGGCATATGCGATGAGGTTGCGAAGCTGCTGCAAGACCGGATGGTGCCGATCAACACGTTCAGCGAGCTAAAGAAGATGCGTCCGATGCGTCAGCTCGAAGCCGCTGAAACCATGATGGCGATGAACAAATTTTCATGGCCCTACGCTAAATCGCTCGTGGCGGCGACACCCCAGCATCAGCTCGTAAGTGACAAGAAGAAAGCGGTGCGCGGCCTAAGCGACGAGCAAATCGAGCATATGGAGCGTGAGGCAACAAACATCGACCGCGAGTTCCGCATGATCGAGCAGAGCTATGGCACCGATCATCTCGATCTCGTTCTGGCAACCGGTTATCTATGCCGTCTGATCGAAAATGTGCGCGTGGTGCATCACCTTGCACGGCATCACCCTGAGTTGCTCGCCGAGTTTCAGCGGATCGTGCAATTGAGAAATGCAGCATAGTTTGAATTAGCAGCCATTTAATTATTATGCGCTATCGCGCGTGAATGGACGCCATTGCCAGCAACTCTACCCTTCTTAATCACGGCAAAAGCTGGGATGATATATTCGCCGAGGTAAATGCTTGGCGTGGCGCATGTATGCACCATTTCTCTATGGTCGAGATGTCGATCACTGAGACGTTGCTTGTCTTGGGTGCTGTGAAGGAGATTGGCCAGAAGGTTCGTCTTCGCCATCTAATTGGTCAAAGATTTGAGGATTTGGCGGCGGCGATTGAACCAGAAGCCCCCTTCGGCGAAGCCGGTCGCGTGGCCTACGTTGAACTCATGCAGTATCGCGCAAGCCACGAAGCATTCCGCGCTATGCTATGTCACGGCGTTGCGAAGGTATCGGTCGATCATAGCGGCCAATGGATATTGCTCATTCGCAGCCTTGCTATACGCGCGCGGCAGGCTGAGCGGAATACGCTCGTCATGGAACAATCGGAAGCAGTTGCGACGCTCGCAAAGTTGAAGCGCGACGGTCAGAATCTGGCGTCAGTTCTCGGCCAGCTTCGCAAGAAGGTTAGTGCAGCTTAGCCGAGTTCCAGCCCGCGATCCCGTTTCGGACGTATGGCAGCAGAGCCACGACCGCGATCTTTGTCGCGCTCACCCTGCATACGGCGGTATGCGGCAGCATCGCGATAGAGGCTGAGAATGCGTTCGGCTTCCTTGCGGCGGTTTTCGCGGATGAGGTCTTGAAGGGCTTGGCGATCCTGTAGCTGACGCTGGATCAGAGCGTGCCGTTCATGGCTATCGCGCTCCCGCGCAAATTTGGCTTCCATCTCATTCTGTTTGCGGGTTCTGAAATATTTCCCCGTCAGAATATCCCATGCACCGACAATGCCCTTGCGGATGCGGGCAGCGCGAGCGCGTTGCTCATTATCCCAACGCGCGGAGAGAAACTTATCTTTGGCTTGGCGTTCAGCTTGATGCTGAACCTTGAGCGCGTTGCGCTTGGCTGTCAGGGGTTCCATGTTGGTGCGGGCAATGCGCTTGGCCTCCGCGATATAGCGCGTGAGGCGCGGCGCGATGTCAGAAGCGATACGAGAGCGGGCATCATCGACCGATGGCAGAAGCGCGGGATCGCCGAGCCGTGCGGCAACATCTTTGGCCTTACCGGCGATCAGGCGCGAGATAGCGAATACATCGCCATCGATATTGATCGCAACGAACCCACGCCGATCACCACGGGCGAGAAACAGGCCGCGCTCTTCGAGCGCTGATGCGAAGGCTTGGACGCTATCGGCATGTTTCCAGCAATCTTGCACGGCGGATTTGATTTCGCGCGGATCAATGCCCGCGCGTTTCGCCTGTTGCCATTCGTCCAGCGTGAAGTTGCGCGGATCGCGGAGCTTCGGGCTTTCAAAGCCCTTCGGCATCGCCCAGCCATTTTCGAGATAGAGCTGTTTCCCAATCTCATTCAGCTTGTTCTTGAAGAAGGGAAGTTCCTTCGCCGTCATGGTGTCCGCATCGATGCGCGACCAGACGGCGTGACAGTGGCGACGACCTTCCTTTTCGTGGAACACGACGATGCGCGGCTGACCCACAAGGCCCAGCCGTTCCTCAATGTCGGATAGGGCTTTCTCGAATGTCTCAACGCGCACGGATTCGAGCGCGGGCGGACTGAGCGAGAGTGAGAAGAGATATTGCTGGCACTTCGTGCCGCGCGCGAGCGCATAGACTTCATTCATCGCCCCCATCACCGTGTCAGATATGAACCCCGACACTTCATGAATTTCGACATGCTCATTCTCTTCGGTCTTGAGCAGATGGAGGCCGAGCTGTTTCCCGCCGCTGCGCTTGGACGCCTTCAAGATCATGGCATCACTTCCACATTGAGCGCCTGAATGAGCAGGCTGCGCATGATGGTGATGTCACGCATCGCGGAGACGAGAGCGGACTCGACTTCGGGAGTCACAGGCAAGCTCCCTGTATTCGCGGCCTTGGCAAGCTGATTCATATTATTCGCCAGCCGCGATTGCCCGAGCATGGCGAGAAGCTGGGCAAGCAGCTTATGATCCTTGACCGGAAACTTGCCGCGTTTGCGGGGCGCGACCGTTTCCGGATCGAGCAGGCGAGAACGGATATATGCGCCGAGCGCCATGCCAGCGGCATCGCGCTCAAGTTTCGCACGTTCTTCAAACGTGAGGCGTAACGAGAAGGGCGGGATGGTGCGTTCACCCATTGCCGCTCTCCGAACTGCGCTTGCGGATCAGTGAGGTGCGGCGGGTCGAAAGATCGATATCAATGTCGCGCGTTGCCGGAACGGGCGCATCCATTTGTGGCAGGGGTTTGGGAAGATCATTTGCATTCGCAGGCACTTGCCACGCTAGCGAGCTGTGCTTGAGGATGTTATCCCACTCCGTCAGCACTGCCCATAGAGAGTTCGAAACCTCTCCATGAAGGTGCGCCATTTCCAAAGGTTACAGAGCGCGCCGAACAGGTCGGTGATGGATAGCAGGCGAAGGTGTCATGCGGTGAGCGTCGGCGCGGCGCAGCGGCACGGCCAATCCAACTGCGCGACTTGGCCGTACTATTTCAGAATAACATGCATATGCAACAGCCGCTCATATGCAGCGTCATTGAGTGCGGAGTTCTGCTCGGCATAGCTCACGACCTCATATTCGATGCCGTCGGGGTCGAAGAAATAGAAGCGGCGGCGGGGTTCGTAATCGTCGTGGCTAAAGGGGATCAGGCCCGCCGCCCTGACCCGCGCCTCGACCGCGTCAAGGTCGTCAACCTGGATGCCGAGATGATTGAGCGGTTCGCCCTTGGGGTAGCGCGCGTCGGCATGCTGACCATTGGGTCCGGTGTAGAGCGCGACATAGGCGCGGTCGCTGCCAAGATGAATGGTGCGCCCGCCGTCGCGCGCCGGGCCGCGCCAGCGCTCATGCCAGCCAAAGATGGCGGACAGCAAGGCGGCGCTGCGGTCGGGGTCGCTGACCGTCATATTGACATGCTCGATGAAGGGATGCGTCACGATATTCTCCTGATTCGGGTTGACGCGGCGAGTATTGCAAGCTCAAGTCAGGTTTAGATCAAGCCATATATCGCAGGGAGACCCAATGCATCGCACCGACCTCATTCCGATCGGCGAACTCGCGGCGCGGACCGGGGTCGCGGTGTCGGCGATCCGCTTTTACGAGGCGAAGGGGCTGGTCGACGCGCTGCGCACCCGCGGCAGACAGCGCCGCTTCCTGCGCGCCGACATCCGCCGCGTGTCGTTCATCCTGATCGCGCAGCAGATGGGGCTCAGCCTCGACGAAATCGCCGCCGAACTGGCCCGCCTGCCTGCGGGGCGGACGCCCAATGCCGCCGACTGGACGCGGATCAGCACCGGGTTGCGCGCACGCATCGATGCGCAGATCGCGGCGCTGACGCGCACGCGCAGGCTGCTCGACCAGTGTATCGGCTGCGGCTGCCTATCTTTGAAGAAGTGTGGGCTGTACAATGCGCAGGACAAGGCGGCGCAGCGCGGGGCGGGGCCGCGTTATGTGCTGGGGGATCGGGCAGGGGAGATTGCCGAACTGGGGTGATGTCGGTTCGGGGTGAGAAGCGGACCTTGCCGATCCTCCCCCTGCGGGGGAGGATCTTTAGGTCCACAACTGGCCGTTAGCTGGCGTCTCCTGCCCTCAAACCCCGCTCAGCTTCTCGATCTCCGGCGCGCCCGCCAGGCACGGGCCGAGCTTTGCGCCCAGGCTGCGGAAATGGTCCGACGCGCGGTGGGCGTCGACGGCGGCCTCGTCGTCATAGCATTCGAGCACCTTGTACACGCCCGTTTCGTCCGTGCGGAACAGCTTGTAATAGCTGTTGCCGGGTTCATTTGCGGCGACGGCGGGCGCCAGTTCGGCGAACACGCCTTCGAATTCCGTTTCCTTGCCGGGCTGCACGCGCAGCGTGGCGATGATGCCGATGGCCATGTCTCTGTCTCCTTAAAGCTGTTTGCGAAGGTCGGGATCGACGTCCCAGCCATCCTCGACCTGAATGCCGAAGCTGTTCAAAATCATCGAAACCTGGGTGTATTGGCCGACGGTCATCACCAGATCCATACGGCCCTTGTCGCCAAGCGGCGCGAGCGCGGCCCAAGTGACGTTGCTGACGAAATGGTCGGTGGTCAACTCATCGGCCGCGCGCAGCATTGCTTGGTCGAGGTCGCTCCAGCCACCCGCATCGGGCCCCGCCTTGATCCGCGCAATCTCGTCGTCGGTCAGCCCGCAGTCGAGGCCGATCCGTTTGTGCTGCGTCCATTCATAGCCCGAGCGGCAGTTGTAGCCGGTGCGCAGGATGACGAGCTCGCGATCGCGCGGGCTCAGCGCATTGCGCTTCGACAGGATATAATTGCCCCACGCGAGGAACGCGGTCAGCGCCTTGGGCGCATGGGCAAGGGTGCGGAAAATGTTGAGGATCTTGCCGCCCCCAACCTTGCCCCCATCGGAGGCAAGGAAGGGTTCGAGCGCAGCGCGCTGGTCGGCATCGAGCCGGTCCAAATCGACCGGCTCGATACGCGGTTTGTCGAGTCTCACTTAGAGGGGCCGCAAATCAGAAGACCTCGAACAGGCCCGCTGCACCCTGGCCGCCGCCGATGCACATCGTCACGACGGCGTACTTCACGCCGCGGCGCTTGCCTTCGATCAGCGCGTGGCCGACGCAGCGCGCGCCGGTCATGCCGAACGGATGGCCTATCGAGATCGAGCCGCCGTTGACGTTGAGCAGCTCGTTCGGAATGCCCAGCTTGTCGCGGCAATAGAGCACCTGCACGGCAAAGGCTTCGTTCAGTTCCCATAGGCCGATGTCGTCCATTTTCAGCTCGAAGCGTTCGAGCAGCTTGGGGATCGCAAACACCGGGCCGATGCCCATTTCGTCGGGTTCGGTGCCCGCAACCGCCATGCCGACATAACGGCCGAGCGGCTGGAGGCCGCGCTTTTCGGCGACCTTGGCTTCCATCACGACGCACGCCGACGACCCGTCGGCCAGCTGGCTGGCGTTGCCCGCGGTGATCGTGTGACCTTCGCCCATCACCGGCTTCAGGCTGGCGAGCCCTTCCAGCGTGGTATCGGCGCGGTTGCACTCGTCCTTGTCGGCGACCACGTTGTGGAAGCTGACTTCCTTGGTTTCCTTGTTCATCACCGCCATGGTGGCGTTGCAGGCGACGATCTCGTCGTCATATTTGCCCGCGGCCTGCGCGGCGGCGGTGCGCTGCTGCGACTGGAGCGAATATTCGTCCTGCGCTTCGCGGCTGATGTTGTAACGCTTGGCGACGACCTCGGCGGTGCCGATCATCGGCATATAGGTGTCCTTGTGCATCGCGATCAGCTCGGCATCGGTTTCGATGAACGCCTTGCCGCTGCCGCTGACCTTCGAGATGCTTTCGATGCCGCCGGCGACGCAGATGTCCTGACGGTCGACGATGATCTGCTTCGCGGCGGTCGCGATCGTCATCAGCCCCGACGAGCACTGACGGTCGATCGACATGCCGGGGACGGTGACGGGCAGGCCCGAACGCAGCGCGATCAGCCGCGCGACGTTCATCGTCTGCGACCCCTGCTGCATCGCGGCGCCGAACACGACATCGTCGATCTCGCCGCCTTCCAGGCCCGCGCGCTCGACCGCGGCCTTGACCGAGTAAGCGCCCAGTGTCGGCGCGAGCGTGTTGTTGAACGATCCGCGGCCCGCCTTGGTCAGCGGGGTGCGGGCGGTGGAAACGATGACGGCGTCACGCATGGTAAACTTCCTTCTGTTTGGTTCCGGTTATCTTTGCGGGGGAGGTCTGCCGGATAATCTGGTTCAAACGAAAAACTGGCTGATCCATTCGGCGATCAGCGCGGGCTTGTCCTCGCCCTCGATCTCGACGGTCACTTCATTGGTCTGCTGCCACTGGCCGGGGCGCTTTTCTTCCAGCTCGAGCAGTTTGATGTGGCTGCGCACGCGCTTGCCCGAACGGACGGGCGACAGGAAGCGGACTTTGTTGCAGCCGTAATTGACCCCCATCTTGACCCCGCCGACCTTGGGGCCGTCGGTGCTCGCGCCCAGCATCGGCATCAGCGACAGGGTGAGGAAACCGTGCGCGATCGTCCCGCCGAACGGCGTCAGCTTGGCTTTTTCCTCGTCGATGTGGATGAACTGGTGGTCGCCGGTCGCGTCGGCGAATTTGTTGATCATTTCCTGATCGACCAGCACCCAGTCCGACGTGCCCAGATGCTCACCGACCTTGGTCTGCAATTCCTGCGGCGTGATTGTGGCCATCGCTCATCCCCTTGATCATTGGTTCGGGGCGCGTTCTAGGCCTGTCTTGCCGCGTTGCACAAGGGTCATGCCGCCATGCCAAGGCGCCGTAGCGTCAGCCTGGCTTGGCCGCCTTCGCCGCTGCCGCCTTGGGTTTGGGGGACTCGGCAAAGGGCATGATCATCGTGCCATCGGGGGCGGCGGTGAAGGTCGTCTGGGTCGGATAGGCAAATTCATATCCGGCCTTCGCCATCGCGTCGAACACCCGGATGCCGACATCGGTCCGCGCCGCGGTGACGACGTCGAAATCCTCGCTGTACACATCGAACAACAGTTCGAAATCGAGGCTGGAGGGGCCGAAGGTGACAAAGCTCGACCGGATGAACTCATGCCCCGCCGCGCGCACCTGTTCCTCCAGCAACGCGGGCAGGTCGCGCAGCATCGCCGGGGTAGTCTGATAGATGACGCCGATCGCAAAGGTCACGCGGCGGCGGTGGAGATGCGCAAAATTGGTAATCTCTTTCGCCAGCAAATTGGTGTTCGACACGACGAGCAGCTCGCCGTTGATCGAGCGCAGCCGCGTGCTTTTCAGCCCGATGCGCTCGACGGTCGCGGTGCTGGTGTCATATTTGATCGTCTCGCCGACGCGGAACGGGCGGTCGAAAATGATCGACAGCGACGCGAACAGGTCCGAAAAAATCCCCTGCGCGGCGAGGCCGATGGCGATGCCGCCGATCCCCAGACCCGCGACCAGCCCGGTGACATTGACCCCCATATTGTCGAGAATGACGATCGCCGCGATCGCGAACAGCGCAACGCTGATCAACAGGCGGATGATCCCCATCGCGTTCGACAGCGTCTCGTTATGCCCGTCCGACGCGCGGCGCTGGATCAGCCCCAGGATGACCTCGCGCGCCCAGATCGCGACCTGCAGCACCACCGCGACGGTGAACACCAGCTGGATGATCTGCATCACCACCGCGGGCGGCTGCGCATAGCCCGCGACCAACCGCACCGCGATGATCGCGAGGACAAAGGATTTGGTCTTGTGGATCACTCGCCCGACGATGTGGGTCAGGGTGAATTCGCCCGGCGTCGCCTGCGCGCGTTTCAACGCAAAGCCGCGCAGCATCGACAGGATGAAATAGATCGCCAGCCCCGCCGCGATCGCGATGCCGATCTGCAACCAGTGGCTGTTCACCCACGCGACGCTGCTGTCCCACCACAGGCGCATGTCCTCGATCGGGTTGGTCGCGGGGGCGGGCTTGGTCGATGCGGGCTTGGCGGCGGTCGCCGCAGCAAGGATGGAAAAGGTCAAATCGGTCCTCTTGGGTCTGCTCAGGCGGAACGAAGCAGCGCCGCAGCACCCGGCGCCCGCTCCAGATAGGTCAAAAATCCGCGCTCGTAACGCGAAAGATATTTTGTCGTGCGCGGCAATTGGCCGACGGTGGCGGCGAAATCGCCGCGGTCCTGCGCTGCGCCGATCATCGCGGGGTGGACATAGGATTTGCGCGCGATGGCCGGGGTATTGCCCAGCCGGTCGGCGACATGCTCGACCATGGCTTTCAGCGTCGGCGGATCGGGCGCGTCGTACAGAAAGGCAAAGGCCTCGACGCTCGCGGTCCAGGTGCGGAAATGCTTGGCGCTGAAATCCCCGCCCATCGCCTCGCGGATATAGGCGTTGACGTCGTCCGATGCGACCGCGCAGACGCCGCTATCATCCTGATACTGAAACAGATGTTGCCCCGGCAGATCCTGTAACCGCCGGACCAGGGTGGTGATATTGCGGTCGCTGATCGCCACCTCGCGTCGTGCGCCGCCCTTGGCGCGGTAGCTCAGCCGCAGCGTCTGCCCCGTCAGCCTCGCATGACGGCGGCGCAGCGTCGTCGCGCCGAAACTCTTGTTCGCCGCGACATATTGCTCATTGCCAACCCGTAGCGCCGCCAGGTCGAGCAGGCGGACGACCGCGCCGACGACGCGCTCCTGACACAGGCTCCGCCGCGCCAGATCGCTCTCCAGCCGGGCGCGGAGCAGCGGCAGCGCATGGCCGAAGGCGGCGCAGCGGTCATATTTGTCGGCTTCGCGCGCCAGCCGGAAATCGGGGTGATAGCGATATTGTTTGCGCCCGCGCGCGTCGTAGCCGGTGGCCAGGATATGGCCGTTCGCCGCGGGGCAGTACCATGCGTCGTCATAGGCCGGGGGTAGGGCGATCGCGTTCAGCCGCGCAATTTCCTCGCGATCGCGGATGATCTTGCCCTGCGGATCGCGGTACCGCCACCCGTCGCCAAGACGCTCGCGGCTGATCCCGGGCAGGCTGTCGTCGACATGGATCAGGCGGGGGGAAGGCATGCGCCATTAGCGCGCCGACCCGCCGCTTGGTTCCGCCTCAGTGCGCGTCCGGCACCGAATGTCGCACCGGAACCTCGGCCGGGCGCGCCATCAGCGGGCGCCATCCGGCCTCCTGTTCGCGGCGGCGGCAATAGGTCGACAGCCCGATTTCCAGCGCCAGCATCATATAGATGAACGGCTGGAACGCGATGCCGACGAACAGCGACCCGACCATATAGATGATGTGGCCGTGCTGCAGCGCGGTCGCCAGCGGTGCGATCCATTGCTCCTCGCCGCGCCGCGTTTTCAGATAACGGCGGCGCAGCCGCTCCATCTGGGCAATCCCGACGATGTGCAGCAGCAACCACAGCGCCAGCCCGGGATAACCCTGCTCGCCCAGCATCTCGAAATAGCTCGAATGATAGGCGCGGCCTGCATCCTCATGGACAATCGCGCCCGCCGGTGCTGCCTGGTTCGGATCATAATCCGATGCGGTCGTCTCGACCCGCAGACGGTTCTGGATATAGGCGTTGAACCCGCCGCCAAAAGGGTTCTCCTTGGCATATTCCCATGTCCACGCCCACACCGCGACGCGCGTCGATGCCGACTGGTCGGACTTGTAGCCCTGGATCGTCTCCATCCGCTCGGTAAAGCTTTGCGGCAGGAACGGCACCGCCGCGATCGCCAGCAATCCGGCGCCGGCCATGTAGAGCAAGCGGTGTTTGACCGCGCGCAGCGACAGCACCGCCAGCACGGCCAGGCAGACCAGCCCGGTGCGCGCCTGCGTCCCCACCGGCAGCAACATGCACGCAAAACAGAGTGCGAAACAGAACAGCGATACCCGCCAGTCGGGCGGAAAGATCGTGCCGTGGCGGCGATACCACAGGATCAGCGGGATGATCGCGATGCCGACGGTCGACATGATCGACCCTTCGTACAGCCCGAAATTCTCGTTGAGCAGCAGTTGCAGCGATCCATAACCGCCGCCGCCCGCCGCGGTCTTGAGGCCGCCGGCGATGGCGATCGACGCCGCCGACAACAGCATGATCAGCGCCAGCGATTCGATCCTAAGCTTGGTGCGCAGCGTCAGCGGCAGGAAAATCGCCCAGATCAGCGCCTTCCACACCCAGCTCCATTTGTCGGCGGCTTCGACCGGAAAATCGGCGGACAGCGTGGTCATCCAGCAATAGGCGAGCAGCAGGATCAGCAACACCTGCCGCCCCGACCAGCGCGTATCGCGCTTGTCGTCGATCGCCAGCCAGCCGACGATCGCCAGCCCGAACACGATCAGCGAGATCGGGATCGAATTGATCAGGAAATAGCTCAGCCGCTGCGGCGCAACGATGTCGATGTAGCAAAAGCACAGCACGAACAGGAACGGCTTGCGAAAACCGATGCCGATAAAGGCAAACAGAAAGGCGACGAACGCAATGTCACGCATCGCGGTTACCGTCGGTCTCGGCATCGCGGCGTTGCTGCCACTGCGCACGCGGGCTGACCTCGCGGTCGAGATCGTCGCGGTGCAGTAGGCGCCACAACGCGATCGCCATCAGGACGTGCGTCAGGCCAATGGAAAAATTGTCGACCATAGAGGATGCCGCCTAGGCTATCTGGGTTGACGCGGCGTTAAGCCTTGTCTGCCAGAGACCGCCACAATGACCCGAATATTGCACGTTCTCGATCATAGCCTGCCGACGCACAGCGGCTACACCTTTCGCACCCGCGCGCTGATGAAGGCGCAGGTGGCCAAGGGGTGGGATGTCGCCGGGGTCACCGGGGTGCGCCACCCCGAACCCGGACCCGACGGCGAAACCGTCGACGGGCTGACCTTTTACCGCACGCCGCCGATCGCGCCTGCGATGCCGGTGATCAACGAATGGCGCGAAATCGATGCGCTGGCCCGGCGGGTCGAGGCACTGGCGCGGGAATGGAAACCCGATGTGCTGCACGCGCACTCGCCGGTGCTCGACGGCCTCGCCGCGCTGCGCGTCGGCAAACGGCTCGGTATCCCGGTGATCTACGAAATTCGCGCTTTCTGGGAGGACGCGTCGGTCGGCAACGGCACCGGGCGCGAGGGCAGTCTGCGCTATCGGCTCACCAAACAGCTCGAAACGCACGCAGTGCGATCGGTCGATGCGGTGGCGGTGATCTGCGAAGGGCTGCGCGGCGACCTGATCGCGCGCGGCATTGATCCTGCCAAAATCACCGTATCGCCGAACGGTGTCGACCTCGATCTGTTCGGCGATCCGCCGCCGCGCGACGATGTTTTGGCCGAAACGCTCGGGATCGCCGCCGACGATGCGGTGATCGGCTATATCGGCAGCTTCTACGACTATGAAGGGATCGACGACCTGATCGCCGCGATGCCCGCGCTCGTCGCGGCGCAGCCCAAAGCGCAGCTGCTGCTGGTCGGCGGCGGCCCGATGGAAGCGGTGCTGAAGGCGCAGGCGGCGGCGTCGCCCGCCGCGGCGCAGATCCATTTCGTCGGCCGCGTCCCGCACGATCAGGTGGAGCGCTATTATTCGCTGATCGATATTCTCGCCTATCCGCGCAAGAAAATGCGGCTCACCGACCTCGTCACCCCGCTGAAGCCCTTGGAAGCGATGGCGCAGGGCAAGCTGGTCGCGGCGTCGGATGTGGGCGGCCACCGCGAATTGATCGAGGATGGTCAGACCGGGACATTGTTCGCGCCCGACAGCCCTTCGGCGATCGCCGATGCGCTCTCGAAGCTGCTGGACAATCGCTCGATGTGGGCGGAACGCAGGCGGATCGCGCGTATTTTCGTCGAAACCCATCGTAACTGGTCATCAAACATTTTACGTTACGAGCCGGTTTACCAGCAATTGCTGCGCCACAGCGCTTGAGCATATTGCCCAAAACGACGATATTTTGGCCGGAACGGGCCGTACGGAACTGAACGATATGGACGACAGCAGCGACAACTCCGGCCACGGCAAGGCAAGCGCGCTCCTCCGCACGCTGCGCCCCGCTATGCCCGCGGTGATCGGCGCCGCGGCGCTGACCTTCCTGTTCGCCGCCGTCATGCCGATGTCCTGGGTCGCCGGGATCGCCTGGAACCTTTATCTTGATCGGCTGTCCGATTATTTTGTCCCGCCGGTCGGCAATGCCGCACGGCTGGTGCTTGCGCTCGGCATGGCGGCGATCGCCTCGCTGATTGCCGGGCTGGTCGCGCTGCTGATCGCCGAGCCCGAAGCCGCGGGCCTGTCCTCGCTGCGCGGGCGCTTCCGCCGCGAAGCCACTGCCGACGCCGACGAAGACAGCGACACCTTCTGGACGCGCCGCCGCCGCGTCGATTTGCATCCCGATGATCCGGTGCGCCCGCCGATCCGGGCCGGCCGCGATCTGCCCGCGGGCGGGCTGGGTCCATTGACCGCCGATAGCGACGCTGCCGATCACAGCGCCGAAGCCGATCTGTGGCTGGACGAATTTGCCGAGCAGAATGCGGACGAACTGGTGTTGGCCGATCTGGCGCCCGAGGAACCCGCGGAGGGCGAGGAGCCGTGGCTGCAGCCTGCCGAAATGACCGCGCCGCGGCGCTCGGTCCCGATCGACAATTCGCTCGGCGCCATGGTCGCGCGGCTCGAAGCCGGCCTTGCGGCGCGCCGCCAGGCGCCCGATGGCGCAGCGGGAACGGCAGCGCTTGCCGCCCCCGACGGCAGCACGGCCCCCGACGAACCCGAAGTCGATTTCGCGCTCGAAGCCGCGCTCAGCACCCTGCAACGGATGACGCGCCAGTCGGTGGGTTAGGGCTGCGCACGGCCCATATGCGCCGTTCGTGCTGACCTTGTCGAAGCATCGTTTTTCTTCCGGCAGCGTCAAAAGAAAAACACAGCCCTTCGACACGCTCAGGGCGAACGGCTTCGGCGTGTGGTGCCGATTTTGCGCACAAGGCTCCATCGTCCCCCTCAATCCTCCACCGTCAGGATTTCGACCCGCACCGCACCCGGCACATCACCGCATTCCACGGTGATATCGGCGACGATATGGCCCGGCAGCGCCCACTCCGCCGCGGTCAGTTCGGCCTGCAACGCCGCACCCACCGCGCGGTTGTCCCCCGCCGCCAGCGCCGCCGCAAACAGGTGACGGGCACCGACAAAATTCGCGCTCGCCCACGGCCGGAATGTCGAGGTGCCGATCGTCAGCCCCGGCGGCAGGGCGCCAGCGAGCAGGTGGCGCAAACGGCGGTGGGGGCAGCCGGGGCGCGGCGGCAGGGCGGGCGACCAGCGCATCACGCTTGCACCCCCGTTTCGCGCTGGCGCGATGCCCGGGTTCGGCGGTCTCCTTGCGGCGCCACCCGGCACGCATGACGCTCGGCGCGCCATATGTTCATGAAATGTTCCACACGGCAAATCAGCTGACGGCCGGGTTCGCGACCTCCGCGCAAGTCGCTCACCAGCTTCGGATCGCGCACTGCGGCGCGGCCGAACACGGTGGGCGGCATCGCTGATTCCTTCAAAAAGGCGTCGATCCGTTGCAACAACGTGCGCTCCATAACTTCCTCCCTGACCGCGTCGACAACCGGGCGACTCACCCGATAGGATAATTCCTATCTGATGTTCGATTTCCTACTTGTCTAGGAAAAATCCGCTTGCTAGGAACGAAATAGGAAGGACTAGTGCATAGCTCCGATGACGAATCATGTTGCCGATCCGCGCGCCGCGCTCGACCGCCTCTTGACCGACAAGGGCATCGACTATGCACGCCTGTCGCAGGTGATCGGGCGCAACCCCGCCTATATCCAGCAATATATCAAGCGCGGCTCGCCGCGGCGGCTCGCCGAACAGGACCGCGCGCGGATCGCCGCCTATCTGGGGGTATCCGAAGCGCTGCTCGGCGGCCCGGTGCAGCGCGTCGCGACCCCGGCGCGTATGCGCGGCCCCGGAATGATCCTCGTCCCCAAACTCGCGATCGGTGCGTCGGCGGGGGCAGGGACCAGCGTCGATGGCGAGCCGGTCGAGGGTGAGGTCGCGTTCGACCCCAAATGGCTGCGCGAGCTCGGCGCCGACCCGCGCGCGCTCAGCATCATTCGGGTCGAGGGCGATTCGATGGCACCGACGCTGAACGACGGCGACGACATCCTGGTCGACGGCGGCGATGCCGCGGCGCGGCTGCGCGACGGCATCTATGTGCTGCGGATGGACGATGTGCTGATGGTCAAACGCATCGCGCGCGCGCCGGGGCCGGGCCGCATTTCGGTGATCAGCGACAATCCGCATTACCGCAGCTGGGATGACCTGCCGATGGCGTCGATCCAGTTGGTCGGGCGCGTGGTGTGGACCGGGCGGCGGGTGCGGTAGGAGCGCCCCTACTCCCGTTCGTGTCGAGCGAAGTCGAGAAACCCCGCGGGCTAGGCACTGCGTCGAAAGG
>JAFAGN010000156.1 GCA_023422695.1 Pseudomonadota bacterium
GCGAATAATGGTCCAGACTTTCGGCCAGTCCCGCGGCGCGCGCGCGCAGCCAATAATGGTGGAAATCGACCAGCCCCAGACCGCGGCCTATCGCCCCGAAAGCGTGCATGTAGCGATGGCCGACGCGCGTCCAGTCGCGAAACTCGATCCCGAGCTTGATCGTTCCCTGCGTCGCCGCCAGAAATTCATCTTCGTCGATGCCGAGCGCATCGTTGAAAAGCCGGATTTGGGGGATCGTCGCCTCGCCGACGCCGACCGTTCCGATTTCATCGGACTCGACCAGCCGCACCGACCAGTCGCGCGGCAGGAACCGCCGCAGGCAGGCGGCCGCCATCCAGCCTGCCGTCCCGCCCCCGATGATCATCAACCGCATGGCGATCCTTTGACCAGCGCCGCCCCGGCGGCGCAACAAAATGATGGGAGCGGCGCGACCCTGCCGCTCCCACCCAGGGAGGGTTCAGAATTTGAACGAGGCGCCCGCGAGGAACCGGCGGCCATATGTCTGATAGTCGATAACCGCCCGGCTATCGCGCGGATCATCGGTGACGAACGGCTCGTCGGTAAGATTCTGGCCCTGGACGAAGATCGAGAGGCCCTCGAGCGCACTGCCCGGCTGGAAGTCATAGCCGATCTGTGCGTCGATAATCGTCTCGGGCCGGGCGCGGCGCCGCACGCGAGCGCCACCGAAGCCCGACACCTCGCCGATGAAGCTCGAGCGGTAGCGGGCGCTGACGCGCGAGTTGAATCCCCATTTCTCGAAATAGGCCGTACCGTTCGCGACCCACTTCGAATAGCCCGGGATATCCTCCGCAGGCGCGCCGGGCGTGGGCGCGATCTTGGTCTTGGTGTAGGAGGCGCCGCCGGTCACACCGAACCCGTCGAGCGCCGATACGATCTCGCCGAACGGCAAGGTGCCGGCAAGTTCGACACCGTAAAGTTTGCCGCCCTTGCCGTTGATGGGCGCGTTGATCGTGCCCATGTAATTGACGATGATCGGCAGCCCGTTGCCGTCGTTCCCCGGCGCCTGGATCGGATAGCCGGTGAAGTCGAACGCGATGTCCTGATTGTAGATGTAGCTCTTGAGATCCTTGTAGAAGAGCTGGACGGCAAGATAGCCCTTCGACCCGAAATATTTCTCGAAGGTGAGGTCGGCCGCGTTGGCGCGCCACGGTCGCAGGTCGGGGTTGCCCGAACCGCCGCGAACGACGGCGCAGGTGCGCCCCGTTGGGCAGACCATGCCGCCCGGGTCGCCGATCGTCGTCCCGTAGCTGAGCGTCGCACGCAAGTCGTCCAGGCGCGGGCGAATAATCTCACGCGCGACGCTGGCGCGGATCACGAAGTCACTCGCGGTGCGAAGCGAGAGATTGAGGCTGGGCAGCACATCGACATAATCGGTGCTCTCGCGCCGCGGGATCCCGACGATATTGGGTGAACCGTTGGGATTGGTGCCGGCGAAAGATGCGGTGGCGCCGTTCGAATTCTGATCCGTAAAGATCGCCTGTACACCGACGTTGCCGGTAAGCACCGACGAACCCAGTTCTTGGTCTATGTTCGCCTGGAGATAGGTCGTCATCACCTTCTCGCTGACGTCATAGGCCTTCACCACCACGTCGCCATAAGGGTTCGGCACGAGCTGGTAGAGGCCGCCGGCGAGCAACTCGCGCGGATCGTAGCTGACGACGGGCCCGAGCCCGAGGTAGGCGAGATTCGTCGTCCCAAGACGATATTGCTCGGGAATCGTCACGCTCGTCAGACCGTCGGTATTCGCGACCAGACCCACGAACGCCTCGTCGGGAACAAGGCTTTTCGAGCGGTCTGTATAGTTCACGCCGAATTGCACCGAGCGGAGGAAGCCCTCAAGCTCGCGTTCGACTTCGACACGGTACTGCCAGAGCTCGTCCTTGATGATGCGGTTGTTGTAATAGCCGTCCTGGCCGCCGCGGATCCGCGCGCCATCGACGCCCGTCTGATCCCCGCCCCAACCCAGGGGGCTGGTCAGCTGGATCAGGTTATAGTCGCCATAGTTGAGGGTGGGGCTGAAGATGGTCCCGTTGCGGTCGCTGGTGAAACCGATCGTGTCGGTCGCGCCGACGTCGGCGCCGCGCCCGGTGCCGGCATTGCTTTCGAAGATCAGCTCGTTGCGGTCGGTTTTCGACATGCTGATGTCGGCCGTGACATTCCAGCCGTCGTCGCCTTCCCAGCGGTTGTTCCAACCGAAGCTGTAGAGCTTTGCATTGCGCTCGAACACGTCGTTGCGCACGACGCCCTCGACGTTCGAGAAGCGGCCGGCGCGCGCAAACACGAACTGACCGCTCGAATCGATATCGGTGATCGTCAGCTTGGTGGCGTTGGGGCTGGCGGGATCATTGTTGACGTCGAAGCCGAGCGGAAGCTCGATGCCGCGCTTGATCTGGTCATCCTTGAAGTCCGAGTAGAAGGCGTCGAACGTCGAGGTGAAATTGGGGGTGGGCCGCCATTGCACCGTTCCTTGGAGGCCAAGGCGCGTGAGCTGGGTCGAGGTCGCATAGCTTTTGGAGCCGCCGATCACCACCGGGCTCGCCGCGGTGCCTCCGCCGGCATAACCCCAGGCGTTGAATTCCTGAATCTGGTAGGGCTCGTCGACATAGGATGCCGAAAGCGCCACGCCGAGCGTGTCGTTGGCGAACTGGTCGACGAAGACGCCGTTCACACGGTAGCCGTATTTCTTCGAACCCGCGTTCAGCTTGCCGAGGTCGGCCCATGTGCCGCGAACCCCGACCGAGATCGCCCGCTTGCCATAGTCGAGCGGGCGAATGGTGCGCAGGTCGACGGTGCCCGAAAGCCCCTGTCCGACGATCGAGGCCATCGGCGTCTTGTAAACGAGGACCTGGTTCACGACCTCGGACGGATATTGGTCATACTCGACCGCCCGATTGTCGCCGGTCGAGGTTTGCTCGCGGCCGTTGAGCAAGGTCGTCGAGAAGTCCGGCGCAAAGCCGCGGATCGAAATCGAGTTCGAACGGCCCGAGACACGCTGCGAGGTCAGGCCGGGCAGGCGCGCGATCGATTCGGCGATCGACGCGTCGGGTAGCTTGCCGATATCCTCGGCCGAGATGGATTCGACCACCTGGTCGCGATTCTTCTTCGCGTTGACGGCGCTCTGGAGGCTGGCGCTGTAGCCGGTGACGACGATGTCGCTGTCGGACGCGGCCTCGTCGGCGGGCGCGGCGGCGCCGTCCTGCGCCATCGCGGTGCCCGAAAGCATGGCGGTCAAGGCAAAGCCGAGCGCTACGGTGCTGGCGCCGCGGCGGAGGCTGATAGAATTACGCATAAAGGCTCCCCTGCTGCGATGGGGGGTCGTTCGCGCAACGGCTCGGGAGCGGCAGATCGCGCCGCACGGCATCCTCGTCATCGCGTGGGTGTTCCCATCGTCGGTCCAGCAATTGAGACCAAATCGGCCGCGCGACCATAGGGTATACGTATACGCATATCGTCGCCCGTCAGCCGCTGTCGCGTAAATGTCACAGCGCGATGGGCTCGACCCATTGGCAGTACGGCCGGCGCTCGCTAGTCTCGACGCAAGGACGGGCCGGCCTGAAGCCGACCGAACCGGGAGAAGGATATGGGGCGACCGCCAACGGCCAAGCCTACGAGTTTCGATATCGCTTATCTGGCCGGCGTGTCGCAGCCGACCGTCTCGCGCGCGCTGCGCGGCAGCAAATCGGTGAGTGCCGCCACCCGCGCCAACATCGAGCGGATTGCGCGCGAGCTCAACTATACCGTCGACAAGAATGCATCGAGCCTCCGCTCGCAGCGCGCCCACACGCTCGCGCTCCTCTTCTTCGAGGATCCGACCCCAGACGAGTCGATGATCAACCCCTTCTTTCTTTCGATGCTCGGCTCGATAACCCGGCAGTGCGCCCTGCGCGGCTATGATCTTCTGATAAGCTTCCAGCAAATGAATAACGACTGGCACGTCGACTATCAGGACAGCCACCGGTCTGACGGCATCATCCTGCTCGGCTATGGCGACTATCAGCTTTATCGGGCCAAGCTCGAGCATCTGGTGGAGATGGACACGAAGTTTGTCCGCTGGGGATCGGTCGCCGACGACAATATCGGATTGACGGTCGGGTCGGACAATATCGGTGCCGGCGTTCAGGCAGGCGAGCATTTCATCGAGATAGGTCGCAAATCCATCGCCTTCTTGGGCGACGCATCCAACCACGCGCCAGAGTTTCAGGATCGCTATGCGGGCCTTTGCCGGGCGATGACGGCCGCGGGCCTGACGCCAGATCCGCGGCTGCAGCAGCCTGCCGTTTCTTCCGAGCAATCGGGCTATGAAGCCGCGCGCGCGCTCCTCGCCACGGGCATTCCGTTCGACGCCCTGTTTGCCGCCAGCGACCTGATCGCGATCGGGGCCATGCGCGCGCTCGTCGAAGCCGGCTTGGCACTGCCGCGCGACGTCGCGTTGATCGGGTTCGACGACATCCCCGCGGCCAGCCTGACGTCGCCGACGCTGACAACGGTGATGCAGGACTTGAAGGGTGCCGGGGAATTGCTCGTCGATGCGCTGCTCGGCCGCATCGACGGTCGGCCCGCAGGGCGATGCATCTTGCCGACGCGGCTGATCCGCAGGCAAAGCACATCGCCCTGATCGGCTAAGTATTCGTATACCTTGACCCGATCGCCCCGCCCGCCGCTTGCTCTTGCCGGGCGCTGCTGCAAGATCGCGCGGCTAAAGAGCCGCGCGCCATGCGGCCGATGGGGAGAGACGTGATGGAAAAGCCGCGGCAAAGTCGCGCCGGACTGTGGAACATCAGCTTCGGCTTTTTCGGCATCCAGATCGGCTTCGCGCTCCAGAACGCCAATATGAGCCGGATTTTCCAATCGCTTGGCGAAGACATCGAGAAACTGCCCGGCCTCTGGGTCGCCGCACCGCTGACGGGCCTGCTGATCCAGCCGGTGATCGGCCATATGAGCGACCGGACCTGGCTGGGGCGGCTCGGCCGCCGTCGGCCTTATTTTCTTGCCGGCGCCATTCTCGCCGCGATCGCGCTGTTCGTGATGCCGCAAAGCCCGGCGAT
This sequence comes from Pseudomonadota bacterium, assembly GCA_023422695.1. Taxonomy (GTDB): domain Bacteria; phylum Pseudomonadota; class Alphaproteobacteria; order Sphingomonadales; family Sphingomonadaceae; genus Sphingopyxis. The sequence goes on from JAFAGN010000156.1 coordinate 5,067, forward strand.
CTGGTTCGCGGCGACGACGCTCTGGCTCCTCGACGCCTCGCTCAATATCTCGATGGAGCCCTTTCGCGCCTTTGTCGGCGACATGCTGCGGAAGGACCAGCATAGTGCGGGCTATGCGGTCCAGACGGCCTTTATTGGCGCGGGCGCGGTCGTCGGCTCGCTCTTTCCGTCGTTCATGGACCTGCTGGGGGTCGCCAATGTCGCGCCGCCCGGCGAGATTCCCGACACCGTCCGCTACGCTTTCTGGTTCGGCGGCCTTGCCCTCTTCCTCTCGGTCTTGTGGACGGTGGTGACGACCCGCGAATATGATCCGGTCGAGATGGCGGGATTCGGCCCCGCCGAAGCGGAGACCCAGCCCGCGGTTCGCGCGCTTGCGTCGCGAAGCTATGCCGGTTGCTCCGCCTGGATCGTAGCCGGTCTCGGCGTAATGGCCATCCGGCAGGAATTTTCGCTGCTCCGCGAGGTTCTTCTCCTCGGCGCGCTGCTGATTGCCTACGGCCTTGCAAGCCTCATCGCCATCGCCCTCGCGCGCCGTGGCAACGAGACCAACATGCTGTCGAGCATCGTCGGCGATTTCTCCGGTATGCCGCCAATCATGAAGCGGCTCGCCCTCGTCCAGTTCTTCAGCTGGTCGGCGCTGTTCATCATGTGGATCAACACCACGCCCATCGTCGCCCAATATCATTTCGGGACGACCGATGCGGCGAGCGCCGCCTATCAGACCGCCGCCAACTGGGTCGGCACGCTCTTCGCCATCTATAACGGTGTGGCCGCCGTCGCCGCGCTCACTCTCCTGCCCTGGTTATCCAGGCGCATCGGGCAGGCCCGCACGCACATCGCCGGCCTTGTCTGCGGTGCGCTCGGCTATGGCAGCTTTTTCCTGCTGCGCGACCCCACGCATCTTGTTGCGAGCGAGGTCCTCATCGGCATCTTCTGGGCTTCGGTTCTCGCGATGCCTTACGCGATCCTCGCCTCCAGCCTGCCGCAGGGAAAGCTCGGCATCTACATGGGCCTCTTCAATATCTTCGTGGTCGTTCCGCAGCTGCTTGTCGCCACGATCATGGGGTCGATCATGGCCGCCTTCTTTCCCGGCGCCCCGATCTACACGATGGCGTTCGCGTCGGGCACCTTGCTGCTGGCGGCCGCCGCAATGACGCGGGTCACCCCGCTCACCGGAGGGGTCGCCCGATGATCTCCCGTTTGGGTCCGTGCCGCCCGCCTTGCCTCCCTCTCGGCCGTCACGGCTTGCGCCTGCGCCGTCCCATCCGCCGCCGAGCAGCCGGCTCCAACCTTTAACTGGAAGGCGCCGGACATCGCGCAGCTGAAGCATCCCGAGACGAGCCAAATGCAGTCTGGACAAATGCTGGGGGCGGCAATCATTCTGGCGGCGCCGATCATCGTCGCTGTGCTGCATCAACGTTCTCCAGGCGGCAGCGCAATTCGCCCGCTCGACCCGACGATGCTCGATGTCTATGCCCTTAGGTTCATCCGCGCGTGACGCCATAATAGTCCTTCACCGAATAAGGCGAGCCGAGGCTGCCCTTGCGGTTCTTCTCGCCGATCGGATGGATCGGCATCAGCCAGATGATATCGACGCCGAGCTTTTTAGGGCGGGGCAACTGCGTCTCGGCGGCTCGAAACGTTCTTTCGCGCGTGAACTGCCGCGTGTTGATCTGATAAAGAATGGCACCGCGGCTCCAGTCTACATGAGTCTTGGTACAACTTTAGACAGACCTCATCTTTCTGCGCCAAACACTATCGCGCACCAAAATTTCATTTGGGCAAACGTTATTGCGCCTGTGGCGCGGCTCCCTCGCTGCAACATTGCCCAAGGGAACAGGTCCTCAGCTCGAACTGGCCGATTACGGTCAGGCAACTTTTGGTTCGAAATCTGGAGAAGCAGACACTCGAACCAAAAGCGCTGCGAACAAGATTTTAAGGCGCAGGCACGCGGCTCGCGATAGCCGCTTCGATCAGGCCCTGCATCTCCTGTTCCAGTTCGGTGCCCTTACGATCTCCGCCGCTCGAAATCTCGGTCGCGATCAGGCCGTAATAGCCGGTTCCGCGATCGATCCAGCCCGTCCATCCATAAGCGCCCGGCGCCGAATTGATCATCGACGTCGCGCAGGCCGAGGGGGTGTCGCATTCGACGAAGGAGCCCAGCGCATATTCCCAGTTCGAGGCTCCCGAGGGTACGAAGACGCGCGGCAGGCCGGTCGTGCGCGGCTGAGTAAAGGCGGTCATGTCGGTCACAAAGGCGCCGCCGAGGAGCGCACGCAGCAGCTTGGCATAGTCGCGCGGGGTCGAATAGGCGCCCCCCGCCACCCACGGATTCGTCGGTGCGCTGCCCGCCGGATCATACCATGTCGTGCTCGTCATCCCGAGCGGCGTCGTGACATGCTGGGCGAAAAGTTCGTGGAAGGTGCGCTGGCGCGCCGGCGTCGTTCCGGGCTGGATGCTCACATCCTTCGCCTCGAGATAGGCGGCGGCGACCTGCATCCCGTGCGGGCCATAGCTATATTGCGCACCCGGCGCGTTGCCGGGACGCAGGATGTCGTATCGCAGGTCGTGGATATTTTTCGCGCAATTGTACAGGATCAGCGCCGGTGTCAGCTGGCACCCTCCGACCAGCGGGCTGCCGTTGAACCCCGACGTCATCGACAGCGCATGCTTCAGCTTGACGTCCTTCTTTGTCCCGGTCGTCGTCCAGAAGGCGAGCGGCGGCCGCATCGGGTCGTCCAGCGTGACAATCCCCGCCTGCGCCATCCGCATGGCGAGCGTTCCTGCGAACCATTTTGTGGCCGAGGCGAGTGGCGTCACCCGATCGATTCCGAAGCTGCCCTTCTCATATGCAAACAGATAGTCGGGGTCTGTGGCGTTACCGACGATGAAATAGCCGTTCGCGACTTCGGCGTCGGCATCGATGGCCGCCTGCAGCGCGGTCCAGTCGTAGGTATAGCCGCCCACTGTCGTGGTCAGGCTGGCAGGCGACAACGCCGTCGGGGCCGACGCCGCGGAGCTGGCCGGGACGACCGCTGCCGGGGGCAGTTGCACCATCGGACGCGCATCCCCCCTGCCGCGGTCCCCCACGCCGCTTTGCGCGAAGGCACCCGCGCCGACGACGACCGCACCGGCGGCGAGCCACGCCCATGTCTTTCGTTCAACCATATCGTCTCTCCCATCCTCTTCGTTGCACGTTTCGAAAGGAGGCGCCGCTGAACGCGGCGCGGCGGCCGCCGGATCAGAAGGAGATACGTCCTTCGACCCCGATCACTCGCGGCTGGCTGTAGCGGTTGATCGTCGGCGCCTGCGCGACATAGTAGACCTTGTCGAAGAGGTTGTTCGCGAAGGCGCTGATGCTCACCTTCCCGAACTCGACCCCGACGCGCAGGTTGACGAGCACATAGTCGTCGAGGTCGACCGAGGTCGCGGTCAGTTCCTGCTTCCCGCCCCATTGGCCGCTGACCAGGATGTTGCCGGTCAGCGAAACATTTTTCGCGACCGGGGCGCGCAGGTTGAGGTTCGCCGAAGCGAGCCAGTCGGGCACCTGCGCGAGGTCGAGCCCGTCGTAACGCCCGCTCTTCACCTTGCCGCCCTGCCGCGACCCGCTCAGCGCCAGACGCCCGCTGCCTTGGCCAAGGTCGAAGCCCTGGCTGTATTCGGCTTCGACGCCCCAGCTCTTCGCATCGCCCGCGTTGGTGAGATAGCTCACCGCCGCGACCGGGCAGGTGGGGTTGGTCAGCGCGCAGCCGTCGTCGACCTGCGCGATCAGATCGTCGAGCTGGGTATAATAGCCCGCGACCGCAAAATAGCCGCGCCGCATCGGGCTACCCTTGAAACCGACCTCGTAGCTGGTGCTGTTTTCGTTGCCGAACAACACCTGCACCGGGCTCGGCGCGCGCGGGTCGGACAAGCGCGTGTTGAAGCCGCCAGCGCGATAGCTGCTCCCGACCTTGGCATAAGCGAGGATGTCGGGTGCCAGCTTGTACGACAGCGTCGCATTGTAGGAGAGATTGTCGGCGGTGATGCTGTCGTCGATGATCCGCGAGGGCCCGCCGATCGGGAGCCCGGTGCCGAGATCATAGAGCCGCGCGCTGATGCTGCGGCTGTCGTGCGTATAGCGCAATTCGCCGGTGATATTGAGGCTGTCGGTCAGGTCGAAGCCGAGCGAACCATAGGCGGCATAGCTTTCGAAATGGAGCCGCGCGGGCGCGATATTGCCCGGCGACGGGTTGGCGAGCGTCGGCGTGCGCGTCGTCGTCACCGAAAAATCGCTGTCGAGGAGGAGCATTTCCGCCCCCACCAGCCAGGTCAGCCGGTCGTTCGATCCGCTGACATGGATATCCTGCGAGAAATTGTCGGTCGTATCGACCACATAGGACGCGCTGCCCGGGTCGAGCGGGGTCAGCGGCCCGACTTCGCCCGCGGCGCGCGCACGCGCCAGTTCGGCGGGGCTGACCGCATCATTGTCGAGATCATATTCGCTGTGTCGCTTGCGGAAGGAGGTCGTCGAGGTGAGGTCGGCTCCGCCAAGATCGACACGCACGATCGCCTGCAACGCGTCGACGTCCTGCGACGCCCGCGGCGCGGTGCTCCACGGATAACGGAAACGGTCCTGGATATAGCCGCCCGGAAAGCCCGGCGTGCCGGCCGGAATGAAGATCTGATAATGGATCGACGGCGTCGTCAGCCGCTGCGTCTCGGCCATGATCACCGCGTCGACCGGTCCGCGCTTCAGGCGGATCTGCCCGCGCAGGCCATGCCCCTTCTGCCGGTCGAAATAGACGTCGTTGTCGGGGTTGTAGAAAAAGCCCTTGTCCTGTTCGACCAGATCGCCGCTGATCCGCGCCGCGATCCCGTCGCCCAGCGGCACATTCACCGCGCCCTGCAATTGCAGGCTGTTGTTCTCGAACCCGTATCGCACGCTGGCCCAACCCGACAGGTCGAATTCGGGCTCGGCCGATATGATGTTGATCGCGCCGCCGACCGCGTTGCGGCCGTAGAGCGCACCCTGCGTCCCGCGCAGCACCTCGACGCGGCCGATGTCGAGCATATCGAGGCGCGTGAAGTTGCGCCCGCCGACCGGACCGCCCGCGATATAGGCGCCGTTGCGATAGAGGCCGACGCTCGGGTCACCGTTGGTCGCGCGCGCCGTCGACGACGCGCGGATCGAAATTTCGGACGTGATCGACGAGCTGAGATTGTTGAAGCGCACGCTCGGCTGGTCGGCGAGGAGTTCGCCGCTTCCCGTCGCCCCGCCGCGATCGTTGAGCGCCGTCGCGTCGATCACCGATGCCGCGGTCGGCACATCGGACAGGCGTTCCTCGCGGCGCCGCGCCGTGACGACGATCGCGCCGTCATCGCCCGCTTCCGCCGCCGTATCGGCCGGAAGAGCCTCGGGAGCCCGATCTTGGGCGGAAGCGGGCGCGGCCGCCGCCACCCAGAGCGCGGCCGTACCGAAAAGAAGCTGCGCCTTGCGTCCCATAAATCCCTCCCATGTCGTTATTGCAATTATTATCGATAATTTTGTGCATATGGCGACGCGAGTCAAGCCGGAAACATCGCCCTCGCGGCGACGCCGGTCAGCGGCGGACGGGAATGATGGCGGTGAGGAAGTCGCGAACCGCTTGCGCCGTAGCGGCAAGCGGCGCGGGCGCGACGACCGAAAGATTGTCGGTCGGCGCGTGATGATGGCGGTGCGCGCCGAAAATTCCGGCATGATGTGGATAGCCGGCCTTGACCACTTCGGAGAGTTCGCCCGCGACCCCTTCGGTCGAGGGATAAGCCATCTCCAGTCCCGGCAACCCCCTGAAATCCGACCGGGCGCGATCGACAAAGGCGGCCGAGGTCATCAGGAAGCGGAAGGGATCGGCGCTCGGCAACGGCAACAGGCGCCCGGGCATGTCCTGATAGTCGCGCGTCGCGACATTGGCGCCGAGATGCAGCCAGAGATCGGTGTCGGCAGGCGGCGGCCCGACCTTTTCGACGATATGGCTGGCACCCAGATTTTCATATTCATGCCCGCTGTTGCAGACGAAGAGCAGGCTATGATCGGGGAAGGCGCGCGGCATCCATTCGGCGAGCGCGAGCCAGATCGCGAAACCCGGCCCGCGTTCGCCCGCGCAATCGGTCCAGCCCGAGCGCGGGGTCGAGACCACGAGCCAGCGGCGCCCCTTGCGCACGCGCCGCGCCACGACATTCTCCGCGACGCGCGAACCGCCCTTCCCGCGCAGCACCAGCATCGCCGGCTGCCCCTGCCGCGCCGCTTCGATGACGGGCGCCGCAAGGC
>JAFAGN010000076.1 GCA_023422695.1 Pseudomonadota bacterium
AGTAGGCGTAAACCGCTCTGGATTGCTTCGCTACGCTCGCAATGACGGTTTTGAGATTTAACCCGACTTCAGCTCGGCCTTCAGCCGCAGGCTGGCGCGCCAGAAGAAGAACGCCGGGATCAGACCCAGCCACGCCGCACCGTACAGCACCCAGCGCACGCTTTCCTGCCCGGCAACTGGCTGCAACGCATCGGACAGCACGCCGAACAGGAACGGTCCGAGGCCGAGACCAATGAGATTCTGCCCGAACAGCATGATCGACGCCGCGACGGCGCGCGCGCGCGGCTGGACCAGTCCCTGCACACAGCCATAGGCGGGACCATAATAGGCCGAATTGAGGATCGTCGGGATGATCAGCATCGCCACGGCGATCCGCCAATCCTCCATATAATAGCCGAGGAAGAGGATCGGCGCCGCAATCGCCATCCCATAGGCGGGAAAGGTCAGCAGGTGCTTCTTGTCACGCGGGCCATATTTGTCGGCCATCTTGCCGCCAAGCCAGGTGCCGAACGCCCCTGCCAGCCCGAGCACGACCGCCATCGAGAGGCCCGCCTCGGTCGTGGACAGCCCATGGCTGCGGATGAAGAAGCTGATCGTCCACAGCGCCTTGCCATAGCCCAGCACGGCAACGACCGACGCGGCGATCAGGATATAGATAAAGGCGCGGGAGCCGAAAATTTCGCGCAGCGCCTCTCCTGTCGATAGGGGCACCACTGCGCGCGCCGTGGCAACGGCCTCCGCCGAACGGCTGTGCCGCGGCTCGCGCATGACGAACAGCACGACCAGCGCCAGCAAAATGCCGGGTGCGCCGACCATCATCAACGCGACGCGCCAGCCATAAATATCGTTGACGACCCCGCCGATGATCAGCCCGAGCAGCGACCCGATCGGCACGCCAAGCCCGTAAAAGGCGATCGCCGACGATCGCTTTTCGACCGGCACGCTGTCGGAGATCAGCGAATGCGCGGCGGGTGTACAACCCGCTTCCCCTACCCCGACCCCGACGCGCGCGAGCAGCAACTGGACGAAGTTCTGCGCCAGCCCGCACACCGCGGTCATCGCCGACCAGATCGCCAGCGAGATGGCGATCAGGCGGACGCGGTTGGTCCCCTCCTTGTCGGCGTAGCGCGCGATCGGGATGCCAAGCAGCGCGTAGAAGACCGCAAACGCCGGACCTGCCAGCAAGCCCAGCTGCGTATCCGAAAGCCCGAGATCGGCCTTGATCGGTTCGGCCAGGATATTGACGATCTGCCGGTCCAAGAAGTTGAAGATATAGACGATCAGCAGGATCCACAGCATCGTCCGCGTTTGTGCGGACACACCGGCGGACGGCGTGGCAATGCCCTGCGACAAGGCTGCTTTATCGGTCATTTTTATCTCCCGATCGCATCGGAGCAGACCGGGGGGAGTGGTGTCAACGCTCTTGCGGCCTGATGAAAATCGCCGCTTGCAATTGCCGCTACGGCTGGCAGCCTGTTGCCCATGCAAAAAATTTCGCTGCTTGGCGCCGCCGCCCTCCTGACCATCGCACCCGCCGCGGCGATGCCGCCGCCGCTACCGCCCGTCGAGGGCAAGGATGCCGCGACCTTGCAGGCCGAAATGACACAGCGCCGGATCAACAGCGATGTCATCACCGCCACCTATCTCGACCGCATCCGGACGCTCGACGACCATGCTCCGCAGCTGAACGCGGTCATCGCGACCCTCCCCGATGCGACGAGCCAGGCACACGCGCTGGACCTGGAACGCAACGCCGGGCGGGTACGCGGCCCGCTCCACGGCATCCCGGTCCTGCTCAAGGACAATATCGAGGCGAAGGGTCCGGTCGCGACGACCGCCGGATCGCTGGCGCTCAAGGACAATGTCACGAACCGCGATGCGCCGCTGGTCGCGCGATTGCGTGAGGCGGGCGCCGTCATCCTGGGCAAGACCAACCTCAGCGAATGGGCCAATATCCGCTCGAACAATTCGACCAGCGGGTGGAGCGCGGTGGGCGGGCTGACCAAAAACCCGCACGCTCTCGATCGCAACACCTGCGGATCGTCAGCGGGCAGCGGCGCGGCGACCGCCGCGAGTCTGGCGCCGATCACCATCGGCACCGAGACCGATGGGTCGATCACCTGCCCCGCCGGGGTCAACGGCATCGTCGGGTTCAAACCGACCGTCGGGCTGGTCAGCCGCACGCATATCGTCCCGATCAGCCATAGCCAGGACACCGCCGGTCCGATGACGCTAACCGTGCGCGACGCGGCATTGGTGATGACCGTGATTGCGGGCAGCGACCCTGCCGATCCAGCGACCGCCGAGGCCGATACGCGCAAGACCGACTATGCCGCCGAGCTGTCGGTCGCGGCGCTGAAGGGCAAACGCATCGGCGTGCTGCGCGATCGCATCGGCGACCGCGCCGACATCGCTGTGCTGTTCGACGCGGCGCTGAAACAGATGGCGCAGCTCGGCGCGACGGTGGTCGAAATCCCCGACAGCCGCAAAGGGCTGGAAGAATTGGGCGCCGCCGAGTTCGAAGTGCTGCTGACCGAACTCAAAGCCGACATGGCGACCTATCTGGCCAGCCTTCCGGCCAAGGACGGTCCCAAGACGCTCGCCGACCTGATCGCGTTCAACAAGGCCAATCCGGCCGAACTCAAATGGTTCGATCAGTCGCTGTTCGAACTGGCTGAGAACAAGGGCGGCCTGGACAGTGCCGCCTATCTCGAAGCAAAGGCGAAAGCGGCGCGGCTTGCCGGGCCCGAGGGCATCGACAGGCTGCTCGCGGCACACAAGCTCGATTTGCTCGTCGGGGTCACCAACGGCCCGGCGTGGACCAGCGACCTGGTGAACGGCGATCATTACACAGGTCCCAGCGCCAGCCAGCTGCCCGCGGTCGCGGGCTATCCGCATTTGACGGTGCCGATGGGAACGGTCACGGGTCTGCCGATCGGGGTGTCGTTCATTGGAGCGAAGTGGAGCGACGCCGAGGTGCTGGCGGCGGGCTACGCTTATGAGCAGGCGAGTCAAAAGCGCGTGGCGCCGACGTATCGGGCGAGTGTTCACCCGTAACTCCTCCCTGTCGCGCAGCGATGGGGAGGTGGCAGCGCGAAGCGCTGACGGAGGGGCTTTGGCGCAAACGTCGCCGCCCTCCACCACTCATCTGCGATGAGCGGTCCCCCTCCCCATGGCTTCGCCACAGGGAGGATCGCTTCACCTTTTATCCCGCCGCCGCTTCCAGCCCATTTCCTCAAGCTCGAGCAATTCCATCGGCACATGGATATTGCGGATCGCCATCCGCACTTCGATCAGGAACAGCACCAGCGAGGCGAGCAACAGCAGCATCGCGATCGCAAACGCCCATGACGCCGCCAGCCCCAGGTTGAACCCCGCGATCGCCTGCGCGAACAACAATGCGACGAGCAGGCACACGACAATGCCGCACGCGACTGCGGCGGCGATCGCATTGTTGATCACATCCATTCGCCGGTCGGCGGCGCGCAGTTCAGCCACCACGCGCTCATGCTCCTGCCCTTCAGTCTCCGCCCAGCGTTCCATCAGCGCGCGCGAGCGATCGACGACGCGCGACAGCCGCCCGGTCAGCACATTGAGCAGGCTGCCCGTGGCGACGAGCAGGAACACCGGGGTGACCGACAACTGGATCGTCTCGGCGATCATCGCCGAGCCGGTCATGCTCATCCCTCGGCGCCCGCCGCGACCGACGGCGTGTTGACGCCGTGCATCGCCAGAAACTTGCGGACATTGCGCGCGGCCTGACGGATGCGCTGTTCGTTTTCGACCATCGCGATGCGAACGAACCCTTCGCCGTCCTCGCCATAGCCGACACCGGGCGCCACCGCGACCTTGGCATGGGTCAGCAGTTGTTTCGAAAACTCAAGGCTGCCCATCTCCTTGAGCGCGGGCGGCAGCGGCGCCCAGGCGAACATCGATGCCTTGGGGCTCGGGATGTCCCAGCCGGCGCGGCCGAAGCTTTCGACCATCACGTCGCGGCGCTTCTGGTACAGTTCGCGGTTCTTCGCGACGATATCCTGCGGCCCGTTGAGCGCCGCGCAGGCCGCGGCCTGGATCGGGGTGAAGGCGCCGTAATCGAGGTACGACTTCACGCGCGTCATCGCGGCGATCAGGCGCTTGTTGCCGACCGCAAAGCCCATCCGCCACCCCGCCATCGAATAGGTTTTCGACATCGACGTGAACTCGATCGCCACATCCTTCGCCCCCGGCACCTGCAGGATCGAAGGCGTCGGATTGCCGTCGTAGTAAAGCTCGGAATAGGCAAGATCGGACAGCACCCAGACCTTGTTCTCTTTCGCCCAGGCGACCAGCCGCTCGTAGAAAGCGAGGTCCACCGCCTCGGCGGTGGGGTTTGACGGATAGTTGACCACCAGAATCGACGGCCGCGGCACGGTGAAGGCCATCGCGCGGTCGAGCGCGCGCCAGTAATTTTCGTCGGGCGTCGTCGGCACGCTGCGGATCGTCGCCCCGGCGATGATGAAACCGAAGGTGTGGATCGGATAGCTCGGGTTCGGCGCCAGCACGACATCGCCCGGCCCGGTGATCGCGGTCGCGAGGCTGGCAAGCCCCTCCTTCGACCCCATCGTCACCACGACCTCGCTCTCGGGATCGAGTTCGACGTTGAAGCGGCGCGCGTAATAGTTCGCCTGCGCCTTGCGCAGCCCCGGAATCCCCTTCGACTGCGAATAGCCATGCGCGTCGGGCTTCATCGCCACTTCACAAAGCTTTTCGATCACATGCGCGGGGGGCGGCAGGTCGGGGTTGCCCATCCCCAGGTCGATGATGTCTTCGCCAGCGGCGCGGGCGGCCGCACGCATCGCATTGACTTCGGCGATGACATAGGGCGGCAGGCGCTTGATGCGATAGAATTCATCTTCGGACATGGGAAACTAGAACAACTCCTTTTCGTTATCGGATATATGCGCGGCGGCGGCTCGCCAGCCGCACCGCGGCTTGTTATAGGCTTCTATCGGCACTGACCAGCAGGAACGAACATGAGCGACGCAGGCAACAGCGATACCACCGACGCTCCCAATCCTTTTCTGCCGTCGCCCGACGACATCCAGCATTGGGCCAGCGTGATCGGCCGCGCGCAGCAAATGATGCTCGAATTCGCGCTGGGCCAAGCCAATGACGGGAAAACCAACCCCGCGGCGATGTTCGACCCGACGACGTGGCTCGAAAACCCGGCGGCGCAGATGTGGACGCAGCAGTCGTCAAAGATGTGGGATCAGGGTGTCGCTTTCTGGACGTCGCTCGCGACGCTCAACCCGATGACCCCGGCGGCGCCCGATGCCGCGGCGGCAAAGGATCGCCGCTTTGCCGACCCCGAATGGGCGGCGAACCCGGTGTTCGCGATGATCCGCCAGACTTACGGCCTGCTCGCCGAACAAATGCTGACGACGACGCGCCAACTCGACGGGCTGGATCCCGCAGCGCGCGCCAAGATGGAATTCGCCGCGAAAAGCATCGCCGATGCGATGGCGCCGACCAATCTGGCGCTGACCAATCCCGAAGTGATCAAGCGTGCGGTCGAAACGCGCGGCGAAAGCCTGCTCAAGGGCTTGAAGCACATGCTGACCGACCTGTCGCGCGGGCAGTTGAGCCATGTCGATCCCGACGCGTTCGAAGTCGGCGTCAATATCGCGACCACGCCGGGCAAGGTCATTCACGAAACCGACCTGTATCAACTGATCCAATATACCCCGACGACGAAAGAAGTGTTGGCCACCCCGCTGGTCATCTTCCCGCCGTGGATCAACCGCTTCTACATCCTCGATCTCAACCCCGCGAAAAGCTTCGTCGCCTGGGCGGTCGAACAGGGATTGTCGGTGTTCATGGTGTCTTGGAAGTCCGCAGATGCATCGATGAAGGATGTCGTGTGGGACGATTATATCGCGGCGCAGATCGATGCGATCGATACGGTGCGCGCCGCGCTCGATGCCCCCGCGGTTCACACGATCGGCTATTGCGTGGCCGGCACCACGCTCGCTGCGACGCTCGCAGTGCTGGCTGCGAAGGGTGAGGCCGATCGGGTGAAGTCGGTCACCTTCTTTACCGCGCAGGTCGATTTCGAACAGGCGGGCGACCTCAAGATGTTCATCGACGACGGCTATCTGGCGCTGCTCGAACAATTGTCGGCGCCCGGCTATCTCGACGGCCGGTACATGGCCGCGACCTTCAACAGCCTGCGCGGGCGCGACCTGATCTGGAACTATGTCGTCAGCAATTATCTGCTCGGCAACGACTATCCGCCCTTCGACCTGCTCTATTGGAACGGCGACACCACCAACCTGCCCGCGAAATGGCACCGCCAATATCTGGTCGACCTCTACCGCGACAACCGCATGGTGATCCCGAACAGCCTGTCGGCGCTGGGCATGCCGATCGACCTCCGGAAAATCGAAACCCCCGCTTATATTCAGGCAGGGCGCGAGGATCATATTGCGCCGCTCGCCAGCGTCTGGCGCCTGATGGACCATCTGTCGGGGCCAAAAACCTTCCTGCTCGCGGGATCGGGCCATATCGCCGGTGTGGTCAACCCGCCCGCCGCGGGCAAATATCAATATTGGACCGGCGACAGCACGGCTGCGACGCTCGATGAATTTGTTGCAGGTGCCAGCGAGACTAAGGGCAGCTGGTGGCCGCACTGGATCGACTGGATCGCAGGTCAGGATAGCGCCAAAGTCCCGACCAAGGGCGCCCGCATCCCCGGGAAAGGCACCAAAAAGGCGATCGAGGACGCGCCCGGTCGATATGTCAAACAGCGGTAATATCTAGCGATTATGCCGCTCAAGGGCGGCGGTGACGATTTTTTTGTGCGCTGCACAAAAAATTCCTTGAAATCGCTGATCCACTCCTATATTGTGCACTGCAACATAAAGGAGTTTTGCCCATGGCTACCAAGATGGATAGTGCCGAGAAGGCTTTCGAAGCCGCGACGCTGGAAACCGCCGCCAAGTCGGTGGAAGCTCCGGCCGCCCCGGTTGTTGCGGCTGCTCCGGCAGCGGCGAAGGTCGAGGCGCCCGCCAAGATCAAGACGGTGAAGGCAAAAGCCAAGCCGGCCGCGAAAAAGGCTGCTGCCCCCAAGGCCGCCGCCAAGAAGGTTGCTCCCAAGAAGGCGACCGTGAAGAAAATTGCCCCCAAGGCTGCGCCGAAGCCGGTTGCCGCCGTCAGCAAAGGAATCAAGACCATGAACGACACCGTCAAGAAGTTCGCCGACGAAGCGAAGACCCGCACCGAAGCCCTGACCGCCGACTTCAACGAGAAGGCCAAGGAAGCGATGAGCAAGACCAGCAAGCTGGCCGAAGAAGCCGTCGAATTCAACAAGGCCAACATCGAAGCGCTGGTCGAAGCCGGCAAGATCGCTGCCAAGAACATGGAAGTTCTGGGCCAGGAAGGCGTGACCTTCGCTCGCAAGAGCTTTGAAGACACGACCGCTGCGCTGAAGGGCTACACCGCCGTCAAGACCCCGGCCGACTTCTTCAAGCTCTATGCCGAAAACAGCAAGAAGGCTTTCGACGCCGCCGTTGCCCAGACCTCGAAGACCAGCGAACTGGTCGTCAAGATGGCCAATGACAGCTTCGCGCCGATCTCGAACCGCGTTTCGGTCATCACCTCGAAGATGAAGGCCGCTTAAGGCGCCTTCACCTTCCGTTGGCGCGGGCATCCCCCCTCCCTCCCCGCCTGCGCCGACACCCCCAAGGCCGCTCGCTTCCCTCGGAAGCGGGCGGTTCTTGCTTTCTGGGTCAGCCGGGATCGGCTGGCGAACAAGAGGTTAAAAACCGCGCGCGCGCCCCTTGCGCTTCGCCCGCGGCTTGCGATATTCCTGCCGATGATGTTTCCAGTTTTGACCACCCAGCCGACCCGCGCGATGGCGGAGTCAGGCAATGTCCGCGCCATGGCGGACAAGGACGACGGCGCGCCAGGCACCCCCGGCGTCGGCATCGCCACGCGCACCCGCGCCAAGGCAAAAAAGCCGTCGATGTACAAGGTGCTGCTGCTCAACGACGATTATACCCCGATGGAGTTCGTCGTGATGGTGCTGCAGCGTTTCTTCAACATGGACATCGAACAGGCGACCCAGGTGATGCTGCACGTCCACCAGCAGGGCGTCGGCGTGTGCGGTGTATTCAGCTATGAAGTTGCCGAAACGAAGGTGAACCAGGTGATGGACGCCGCACGGCAGAACCAGCACCCGCTGCAATGCACGCTGGAAAAGGCGTAACCTACCCCGCCCGCGCCGCCTGCTCGGCCTTCAATGCCTCCGACGGCTCGCCTTTAAGATCGCCATAACCCAGCGCTTCACCGCAGCCCGGACACACCAGCGCTGTTCCAACATCCGCTCCGCACGCGCGGTGGGTATAGCGCATCGCGGGGCCGCCGCCGGTTTCGCCCGGCGCATAGGCCCAGCGCTCGGCCCAGCCGCGCATCGCGTAAAGCACGCCGAACAGATCCTTGCCCTTGGCGGTCAACCAATAGTCGTGGCGAACCGGGCGGTCCTGATAGGCGCGCCGCTCGACCACGCCTTCGCCCTCGAGAAGCTTCAGCCGCGCCGATACCAGCTGCGGGCCAAGGCCGGTGTTCGCCGCGATCACCTCGAACCGGCGGTTGCCAAAGAATAGGTCGCGCAGGATCAGCAGCACCGCGCGGTCGCCGAGCAGCTCCGCGGATCGCCCGACGGGGCAGAATGTGTCCGACAGATCTGCACGTTTCGGCAAATAATAGTCTCCGATGCGGATCCCCGGGGGGGCGCGGCGGGGCCGGCCGCCGCGGCGCGCCC
>JAFAGN010000120.1 GCA_023422695.1 Pseudomonadota bacterium
GCCCCCGCCTTCGCGGGGGCGACGATTAGGCCTTCGGTGCAGCTTTCGGTTTCGCGGCAGGCTTCGCCGCGGCCTTCGGCGCAGCGGCAGGCTTGGCCGCAGCTTTCGCCGCCGCTACCGGCTTCGCCGCGCCTTCCAGCTTGTCGAGCCGTGCCTTCAGCGCTTCGGTTTCGGCGCGCGCGGTCGCAGCCATCTGCTTCACCGCCTCGAATTCCTCGCGGCTGACGAAATCCATCCGGCCGACCCATTCTTTGGCGCGTTCGCGCATCGCGGCCTCGGCCTCGCGGCCGGCACCCGCGACGGTCCCGGCAACGCCGTTCACCATCTTGGCCAGATCGTCGAAAAAGCGGTTCTCGCTCTGCATCTCAAAAATTCCTTCGTGGGCGTTCAGTCCCTTGCCGTCACCCTATCTGGGTGCTGGCGGCGGGAACGACAACCCCTTCATTCTCGGCATTGGGATTTAGCTTATCGATCTGAAAATTCAGGATCGATGCAAAGCTCAGCCAGACCATATAGGGGACCAGCAGCCACGCCGCCGCCTTGCGGATCGGGGCAAAGGCAAAGGCGGTGGCGATCGTCGTCAGCAGGATGAAGATGATCAGATAGAGCGCGCTCGTCACCTGATATTGCCCGAAAAACAGCGGCGACCAGGCAAAATTGGCGATCAGCTGGACAAAGAACAACGTCAGCGCCAACCCGCGTCCCTTGGCGCCGCGCGCGTGCAGAATCATCGCCAGCGCG
The DNA here is from genome assembly GCA_023422695.1 of Pseudomonadota bacterium. Taxonomy (GTDB): domain Bacteria; phylum Pseudomonadota; class Alphaproteobacteria; order Sphingomonadales; family Sphingomonadaceae; genus Sphingopyxis. Next base: position 742 of record JAFAGN010000120.1, read on the forward strand.
AGGCCCAGCATGATGTAAAGGATCGGCCAGACCACCCCGAACACCCATCCGGGAGGGGTGATGTCGGGCAGGTCGAGCGCGGCGAACCAGCGATTGCCGTACCCGCTGTTCGACAGCACCCCCATCAGGCTGCCGATCAGGACGATCGCGGGGACGGTCACCATCGCCCAGCGAAGATACGACATTCGAAGTTGGCCCGGGGTAGCGATCTCGGTCATGCACATGGTCCTTTGCGCGGGAATCGGCTGTTCAAGGGTGTTGCGGCGGGCGCCGCGCGCGTCAAGCGGGTGCGTTGATTGCGGCGATCAGAAATTCGACATTGCCCTCCGGCCCGGTGATCGGGCTTTCGACCGTTTCAACGACCGTCCAGCCATTCTGTTCCAGCCAATCGCGCACATCCCCGCACACCCGCGCATGCACCGCGGCATCGCGCACGACGCCCTTCTTGCCAACCTCGTGTCGCTCGGCCTCGAACTGCGGCTTGATCAGCGCGACGATGCGCGCGCCGGGTTTGGTGAATGACATCGGCACCGGCAGCACTTTGGACAGCGCGATAAAGCTCGCGTCGCAGACGATCAGGTCGATCGGTTCGGGGATGTGGGCCGCCGTCAGGACGCGCGCGCTCGTCTGTTCGTGGACGATCACCCGCTCGTCCTGGCGCAGCTTCCACGCCAGCTGGTTGGTCCCCGAATCGACCGCATAAACCCGCGCCACGCCGCGGCTCAGCAGCACGTCGGTAAAGCCGCCGGTCGACGATCCAACGTCGATCGCCACCGAGCCTGTCACGTCCCAGCCGAGGTGCGTCAGCGCATGGTCGAGCTTGATACCCCCGCGCGACACCCACGGATGGTCGCGGCCCTTGACGCTCACATCGGCGTCATCGGCGACCTGCTGCCCCGCCTTGTCGATCTTGCGGTCGCCGATAAAGGCCAGCCCCGCCAGGATCAGCGCCTGCGCGCGCGTCCGGCTTTCGGCCAGCCCGCGATCGACGAGCAACTGGTCGGCGCGAACCTTGGCCATCACATTGCGCTCGTCATTGCGAGGAGCGAAGCGACGCGGCAATCCAGAGTGGCGTAAGCCGCTCTGGATTGCTTCGCTCCGCTCGCAATGACGAACTGGAAAATCATTTCTTGGCCAAATCCGTCAGCATCCCCGGCGTCAATATCTGCGGCAGGATCTCGGGCTGTGCCGCCCCCGGCGCGTACCACAGGTACAGCGGCACACTGTTGCGGCCATGTTCGGCCAGCGTCCGCGTTATGACCGGATCGCCGTTGGTCCAGTCGCCGACCAGCGTGACGACACCCGCCTTGTCGAACGCCGCCTGTACCGCCTCGCGGTTGATCGCCCCCGCCTCGTTCGCCTTGCACGACAGGCACCAGTCGGCGGTGAAATAGACGAACACGGGCTTGCCGGTGGCGCGCGCCTTGGCGAGCGCTTCGGGGGAGAAGGTCGATCCGTTCGCCGTCGCCGTGCGTTCGGCGTCGGCAACTTCCGCAACCGTCCCCGCCAGACTGCCGACGAACAGCACTCCCGCCGCGATCAGCAGCCACGACCGCCGGTCACCGCGCTGCATCGCGCCATAATGGGTGAGCAGCACCAGCGCCATCGCGACCGCCACGACCGGCCAGACCAGCTGCGACCCGCTGCCCAGTTGCCGCCACAGCAGCCAGCCGAGCGCGAGCGCGGTTAACCCCATCGGCAGCGCCATCCATTTGCGAAAGCGGTCCATCCACGGCCCCGGCTTGGGCAAGCGGTTGCGCAGCGCCGGAACGAACCCGATCGCGAGGAAGGGCAGGGCAAGGCCAAGCCCAAGGCCGCCAAAGATCGGCAGCGCCGCCCACGTCGGCAGCACCAGCGTTGCGCCGAGCGCCGCACCCAGCAGCGGCCCGCTGCACGGCGTCGCGACAAAGGCGGCGAGCGCGCCGGTCCAGAAACCGCCCGCCGCGCCGCCCTTGGCCGCCAGCGCCTGCCCGCCGCCGAATGATGGCAGTTCATAGGCGCCGAGCAGGTTCAGCGTGATTGCCAGCGCGAGGATCAGCAGCGCCAGCACGCTGACCGGATGCTGCAACTGGAACGCCCAGCCGACCTGCTCGCCCGCCGCGCGCAGCGCGAGCAGCGCCGCGCCGAGCAACAGCGCGGTGACGATCGCCCCCGCGGTATAGGCCAGCGCCTCGACCTTTGCCGACCCGGTACCGCCGCCCGACCGCGCGAGGCTCAGCGCCTTCAGACTCAGGATGGGAAAGACGCACGGCATCAGATTGAGGATCAACCCGCCCAGGATCGCTCCGCCAAGCGCGGTCCAGAACAGCCCCATGTCGATCGCATCCGCCGGTCCGACGATCCGCTCGCCCGCCGCCGGCACCGCGCCAGGGTCGAAGTTCACCGAAAGCCCGCGTCCTTCGCCGAGCTTGAGCAGCGCCGCCACCGTCCCGCTCGCCTCGCCCTTGGCGCGTGTCTCGACGATGATGAAGTCGCCGTTGCGGCTGAACGTCTGCGGCGCAGCATAATCGACCAGATTTTGCGTCTCGGCGAACAGATAGGGCGCGTCGAGCGCTGACCCGGCGGGCAGGGGAATGGCAAAGCGCACCATATCACCGCGCCGCTCCCAGCTGCCCTTGCGGTCGAGCGGCTGCGGCAACAACGCGCGCCACCCATCGAAACGCGTCCGCGTCGTGGCAGGCACGTCGCCGTCGCCCGCTGTCAGCGCGACGGAAACAACGGCGCGTTCGGGCACGCAAACCTTGTCGGTACAGGCCAGCCAATTGGCGACCCCCGACAGGGTCAAATCGCTCCCCTGCGTGACACTTTCGTCCACTTCCACATCAGCGAGCAGCGCATAGGGATGCTCGTACACATGGTTCATCATGCCGAAGAGAATCAGCGGTTCGGGAACCGGGTAGCGCAGCGGCGCCACCGTCACACCCTCGGGCAAATTCCATTCGACCGACAGCCCGAACCCTGCGTCGCCGCCATTGATCCAATAGCCGTGCCACCCCTTGTCAGGGACCATGGTCAGCGCCAGCGTCGTCTTGCCACCGGGTGCGGGCGCCACCGATTCGGCAACCAGTTTCGGCTGGATATGCGTAGATTGCGCCCTCGCCGGGCCGACCGCGAGCAGCGCGAACGCCAGCAGCGCCAGCAGCGCGCGCCACAGCCTTGTCACAAAAACGTCCCAGCCGCGATCCATGCCCGTCCCGCTGTCATCTATCTCTCGAGGCTTGCCATATAGGCGGCTTTCGCCGAGAGGACAGCCCGCGCTGACACCCTGTATGACGGAGACGCCGCTCGTGACGCTGAACCATCTCAAAATCGCTCTCGCCGCCGCGCTCTGTGTCGGCACGGCCAGCACCGTTCTTGCGCAGAATTCGGCGCCGCCGGTCCAGAAGGTGACCGCCGCGACGCCGCCGCCCAAGCTGATCGTCATGGTCGCGGTCGACCAGCTGTCGGCCGACCTGTTCGCCCAATATCGCGGCAAGTTCACCGGCGGGCTCGCGCGGCTGGCTTCGGGGGTCGTCTTTCCCTCGGGCTATCAGGCGCATGGCGCGACCGAAACCTGCCCCGGCCACGCCACCATTTTGACCGGCAGCCATCCCGGTCGTGCGGGGATCGTCGCCAACAATTATTTCGACCTGTCGGTCGCGCGCGAAGACAAGCGCATCTATTGCGCCGAGGATGAGAGCGTCGCCGGCACCGCATCGGGCGGCGGCAAATATGCGCCGTCAGTGAATCATCTGCTCGTCCCGACGCTGGGCGATCTGATGAAAGCGCGCGACCCCAATACGCAGGTCGTCTCGGTCGCGGGCAAGGACCGCGCCGCGATCATGATGGGCGGGCGGCAAGCCGACGAACTGCTGTGGCTCGCCCCCACTGGGCTCACCAGCTATCGCGGCACCGCGCTGTCGCCGACCGCGACGCAGGCGGGCGCGGCGATTGCCGCCGCCATCGCGCAGCCGCGTCCGGGCCTCGCGCTCCCGGCGGACTGCGCCACCCACGACATCGCGATTCCGGTGAACGACAAGGGCGGCACCGTCGGCACCGGCCGCCTCGCCCGCGAAGGCGGCGACTTCCGCCGTTTCATGGCCTCGCCCGAGGCCGACGGCGCGGTCCTCGCGACCGCCGCGGCGCTGCGCCAGGTCCGCAAAATGGGTGAGGGCAGCGGCACCGATCTGCTGATCGTCGGGCTGTCGGCGACCGATTATGTCGGCCACGGTGCGGGGACCGAGGGCAGCGAAATGTGCCTCCAGATGGCGGGGCTCGACCGCGAACTCGGCGATTTCTTTGCGCGGCTCGACGCCACCGGGATCGACTATGCCGTCGCGCTCACCGCCGACCATGGCGGCCATGACATGCCCGAACGCAACCGCCAGAACGCCTGGCCCGCCGCGCAGCGCGTCGATCCGGCGCTCGCCCCCGACGTGCTGGGCAAGGCGGTCGCCGAAAAGCTCGGCCTGCCGCAGCCGCTGCTCTACGGCGACGGCCCGTTCGGCGACATGTATCTGTCGAAGGCGCTGACCCCGTCGCAGCGCAAGGCCGCGCTCGACGATATTTTGGCCCGGCTCCGCGCGCACCCGCAGATCGAAGCGGTAGTAACAGCCGATGAGCTGGCGCGCCGTCCGATGTCGAAGCAGGCACCCGACACCTGGGATCTTCACGACAAGCTGCGCGCGTCCTTCCACCCCGATCGGTCGGGCGACTTCATCGTGGTGCTGAAACCGCGCGTGACGCCGATTCCCGAATCGGGACTCGGCTATGTTGCGACGCACGGGTCGGTGTGGGATTATGACCGCCGCGTGCCGATGCTGTTCTGGCGCAAGGGGCTGGCGGGGTTTGAACAACCGAATGCGGTGATGACGGTCGACATTCTGCCGACGCTGGCATCGCTGATCGGGGTGCCGGTCGACGCGGGCAAGATCGACGGGCGCTGCCTCGACCTGTTGTCGGGGCCAGAGACGAGCTGCCGCTAGGATTAAGAAACAGGATCATGGTTCAGGATTTGAAGCGTTTTTCCCGCCGACTGCTGCTTGTCGGCTGCGGCAACATGGCGGGCGCGATGCTCGATCGCTGGCTCGCGGCCGGGCTCGACCGCGCGCAGGTAACGATCGTCGATCCGTTTGCGGTGCCGCGCGACGGCATCGTCCAATATGGATCGCTGGCCGACTGGCAGGCCGCGGACGGCGGCGCCGACTGGATCATGCTGGGGATGAAGCCGCAACAGCTGGGCGAAGTCGCCGATATGCTCGCGCCGCTTGCGACGGGTGGTGTCCATCTGCTGTCGATCCTCGCGGGCGTATCGCTCGCCGATCTCGCTACGCGCTTTCCGGACGCGAAGGCGCAGGTTCGCATCCTGCCGAATCTCGCGGCGCGCATTGGCGCCGGGGTCACCGCAGTGGCGACGTTGGGTGACGCCGACGATGCGGCGATCGCCGCCTTCCTCGATCCGCTGGGGCAGACGGTGACCCTCGCCGACGATATGACGATGGATCTGATCACCGCCTTTACCGGCAGCGGCCCGGCGTTCGTGTTCCGTCTGATCGAATCCTATGCCGCAGCGGGCGAACGGCTTGGCCTGTCGGCAGAGGATGCGCTGGCACTGGCCACCGCAACCTTTGGTGGGGCCACCGCGCTGCTTGCCGATAGCGGCGCAAAGCCAGGCACACTGATCGCGCAGGTCGCGAGCAAGGGCGGCACCACACAGGCCGGGCTCGACGTGCTCGACAGCGACGGCCAGCTTGCCGCGCTGCTCACCAACGTCCTGCGCGCCGCCCGCGACCGCGGTCGCGAGCTGGCCGATCTGGCGCGCGGCGACGGCTGACCGCCGACTAAGGCTGGATTAAGCCGTAGCCCTGAGCCTGTCGAACGGCGCTTATCCGCAAAGCGCCCTTCGACAGGCTCAGGGCTACGGTGATAAACAGCGCAGGAGCCTACCCCGCCTCTTTCCCCAGCGCCGCAATGCGTTTGCGCTCGCGCGCCGGGACCAATGCCTCGCTGACATGCCAGAACCCGGTCACCGCCTGTTGCCCCGCATGGGTATAGGCGCGGCTCATCGTGTCGCGCAGCAGCACAAAGATCGCCGCCTCGATCGTCCGCCCGGCCTCGGTCAGCCGCAGCTCCTTTTGCCGCCGGTCGCGATTGCCCGGCCGCGTCGTCACCAGCGCGCGCGCTTCCAGCTCCTTCACCACCCGCCCCAGCGACTGTTTGGTAATCCCCAGCAGCGCGAGCAGGTCCGAAATCGTCAGTCCCGGTTGCCGCGCGATGAAATAGAGCGCGCGGTAATGCGCCCGCCCGATCTCCTGCTCGGCCAGCTGCGCGTCGATCGACCGCCACAGCGATGCATGCGCGAAAAACAGAAATTCGATGCCGCGACGCACTTCATCTTCGCGCAAGAAAAGGGCAGACGCAGCGGGTACTTGTGAAAGAAAATTTTCCTCAGCCATGGTCACTACCGTTGCGCCCCGCGCCGGTCTTTGGCAAGAGGCGCGCACCATAGACCCGCTAATCATAGGTGTTTTCGCATGTCCGCTCCCGCATTTACCCATCTGCCGCACCCCCATCGCGTTGCGGACGATGTGCGCGCGGCGGCGATCGCCGATCCGGCGTTCGGGCGCGTGTTCACCGACCATATGGTGTCGATCCGCTATACCGAGGGGCAGGGCTGGCACGACGCGCAGGTCATGCCGCGCGGCCCCCTGACGCTCGATCCCGCGACTGCGGTGCTGCATTATGCGCAGGAAATCTTCGAAGGGCTCAAGGCCTATCGGCTCGACGACGGGTCGATGGCGCTGTTCCGGGTCGAGGCGAACGCCGCGCGCTTCAACGCAAGCGCGCGCCGCATGGCAATGGCCGAAATGCCCGAGGAATTGTTCATCGCCGCGGTCAAGGAAGCGGTGGCCGCCGATGCCGCTTGGTTCCCGCCGGTTGAGGGCGGCGCGCTCTATCTGCGCCCCTTCATGTTCGCCAGCGAGGTGTTCCTGGGCGTGAAGCCCGCCGCCGAATATCAGTTCCTCGTCATCACCTCGCCGGTCGGCAATTATTTCAAATCGGGCGCCCCCGCGATTTCGCTGTGGGTGTCGGAGGATTACACCCGCGCTGCGCCGGGCGGTACCGGCGCAGCCAAATGCGGCGGCAATTATGCCTCCAGCCTGATCGCGCAGCGCGAGGCGATCGCCAAGGGGCATGATCAGGTCGTGTTCCTCGACGCCGCCGAACATCGCTGGATCGAGGAACTGGGCGGCATGAACATGTTCTTCGTGTTCGACGACGGCAGCATCGTCACCCCGCCGCTGACCGGCACGATCCTGCCCGGCATCACCCGCGACGCGATCATCACGCTGGCGCGCGATGCGGGCCTGACGGTGCGCGAAGAACCCTATGCGATCGACCAGTGGCAGGCCGATGCGGAGAGCGGCAAGCTGACCGAAAGCTTTGCCTGCGGCACCGCGGCGGTGGTGACCCCGGTCGGCAAGGTGACCCGCGGCGACACCAGTTTCACGATCGGCGCGGGCGGCCCGGGACAGGTGACCGGGATGCTCAAGGACAAGCTGGTCGACATCCAGCGCGGCCGCGCCGCCGATCCGCACGGCTGGGTCACGCGCCTCTAAGGGCTGCCTTGCCAACCGAAGCCGAAGCGCTATAGAGCGCGCTCGCACCGGCCCGTTGGGGCGTCGCCAAGTGGTAAGGCAGCGGCTTTTGATGCCGCCATTCGCAGGTTCGAATCCTGCCGCCCCAGCCAGCCGGTGCAGTGCCTCAGCCAAGGGACGGAAAACCCCAGTTTTCTCCCTGAGCTGAGCAAGGCCGACCATCGCAGTGGCATCAGTTGCTACCAGTGGATGGAGCCAGTGCCTGATGCCAGCAATCGAAAATGTAAACCGCCGCGGGGCTACCTATTGGTGGCGTCGCCGGGTGCGCTTCGTTGGACGGCTTCCCCGTCCTATAACCATCGTAACAACGGTCAGCCTTCTGACGAAGGACCAGTCGGTCGCGCGACGGCGCGCGGCCGCGATGACCGGTCGAAGCGAGGTTGTACGAATGAGCCTATACGAACGGATCGAGCGCGAAGGTCTGACCAGCGAACAGGTCGATTACCTCTTTCGAGAGGAGATGGTGCGGTATCGCAATATGCTGGCACATCAGTTGGCGGCGATCGAGAAGGATGGGGAAGGCGATGTCACAGCTCGCTTTCACCAGATGCTCGCGATCTACGCAGCGTTCAACGGCGACTTCATCTCAAATGGCTTCGACGACTATATGGGCATCGATTACATCGGGTCGTTCGACAAGCGCTTTCCGTCGCTGGACGACGAGGGCCGGGCCAATCTTTATGCCATGCTTTCCCAAGCCGGCGATGTTCCCGGCAATTTGCTGAACGAGGCAAAGGCCTTGCTGGAGCGACTTGGGATCGAGCCAGCGGCTGACCGCATCGAAATTGCCCGGCAGGTCATGTGTGCCGCACGGTTGACGGCCGCGGCAACCTACGACAATCCCGAAGTTCGCGCGATCGAACACAGCTTGGCGCTGATGAATGCGCTCGGGCGAGCGCCTCTGCAGAATTCGATGCCTCCCCCGATCTCCGCCCCTGCGCCTCCAAATGCGTGGAACGCCAGCACCATTGTGTCTGCGCCAACGTCGACATTCAGCGATGCGCAGACCTGTTATGCCGCCCTTAGCCCGGTGCAGGCGGTAGAGAAATATATGGAGCTGAAACCAAAGGCGCGCGGACGGGACGATGCGCCGGTCCTGGCCGACGCTGCGAACCCCAAAAAGCGCAAGTCGCAGCCGAAGGTCTGGGGCGCCAGCCAGAAGCGCCAGTTCAAGGCCGCGCCCTTTCTTTTCGGCAAGTCGAACAATGGCAAGGCCATGGCAGCAACAAGCCAAGAAGACCTCAATCGGTTTTACGACCTGTTGAACCGGTTACCGTCGTCGCATCATAAGTCGCCCCGTCATGAAGATATGTCATTGGAGGACATTTGCAGCGAGGCGCTCGATCGTCTTGCGGAAGCAGAGGAGCACGGTGAAGAAGTTTCGATCACGATCGGACTCGACGTAGGCACAATCAACCGCCATTTCGCTAACCTCAAGAGATTGTGCGCGTGGCTGGCGACAAAGACGCCCATGCTGCCGCTTGATTTCTCAGATTTCATCCTCGAGGAGGATGACATGGACGAGCGCAACGAGCGCGACCCCTATACGATTGCGCAGGGCGAGGAATTGTTTCGTCTCGGCATCTGGACCGGCGGTGCGGGCGTGGATTTGCCTCAGCGTTTGTCCGTGACGCCGGGAGGCTCGATTTGGCACGACGCGGCCTATTGGGTCATGCCGCTGGTTTGGTATTCAGGCATGCGGCGCGAGGAAGCTTGCAAGCTTTTGGTCGATGATATCGGCGACGAGGACGGTATCTTTTTTGTGAATATTAGGAAGACTTCTGCAGGCGGCGTCAAGAACGCGACCAGCGTCCGTAAGATTCCGCTTTGCGACGAGCTGCGTCGCTTGGGCTTCCTGCATTATGTCGAAGCCATGAAGGAAGCTGGTGAGCAGTACCTCTTTCCGGAAATCCAGCCCGGTCGCATAGGGCGTGCGCTGGGCGATGTTTTTTTCAAGAATGTATGGCTTCACATTAAGTCACGTCTGACGCTCGTTAAGCCGGGACAGGCGGTCCACAGCGGTCGGCATATGGTCAGTACTGAACTGAAGATGCTGCAGACGTTCGAAGAATTTCGGTCTGACCTCCTCGGTCAGAAGACTGGCGGGGAGAATGCCAGTCGATATGCGAGCGCCACCCGCGTTGAAATCTTGTTTGATATTGTAAACCAGATTCCCAAGGTGACGGCCCATCTGCCAGATGCCTTAGAAATCCGGTTGCTACCCGTTAGCATGCGTGGCGCTCGGCCAATTCGCAAGAGCGCCGGGCGCCGCAAGCGCGGTTGACACCACGTCCGACTAAATATCCAATAGTCATTGAGTGGCGAAGCGATCGTTACCGGCCGCTATGCGCCCAAAGTCGGACGTCGCGGATACCGCCGACCAGTGGTCGAAAGCGGACGTCGGATTGCGGCCATGAGCGTACTCAAACCCTCAATTAGCTGCCTGAGCAATCGACGTCGCTATTGATCCAAGCCGGGCGGAAGATGGCGGGATGGAGAATCGCCGCTTGAACTCTCTCGAATAGTGGCTGGCGCTTGCGAAGCCCGACGCTGCCGCAACTTCGGTTATCGGCATCGTGGTCTCGACTAACAGACGGCGCGATCTGTCGAGCCGCAACGCCAGATCATGCGCGGCTATGGTCGTTCCGAGTTGAGCCGAAAACAGGCGTTCCAATTGTCGGACCGAGATGTTGGCGGCGGCGGCAAGGGCTTGGCGTTTAACCGGTTCGCCGAGATTTTCTTCCATCGCCGCCAGCGCCCCCACGAGAGCGCTGCTGGAGACGCGGTAGCGCTGCCCTGGTGCTGCGCGTTGCGCGCCGCCTCCCTCACGCTGTTCCGACTGAATATACCAATCGCTGACCCGGCGCGCCAAGCCAGCGCCAAGCTTTTGAGAAATCAGCGCGACGGCGAGATCAAGGCCTGCCAACCCGCCAGCGCAGGTTATCCGGTCGCGGTCGATTACGAAAAGACCGCGCTCAAGCAGCGGGGCCGTGAAAGTTTCAAAAAAAGCCGCCTCATGTTCCCAGTGAACGGTGCAGCGGTAGCCATCGAGAAGTCCCGACCGGGCTAAAATGACCGGGCCACCTGATACGCCCACTAATCGCATCCCAAATCGCGATGCCCGGCGAAGGTGGGCGAACGTGTTCGCGTCATTGAACAGCGCTGGATTTCCTCCCGCGCATACAAAAAGCATGTCGGTATCTTCGATCGCATCGACCGGACCATCGACCGCCAGCGGAGTGCCCGTCGAAGCAAGCGCTGGCGTTCCGTCGATGGAATAGTGGCGCCAGATGTAATGGTCCTCGCCCGACAGGCGGTTTGCGGCACGAAAGGGCTCGATGACCGGCGCATAAGACATGAGAGCAAAGCCGTCGATGAGCAGATAGCCGAGCCGGGTAGGCAAGTATTTCTCCGATGTCGCTTAGAAGCAATATCATGTCGCTATGGGACAAGCCGCGCCGGGCGGCAAGGGGTAAGTTCTTTCTGATGGAACGGCAACGCTACTCCCTGTTCACGCTTTCCCGCCAGGCCCTGACCGGTCACCGAGGGTGGCAGCCGGCTTGGCGGGATGCGGCGCCTAAGGATCGCTACGATATTGTCGTCATCGGTGGCGGGGGGCACGGACTTGCCACGGCCTATTATCTCGCCAGGAATTTCGGCATCACCAATGTCGCCGTCATCGAAAAGGGCTGGATCGGCGGCGGCAACGCCGGGCGCAACACGACGATCATCCGGTCCAATTATCTGCTGCCGGGCAATATTCCCTTTTACGAGCATTCGCTAAAGCTTTGGGAAGGCCTCGAGCAGGATCTGAACTATAATGCGATGGTCAGCCAGCGCGGTATCCTGAACCTCTGCCATTCCGACGAGCAGCGTGACGCCTTCGAGCGGCGCGGCAATGCAATGTGTCTGCACGGCGTCGACGCGGACTTACTAGATCTGGCCGGGGTGCGCCGCATGGCGCCGTTCCTTGACTTCGACAATGCGCGTTTTCCCATTTTCGGGGGCTTGCTGCAGAAGCGCGCGGGGACCGCGCGGCATGACGGCGTCGTCTGGGGCTTTGCTCGCGGCGCGTCGGATCGGGGCGTCGACATCATCCAGAATTGCGAAGTCACCGGCTTCATTCGCGATGCTGGCGGCCGGGTGAGCGGCGTCGAAACGAGCCGCGGCAAGATCCTTGCGGGCAAGGTCGGGATGGCGGTTGCCGGCAATACGTCGCGGGTGGCGTCATTCGCGGATATGCGCCTGCCGATCGAAACACATGTGCTTCAGGCGTTCGTGAGCGAGGGGCTGAAGCCTGTTATCCCCGGTGTGATCACGTTCGGCGCTGGGCACTTCTATATCAGCCAGTCCGATAAGGGCGGGCTGGTGTTCGGCGGCGACCTTGACGGGTACAACAGCTACGCGCAGCGCGGAAACCTGCCGATCGTCGAGGATGTCTGCGAGGAGGCGATGGCGATCATGCCGATGGTCGGCCGCGCCCGGGTGTTACGCTCTTGGGGCGGCATCATGGACATGACGCTCGACGGGTCGCCGATCATCGACCGGACGCCGGTGCCGGGACTCTATCTCAACGGAGGCTGGTGCTACGGCGGCTTCAAGGCGACGCCGGCGTCGGGCTGGTGCTTCGCGCATCTGCTGGCCCGCGACGAGCCGCATCCGGTCGCGGCCAGCTATCGGCTCGATCGCTTCGCGAGCGGGCGACTGCTCGATGAAAAGGGCGCGGGCGCCCAGGCCAATCTGCAGTGAGGGCGCCGCGATGATCATCTCCTGCCCGCATTGCGGGCCACGCGACAGCAGCGAGTTCCATTTCCGTGGTGAGGCGCCGACGCCTCGTCCCGATTATGACGAGGGAGCCGTCGCGTTCGCCGATCATGTCTATGGGCGCGTCAATCCCGCCGGGCCGCAGAAAGAGCATTGGTATCATGCCGCTGGTTGCCGGAGCTGGCTGCTCGTTGAACGCGACACGCGCACACATGATTTTCTTTCGGTGACGCTGGCATCGGAGCAGGGGCGATGACGCGCCTTCAGGCGGGCGGCCTGATCGATCGCACCAAGGCGGTCGACTTTCGCTTCGACGGCCGGGCGTTGACGGGCTTTGCAGGCGATACGCTGGCGTCGGCGCTTCTGGCGAATGGTGTCCGGATCGTCGGCCGGTCGTTCAAATATCACCGCGCTCGCGGCATTCTGACCGATGGGATCGACGAGCCCAACGCGCTGGTGACGCTGCATGGCGGTGCGCGCGCCGAGCCGAATTGCCGCGCCCCGTCGGTCGAGCTGTTCGACGGCCTGGAGGCGCAAAGCCAGAATTGCTGGCCGAGCCCGAATTTCGACCTGATGGCGGTAAACGGGCTGTTCTCGAAAATCTTTGTCGCCGGTTTTTACTACAAGACCTTCATGTGGCCCGCGGCCTTGTGGGAGCGCCTTTATGAGCCGCTTATCCGCCGCGCGGCGGGGCTCGGACGCCTCAGCGGCCAGCCAGATCCTGACAGCTATGATCGCAGCCACGCCTTTGCCGACCTGCTGGTCGTGGGATCGGGACCGGCCGGCCTGTCGGCGGCGCTGTCGGCGGCGCGGACCGGGCTTCGCGTTCTGCTGGTCGAAAATGACAGCCGGTTGGGTGGCCGACTGCTTTCGGAGCGTCACGAGGTCGGTGGCCAATCGGGGGCGGCGTGGGCGGCGGCGGCGCTGCGCGAGTTGGCCGCGAACGATCGGGTGACGATCCTGACGCGGACAAGCCTGTTCGGCGCCTATGATGGCAACAGTTTTGGCGCCGTCGAACGCGTGTCCGACCATTTGCCGATCGCAGCCGATGGGCAACCTCGGCAGCGTTACTGGAAAATCGTGGCGGCGAGGGCGATTTTTGCGACGGGTGCGACCGAGCGGCCGATCGCTTTCGGGGGTAACGACCGTCCAGGCGTGATGATGGCATCGGCGATCCAGACCTACGTCAATCGCTACGCCGTCGCACCGGGCAAACGCGTCGCGATCTTTACCGTCTGCGACACCGGATATGACGTCGCCGCGGACCTCGCGGAAACGGGCGTCGAGATAGCTGCGATCATCGATGCACGCGGCCAACCGGCGCGGGACGTGTCGTTTGCGCCGGTCATCGCGGGCGAGGTTGTTCGCACCTTCGGCAAGAGCCTGAAGGCGATCGAGGTGCGCCGTTTCGACGGCAGCATAGAGCGCATCGGCATCGACCTTCTGGGCATGGCGGGCGGCTGGAACCCGAATGTCGGTTTTGCGAGCCATATGGGGAAGCGGCCCGATTGGTGCGATACGCTCCAAGCTTTCAAGCAGGATAAACTTCCCGGCGGGATGATCTTTGCAGGTGCGGCCGATGGCGCCTTGTCGCTCGCCGATGCGATGGCGAGCGGCGAAGCGGCGGCCCGGCGGGTCTCCGATACGGAAACGGTCACTCCGCGCATTGCGGTCTCCGCGCAGGCATCGCCCCATGTCGTCCGCGGCGGTAGCCAGAAGTCCTTTGTCGACTTTCAGCATGATGTGACAGTCGACGACATCCTGCTCGCCGACCGTGAAGGCTATCGTTCGGTCGAACATCTCAAACGCTATACGACGCTGGGCATGGCGACCGACCAGGGCAAGGCAGGACAGGTCCTCGGCCATGCCGTGCTCGCACAGCATCGCGATGCGGGTATGGCCGCGATCGGTACGATCGCGGCGCGCCCGCCGCATACGCCGGTGGCTATCGGCGCGCTTGCGGGTATGCACCGCGGCAAGCATCTCAAGCCCACGCGGCTGACGCCGACGCATCGCTGGGCGGTGGAAAACGGCGCGAGCTTCGTCAATGCCGGCCTGTGGAAACGGGCCCAATGGTTCACCCGGCCAGGCGACAAGGATTGGTTAGCGAGCGCGGTTCGCGAAGCGAAAACGGTGCGATCGACCGTCGGCATCTGCGACGTGTCGACGCTCGGCAAGATCGAGATTGTGGGTCCCGACGCGGCGATACTGCTCGACCGGCTTTACGGCAACATGATGTCGACGCTGCCCGTCGGGAAATGCCGCTATGGTGTAATGCTGCGCGAGGATGGCTTCGTGTTCGACGACGGCACGGTCGCGCGCCTCAACGACAACCGGTTCGTCATCACGACCACAACCGTGAACGCCGTCGCCGTGATGCGGCACATCGATTTCGCGCTGCAGGTGACTTGGCCGGGCCTCAAAGTCCATGCCTGCTCGATTACCGAAGGCTGGGCGCAGATTGCGGTCGCCGGTCCGCTGTCGCGTGCATTGCTTCAGGATCTGCTGCCCGCCATCAACCTGTCGAACGAGGCCTTTCCGTTCATGGGGGCGCTCGCCGGAGCATGGAACGGCATCCCGATGCGGCTCTTTCGTCTGAGCTTTTCGGGTGAACTCGCCTATGAAATCGCAGTGCCGACCAACCACGGCGATGCGCTGGTTCGTGCGCTCGCGTTGCTTGGCCGGGCCTATGGCTGCACCCCTTATGGACTTGAGGCGCTGGGTATCCTGCGCATCGAAAAGGGACATGTCGCGGGGGGTGACCTCAACGGGCAGGTTACCGCACACGACCTCGGTCTCGGCCGCATGCTGTCGAAGAAGAAGGATTTCATCGGCCGGGCGATGGCCGAAAGGCCCGCGCTCGTCGATCCGGGCCGGCAGATGCTCGTCGGCTTGAAGCCGGTCGATCCCGCGCAGCGGTTCAGCGCCGGATCGCACCTGTTCCGAAACGGCGCGGCGCAAGTGGCGAGCGAAAGCCAGGGGCATATCACGTCGGTCGCCTACTCGGGCATGTTCGATCAATGGATTGCCCTCGGCCTGCTGGAGCATGGGCCTGAGCGTGTCGGCGAAACTATCGTCGCCGCGTCGCCAGTACGGGGAACCTGCGTCGAGGTCGAAGTGTGCAGCCCTGTCTTTTTCGACGCAGCGGGGGAGCGCCTTCGTGCCTGACCATCAGCTTTCCGCTTTCGATCCCATTCTCGCCGACCTGCCGACTGTGCATCAAGCCGGACTGCGGGTGGAGGCCATGCAAATCCACCAGATCGTGGCGACGATGGCATATCGCGGCGCCGAAAATGAAACGGGCGCGGCACTGGCGGCTTTCGCGCGCGGGGCGCCCGGAACCACGGTATTGAAAACCGGTCCCGGAACATGGCTGACGCTGTGCGAAGGGTCGCATCCCGACCTGGGCGATACGGCCGCGACCTTTGATCAGGGCGACGGCTATGCCTTGCTTAAACTGCACGACCCTGCGGCGATGCGCGTCTTGCAGAAAGGCATCTTTGTCGATCTGGAAACCGCCTTGGCGTCCGACGGAGACTGCGTCTGCAGTGTCATCGCCCATATCATTGTGATCGCCTGGCGGCCCTCTTCGGGCACATTGGGCGTCGCCGTCCCGCGAAGTTTTGCGGGCAGCTTCTGGCACTGGTTCAGTGCCGCGGCTGCAGCCGAGGGCATCGCGGTCGGGCGCTAACGCCATTTATCCATGGTTTGAAACGAAGGTATCATGACCGAGAAATTCATCCTCACCATGTCGTGTCCCAACCAGCGCGGGATCGTGTCCAAGATCTCGACCGCAATTTTCAGGGCGAACGGCGATATTCTCGAAGCCGATCAGTACGATGACACGACTACGGCCAGCTTTTTCATGCGGGTCGTATTCGACCTCGCACCCGCAAGCGAAGCGGCGCTGCAATCGGACCTCGGCAAGCTGGCGCATGACCTTGGCATGCAATGGGAGCTTCGTCGCGACAGCTCCCGTCAGCGGGTCCTGTTGCTGGTGTCGAAGTTCGACCATTGCCTCGTCGACCTCCTGTACCGCTGGCGCATCGGCGAGTTGAAGATGGATATTGCGGGAATTGTGTCGAACCATCGGCGTGAGGTCTTCGGTCCAGCGGATTTCGGATCGATCCCCTTTCACCATTTGCCGGTCACTAAGGAGACGAAGGCCGATCAGGAACGCCAGATCCGCGAAATTGTGGAGGCGGAGAAGGTCGATCTGGTCGTGCTGGCGCGCTACATGCAGATCCTGTCGGACCAGATGGCCGCCTATCTGTCCGGGCGCTGCATCAATATCCACCACAGCTTTCTGCCGGGTTTCAAGGGCGCAAAGCCCTATCATCAGGCGCACAGCCGCGGCGTCAAACTGATTGGCGCAACGGCGCATTATGTGACCGCCGACCTCGACGAAGGGCCGATCATCGAACAGGATGTCGAGCGCGTCTGTCACTCGGACAGTCCGAACGATCTGGTTCGAAAGGGGCGCGATATCGAGCGCCGGGTCCTGGCGCGGGCATTATCGTTCCATCTCGAAGGTCGCGCGCTACTCAACGGATCGACCACCGTGGTTTTTCGCGACTGATATGGCAGCGGCGCTGATCGACGGAACCGCGCTTGCGCGTCGCCTTAACGGCGAGCTCAAGGCCAAAGTCGAGGCGCTTGCTACGACCGGCGTCGTACCGTGCCTCGCGGTCGTCCTCGTCGGAGACGACCCGGCCAGTCATACCTATGTACGCAGCAAGAGCCGCGCAGCACACGCGGTCGGCATCGCGACGGTGGAGCACAGACTGGACGCGCAGCTTACCGAAGCCGAGCTTTTAGCCCTCATCGAGCGGTTGAACCGCGACTCGGAAACCGACGGCATTCTCATCCAGCTGCCCTTGCCCAAGCATATTGATGTCACCACTGTGTTGAAAGCTGTGCACCCAGCGAAGGATGTCGATGGCTTTCATCCGATTAATGTCGGCGAGCGTGTCACAGGCGCAGGCGGGATAATCCCTTGTACGCCAATGGGGGCCATGTTTCTGATTGAAACGGTCCGCGCCAATATCGAGGGACTCGACGCGATCGTCATCGGCATGTCCAATATCGTAGGCAAGCCGATGGCGGACCTTCTGCTGTCTGCAGGCTGCACCGTCACCGTGGCGCATATCAAGACCGTCGGGCTCCCGGCAATCTGCAGGCGCGCTGACATCGTCGTCGTAGCCGTTGGAAAGCCGGGGCTTGTACGCGCCGAATGGATCAAGCCCGGCGCGATCGTGATCGATGTGGGGATCAACCGCATCACGTCCAGCGATGGCGAGAAGCGGCTTGTCGGCGACGTGGCGTTTGAAGAGGCCGTGGGCGTTGCCGGCGCGATTACCCCGGTTCCCGGTGGCGTCGGGCCGATGACGATCGCCTGCTTGCTGCTGAACACCTTTGAGGCCGCCATATCACGCCGCGCGGCGTCTATCTGCGCCGGATAAATGATCGCTGCGCTATCGGGCGAGCCAAGCCGCGATCTCATCCCGTGATTTGCCCTCGGACAAAAGCATTTGCACGATAATCCGGGCCTGAGC
Organism: Pseudomonadota bacterium; assembly: GCA_023422695.1. Classification (GTDB taxonomy): domain Bacteria; phylum Pseudomonadota; class Alphaproteobacteria; order Sphingomonadales; family Sphingomonadaceae; genus Sphingopyxis. The sequence goes on from JAFAGN010000120.1 coordinate 18,698, forward strand.
CGGTCGCCAGCGGCCCCCGTTGATCACACCGCGCTGCGCGAGATCCATCTCACTTCCGCCATAGGCGTAGCTTCTCGACAAGGTGTGACCCATGCCGACGCGACTGGTGATAATTACGGGCATCCGCATTGCGAGCGCTGCAATGGCATCGACGGCGCGAGACGAAACATGTCCGCCACCGACACCTGCAATGATGAGAGCGCCGATGGCGGCATCTGAAAAGGCCGAAACGGTTTCTGGTTCGAGATCAAGTCCCGCCTGAAGGACGGGTACGGCCAGCACGGGACTTTGCACACGCAGCGGTTGGTGCTTCAGCGTGGGCTGCATCTGGAGGTCCAGTCGGCCTTCGACGATATGACCCATCGGTCCGAAAGGCTCCGACGTAAATGCATGTGGCCGACTGCTGTGAATCTTTCTGACCAGATGTGGCGCGTGAATTTCGTCTCCGAAAAGGACCAAGGGTCCGAGTCCATCGGCTTGGGCACTGGCGGCGACCAAAATGGCCGATGCCAGGTTCGCCGGTCCATCGGCGCCCGGTGCTTCTGGGTGCCGCATCGCCCCGGTTACGACAACCGGCTTTGCTGTCGATATCAACAGCGACAGAGCAAAGGCGGTTTCCTCCAGGGTGTCAGTTCCATGCGTGATGACAGCACCACAAAGGCCAAGCTGGAATTTTTCTTCGATCTGTTCGCAAAGCAATTGGACATCGGCGAGGGAGACGCTTGGACTGGGCTTGGCGAAAAGCTCAAAATGCGCCAGCGTCAGATCGGGATGCAGGTGGCGCATGGGCGACAACAGATCGAAGCCCGGTTGCGGGGCTACCCCTCGCCCGCCAGGGTTCGCAGTCATTGCGATGGTGCCGCCGACGGAGAAAATCCCAACGGTCCGGGGCCGTGTTGAGGCCTTGCTCAATGGATTTACTCCGCGGGCACGGGCGCAATCCGGACCGGTTCCGCTTTACGCTTGAGCGTTTCGGGCAAGCTGAGCCAGATAATTGCCGCGATCGAAAAAACAACACTGGCGATTGTCATCGTGGCTGCGAGCCCAAAATGTTCTGCGATCTGGCCGGTCAGCAGCGGAGCGAAGAAGCTGAATATGCGCCCCCAGTTGAAAATAGACGCGGCGGTCGATCGCAGGTGAGGTGGATACAGCTCGGAGAGCCACGGTCCCCACACGACGCTGCATGCGAGGCAGGCACCATAACCAAAGGCGACAATATTCAAAACTGCGGGACTGATCGGGGCATAAAGATAAACGAGGATCAGCGCTGCCGCGAGAAAGAAACCGATCGCTGCCGCCCGCCGTCCGAAGCGATCGCCCACCCAGCCCCAGAAGAAGCCACCAATGACGCTGCCTGCAAACATCCAGCTGACGGATATTCCGATCGCGCCGTCGCTGAACATGCGGACGGTTTTGAGATAGGTCGTCGCCCAGCCGCTAAAGGCTTGATAGGCGAAGAAATTGAAACCGGACACCATCGTCAGCATGATTGTCTGGCGCCGAAAGCTTGGCGAAAAGAGCTCGCTGATCGGTAACTTACCGTTGGCCGTGCTGGATAAGATGGCACCGCCGAATGGTATCATCTTGCGGTCGTCCGGAATCGCAAGCGGAGCAAGAAAGGCGAGAACGACCGGCACCGCTCCAGCCCACAACAATAAATGCCAGTCGAGCTCGAATTCGAAGATCAGGGTGGTTGCGGCGCCGAGAAGCGCGACGGCGAGATACGAGGAGCCCATGATAACTGACGCAACCCGGCCTCGAACTTCGGTGCTGAACAGCCCGACATAAATGCCGACCGTAATCGGATACATCGAACCAGTAAAATAACCGAGTACGAAGCGCTGGGTGAGGATCTGCGGGTAGCTGGTGACGATCGTTCCGAGCGCGAGGACGGTACCAAATCCGATCATGACGACCATCAACGCATTGCGCCGCCCAAACCGATCGGCAAGTTGACCGTTCACGACCGCGCCGACCAGGGCGCCAAGGGCCTGTACACTGTATAGCGATCCGGCCTCGGTCAGGGAGAGCTTCAAATCACTCGCAATATAAGGGCGAAGAACATCGACCGTATTCCACGCCCAAGCATAAAAAATATAGGCAACGGCAAGGAAGGCTAGGGCGGATAAGCGCCGCATGAGCGACATATCTTCTGCGCGCGGATATCGGGTGTCGCTAGATTTGGTCATCTTTATCTCCCAGAGAGATTCCTGCGTTGATTTGCGTTCGAATGCAAATAGTTTGTTGGGCGATTGGCTGGAAAATTCCTCGATAAATCGCCTGAAAGTGACGAAGATGCCGTTGGTGTGCTGGATAATCTGGGCTCGAGTCGAAAACACCTTGCTTGAATTTTGCATTCGAAGTACAAAACTTCGTCGGGGCCACGTCGAGTCCTTTCGAGATCTAGGGGGAATCATGAACTGCACAAATCGCACGCGTCTCTGGACAGCCGGTAGCCTCACCATTGCGGCGTTGCTCGCTGCTACGCCGGTCGCGGCGCAGGAGGCCACGACCGCATCCACCGCTGATACGGCCGAAGAAGGCGGGCTGAGCGAAATCGTCGTGACAGCACAGAAGCGTGCGCAGAATTTGCAGGACGTCAGCGCGACCGTTCAAGCCCTTTCCGGCGATGATCTAGCGAAAAATGGGGTCAATGACGTCTCGCGTCTTGAGCAGCTTTCGCCAGGACTCGTGTTCGCGAAAGGCGGAAACGATACCAAGATCGCATTGCGCGGCGCCAATTCCAACAGCACGTTCGCGGACAACACATCGATCGTCGGCTTTTTTGTCGATGGTGTCTTCAAGCCGCGTTCGTCGCAGCAATCGCGCGCGTTCTTCGACGTTCAGCGTCTGGAAGTTCTGCGCGGGCCGCAAGGCACGTTGTACGGTCGCAACACGCTCGGCGGCGCTATCAACATCTACACCAATGCGCCCGACACTTCAGAGCCCGGCCTCAGCGGCAGCATCGATACCCGCTACAGCCGGTTTAACGATCTTCGCAACGAACTGGTCGTCAATGCTGGCATCAGCGACAATTTCGCCGCACGTTTCGCCCTTTTGACCGACAATAGCGATGGCTGGGTCAAGAATTTGATCGGACCGAACCTTGGCGTTGCCGACACCTTCTCGTTCCGTGCGTCGGCTCTCTGGCGCGCGAGCGACGACATTGATTTCACGCTTCGTTACACCCGCATTGCTGAAGACGGTAATCCGGCTGGCATGTTCGCGATCAATGGCGCTTGTCGCACGACGGCGACCAACGGGTTGACCGATCCATTCGGCCCGGTGCTCGATTGCCAAAATCCCCGGCGGGGCTCCGGCGGAACGCCCCGCTTCGATCTCATCGACGGTACCCCGGGTCTTTCGAACAAGGACAAGCGAACCGTCATTCGCGATTATGTCCATGACGATCGCCTGCGGGAATCGAACGTCACGCTCGAAGGAAATTTTGATTTCGGCCCGGTGGTGCTCAAATCGATCAGTTCCTTCACCAACTATACCTCGTTGCTCGGTAATGACTCGGATTACAGTTCGAACGCGCACGGGCGGGAGTGGGTCGAGGAAAATAACAAATCGTACACCCAAGAACTCCAATTGATTTCGCAGTGGGACGGTCCGCTCGAACTGACGGCCGGCGGCTATGCGTCGTATGACAAGCTGCTCTTTTCCTACTCGTCGCTGCGGCATACGGTGGACAATCTTGCCGCGCGGCCGACGGCGACTTCGACCAATGGGGTGGTATTGCCGGTGCAGACCGGTACCCCGCTGGTGTCGCTGGCGAATTCGATCAATTCTGCATCGAACAATACGCAGTTCATCAACAGCCGCTATCTCGGCGTGTTCGGCGAAGCCAAATTCTCGATCAGCGATGCCCTGCGGGTGATCGGCGGGATCCGGTACAACAACGAACGCAAGCACGCGATCAATGGCAATGCGGCCTATTTCGGCAGCCTGACCCCAAGCGTGGCGCCTACCGACCCGCGGACGATCTTTCCGTATAATCCTGCAACGGCAACGGCGAAGACCGATGTTCGGGCAACATTCGAAAACGTCACATGGCGCGCCGGTGCCGAGTTTGATATCAATCCCGACGTCATGCTTTACGCCACCGCCTCCACTGGCTTCCTTTCGGGCGTGATGAACCAGAATGGAACTGTCACGCAGCCGCAGAAATCGCGCTCCTACGAGCTTGGCATGAAGTCACGCTTCTGGGACCGTAAGGCGGAGCTCAACCTCTCGCTTTACGACGTGCGTTATTCCGACCTTGCGACCACCTTCCAGATCCCGAACCCGGCCAATGTCGGCTCGTTCATCACGCTTTCGTCAAACGGCGGCGTGTTGAAGGCTCGCGGCGCCGAAGTCTCGCTGGCCCTGCTTCCGGTTGAATCCTGGAAAATCTCGATTGGCGCATCCTATCTCGATGCGAAATACGCGCGGTTCGGCATTAATCTGCCCGGCGGTTTCCAGGTCATCAACGGTGCGGTTCCCGCCAGTCGCTTTATCGACCTGCGCGGCGAGCGCCCGCCCTATACGCCGGAATTCACTTTCTCGATCGCAACTGGATATGACTTCGACATCGGTGTCGGCACGCTGACGCCGCAGGTGCAGTTCCGCTACAGCGATTCCTATTTCGCGCATGGCGGGCTGCCTTTCGATCTGTCCGGCTTCCAGCCGAGCTTCACGCAGACGGACCTTCGGCTGTCATTCCTATCGGCCGACGAACGCTGGATGGTTGATGTTTTCGCCGAAAACCTGGAAAATGAAATGCTCAACCAGCGCACCCAAACTGGTGGCGACGGCCTTCAGCAGGCGAACTGGGGGATGCCGCGCAACTATGGCGCACGCGTCAAGATCCGCTTCTAAGCGAAGCAGTCGACCGAAAGAAAAGGGGGGCTTTCGCCCCCCTTTTTATTTGGCCTGAATGGGAGGGACCCCAACGTCAATAGGACTTGGGGCTCCCTGCGTTCTTATTGCGCGGCGCTTGCCAACTTGGCTGCGTTGGTACGTGCGCCGATAATCTGCGCGAGCACAGCGATCTCGTCAAACAAGCGCCATTCGCGCAAGATTTTGCCGTCCTTCATTTCGAAGTGGGTCGCACCAAGGATTTTGACCGGACTGCGCGTCGGTGGCCCGTAGAGCGGTACGCCCGAGTAGGTGCCATGGAGAACCCAGATAGCAGCTATCCGTTGGCCAAGCTCGGTCGATTGGCAGACAACAAGGTCGCGCACTTCGATTTTTCCGTCGGGAAACACCGCAAGCAGGTCGATAATTTGCTGCTGATAGGGATCAATTGCTTGCGCACGATGCAGACGTACCGTGTGGCAAACGACCTTCGGGTCGCAATAATCGACGACACGGTCGAACCGGCGCCGATTCCACACCGTCTCGTACATATCGAGGATGGTCTGGCATGCGGAATCGAAACGCTCGGGCCGAACGCCCGAAACGCCTTCGCGCGCCGGATTGGGGTAGGAACCCGCGAAAGGGCCGGCGTCGTCAGCGATTGCCATGATCTCGCCGGTCACCGGCGATGCTTTGGCCAAATCCGCGGCCACCATCTCGGGATCAATACCGAGCGATTGCAGAACCGCATATTCGTCGCGCACCAGCCATTCCTCAACGACTTTGCCGTCTTGGACGAGGCAATGCGCGATCGTGCGTGACACCCAGTTTTTGCCGGTCGGTGGACCATAGGTCCAATATCCGAGGTTGGTACCTGTCTTCAGCACGCGGTGTGAACTGATGAAGCCCATCGGCCCGCGCTGTTCCCAGACGACGTCTTCGCCTGATCCGCCGCCGCCATTCGGAAACGCGCTCATCTTCTGGACGCTGTTCAGGATCACATGCTCGAAGTCATAGGTCTCGCCATAAGCGGTGTGCACCTTGATATCGTCAGCATAATGTTCGCCGAGCCGTCCGAGGCCCTTTTCGATCCAAATCTGGTCGGTCCAAGACAGGATATAATCGCGGGGGTCACGAAATGGCGCATAGGCGGCGGGCTCGAGGTCGGCGAGTGGGTCAAAGTCTGGCATCATGCATCCTCATTTGTTGCATTCGAATGCTAAACCTTCGCCCTATCGAATTCAAGTGCTGGCGAGTCGTGCGGACGCGCCGCGCACCAGCTCGCCAGAAAAGACTCGCTTCTCGGTGATAAGCTGCGGGTCGTCGATGCGCGCCATCAGCATATCGATTGCGGCATCGACCATCAGATTTGTTGGTTGCCGGATCGTGACGAGATCATAGCTCGCCCACTGGCCAGCCGCAGAGCCGTCAAAGCCCACGATCGAGATATCCGCGGGAACCTGAAGGCCGAGTCCATGACGAGCCTCGTCGATGCAGCCGATAGCAAGCATGTCATTGGCACAGATAATGGCGTCGGGCCGGTTTGCGCTGGCCGCAAGTTTGCGCATGGCTTCGCGCCCGCCCTGATAGGTGAAATCGGCAACGACGATCTCGACGGGTTTGACGCCGACGTTGGCCATCCGTTCTGCGGCGCTCGACACCCGCTGACGGCTGACGGGGGAATCCTCGGGGCCGGAGACGATAGCGATACGGTTGTGGCCTGCGGCACAAAGCTCATCGACCAGCCAGCGCTCACCTTCCGACTGGTCGCAGGAGACGCTGTTCACGGCGACTTCGTCATAGACGCGGTTGACGAAGACGACAGGAATTTCGCGTTGCGACAGCATTTCGACATGCCGGGGAGGCAGGGTCACGGCGGCGACAACGCCAGCGACGCGATACTGCCAGAGCTGGTCGATCACATGATCGGCATCGCTCTCATGATCAAGCGTGAACAGGAGCGTGTTGAGCCCACGCGCGCTCAGCGCCTGACCGAGTACCGAGGTGAATTCCGGGTTGAAGCCAAGATTGGCCACAACCACCGCGACCAGGCTCGACCGACGGGTGATGAGACTGCGCGCGATCGCGTTAGGTTGATACCCCAGCTTGTTGACTGCCTTGAGTATCTTGGCGCGGGTACGGGCCGACACGCTGGCGCCGGGCGTGAAATATCGCGACACCGCCGATTGCGACACGCCTGCTTCGCGCGCCACGTCATAGGATGTGACCGGCTTGCTCTTGTCCGCGCCTTCGCTGGCTGTCTGTGCCGATTTTCGCGCCATAATCCCGGATCCGTCATGAAGTTGCCGCCAGCTGGAGCAGGCTTGCGGTCCTTATCTCTCCCGCGCCGCGAAGCAAAACAGGAATTGCCGCGACAGCATATTGTGTGCATTCGAATGCAGTGTTAAAGCACGATGTGGTCGTACGGTTTGAGCGGTCGCTAGCGGGGATGAAGATAAACCATGATTGCGAAGAGTAATGTCGTTGTGAGCGCCGAAAGTCGGCTCATCAGATATGAGGATCTGGTGCCTTGCCAGCTCGCTTTCATCGATTGCAAATTGCCCGGGTCTGACCGCAAGTTGAACTACTCGATCATCGGGCCTGGCGTCACGCAGTCCGCCGATCAAGTCGTTAATCTCGCCGAACCCCACGGTTTTGCGCTCGGCGTGGCAGCGATGCCGCACGGGGTCACCAACAATCTTCACATGCATTATACCGCTGAGGTCTTTATGATCTATCGCGGCGAGTGGACGTTTCGCTGGGGTCCCGACGGCAAGGACGGCGAAGTCGTCGGACGCGCCGGCGATACATTGTCGATCCCGACCTGGATTTTTCGTGGCTTCACCAACACGGGCCCCGATGACAGCTGGATATTCACGCTCCTTGGGCAGGATGAGTCGGGCGGGGTGGTCTGGCATCCCAGCATCCTGGAAAATGCCGCCGAACACGGCCTCTATCTCACGCGCGACAATATGATGGTCGATACCGCGAGCGGAGCGCCCAAACCCGCGGACGATCATTTGATTACTCCGCTGACCGATGCTGATATCGCGGCAATGCGGTCCTATACCCCCGAACAGATGCGCGCGCGCATGGTCACGACCGACGAACTCATTTGGTCGCACGCCGCCATGCTGGACCATGTTGTCCCGGGGCATGGCTGCGAAATCGCGCCCGTCATCGGCAACGGGATGTCCGAAGACCGGAATGCGGACGCCAAAATCCGCAATCCGCACGGGTTCGGCCTCGAATATATGCGGATCGAGCCGGGGCAGCAGGTCGGCCCGTTCCGCATTTCACAAAAGCAGGTTCTAATTGTGCGGGAAGGCAGCCTCGAAGTCGTGCTGGGCCGGCAGGACCATGAAACCAGCGCGCGAGCCGAGCCCTGGTCGACCTTTTCGGTCCCGGGAGACTGCTGGAGGACCTATCGATCGGTCGGCGACAAGCCCGTGCTTATGAGTGTTACGACCGCCGGCGATGCGCGTGCAATCATCGAATGGGATCCTGACCTCGTCGTTCTGGCTTCCGCCAAGAACCTCGGTCGCGATCCCAACGGTTATCTCGCACCCGCGAACTTGCTGCCGGAGTATTGAACGATGCGTGCGAACAAGCTGCGCCAACTCAAGGCGGAGGGTCAGCTGATCGTCAATGCCTGGCTATCAATCGGCTCGGCCTACGCAGCGGAAGCGATAGCGCATCAGGGTTACGACGCTGCGACCGTTGACTGCCAGCATGGGATGATCGGGTTTGAAACCGCAATTCTCATGCTGCAAGCGATTTCAAGCACGGAGGCCATTCCGCTGGTCCGCCCTTCGGGGCTCGTACCGTCTGAGATCATGCGGCTTCTCGATGCGGGCGCGTATGGTGTAATCTGCCCGATGATTTCGACCGCGGACGACGCGGCCCAGCTCGTTGCGGCCTGCCGTTATCCGCCGGACGGATCCCGGTCCTTCGGCCCCGCCCGCGGTCTGTTGTACGGCGGGGCCGATTATCTCGACGGCGCCAATCGCGAACTGCTAGTGCTGGGGATGATCGAGACGCGCGAGGGGCTCGACAATCTCGAGGAAATTCTCGCGGTTCCGGGCCTCGACGGAATCTACGTCGGGCCGAACGATCTGTCGCTGGCGCTTGGCCATCGCCCGGAAAACGAAAGCAGCGTTCCCGAAGTTGCCAACGCAATCGAACTGGTACGCCGCCGCACGGCTGAAACAGGCAAGATCGCAGGGATTTTCTGCTCCAACGGTACGGCGGCCGCAATGCGCGTCGCGCAGGGTTTCGATCTGGTCACGCCGGGCAACGACGCCGCCCTGCTGCGCGGAGCCATGCGCGAGGCCGTCAATGCCAGCCGGGCATGACCGGGGTCGTGCGCCCGCTGCTATGCTTGGGCGGGACGCTGTGCGACTCGCGTGTTTTTGCACCGCTTCTGGCTCGCCTAAACCGCCCGGCTATCTTCTGGTCGCACAACGATCATGATCGCGTCTCAGCTGCGGCGACTGCCTTGTTACAAGCGGCGCCCGACGAATTTGTTGTGCTCGGTTTCTCGCTTGGCGGATTCGTGGCGCTGGATGCACTTCGCATGGCGCCCGACCGGGTGGCTGGCGTTATCCTGCTCTCCGGCAACGCCTTCCCCGACGACCCGGCGAATGCAGATGTTCGCCGGGCGGAGGTTGCAGCCGGCCGCCGTGAAGGGCTGCGCGTTTGGATGAAGGGTCGCGGGGCGGCACTCGTGTCGCCGTCCTGTCCGGCGCCGAATGACCTCGTGGACCTTATCGCCGACATGGCCGAAGCGGTGGGACACGACGTGCATGATCGGCAGGCGGAGTTAAACATCCATCGCCCCGATCTGCGCGCCGTGGTCAACGCATCCGGGCGACCGCTCCTCGCACTTGCCGGGACCGACGATCGTGCCTGCCCGCGCGAACGCTATCTCGATCTGCAGCACGCCTCGAACGCCACGCTCAAGATGATCGCAGACGCCGGGCACTTTCTGCCGCTGGAAGCGCCCACAGCGTGTGTCGGCGCGATCGAGACTTTTCTGAAAGAGCATGATCTATGATTCTGGGTTGTATCGCCGATGATTTCACGGGAGCGGGCGACTTGGCGAGCATCCTGACAGGTCAGGGGATGCGCACGAGCCTGCTAACCTCCATCGCCGATATCGAAGGCGCGCGGGGCGACGCGGGTGTCGTTGCACTCAAGACCCGGTCGATCGCGCCCGCCGACGCGGTGCAGCAATCGATCGCGGCGCTCCGCGCGCTACGCGCCGTGGGATGCGAGCAGTTCTACTTCAAATATTGCTCGACCTTCGACTCGACCAAGGATGGTAATATCGGTCCAGTTGCAGAAGCGCTGCTTCGCGAGATCGGCGCCACGAAAGCTATCGTTTGCCCGGCCTTTCCGGCGAACGGCCGGACCGTATATCAGGGGCATCTCTTCGTCGGGGATACGCTCCTTCACGAATCGAGCATGCGCAACCATCCGATCACGCCGATGATTGATAGCGACATCCGCCGCTGGCTTGGCCATCAATCCAGAGGCGCGGTTTCTCATATTGCCCACCCGATCGTAACGAAGGGAACCGAACCCATTGCGCAGGCGCTTGCCGCTGCGCCTGACGGGCTCATCGTTTGCGATGCGGTTGCAGATGACGATCTTCGCGCGATCGGCCGTGCGGCCAGGAATATGCCGTTGATCACGGGGGGGTCGGCGCTTGCGATCGGGCTACCCGAAAATTTCCGTGAGGCCGGGCGGATAGCGAGCGGAAAAGCGGCTTTCGAAGCCCGGCCCGGACCAGCGCTGGTGCTGGCCGGTAGCTGTTCGGCCGCGACAAATGCGCAGGTGGCGCGATATAGACAAGCCAACCCCGCCTTTGCGATTGATGGGGCCGCCCTGCTGGCGGGCTATCCCATTCTCGAATATGCTGATGCCTTCGCGCGCGAGTATCAGGAGCAGGCCCCCTTGATCTATTCGACCATCACACCTGATGCCGTGGCAAACAGTCGCGCCCAAGCCGACTTTGGGGCCGCTTCGGTAGCGATCGAGGAGCTGATGGCCGGGCTTGCATTGCGCGCGAGGGAACGGGGCGTGACCCGACTGGTGGTCGCGGGCGGCGAAACGTCCGGCGCAGTTATCGAAGCATTAAGCTTGGGCGTGATGGCTGTCGGCCCCGATGTGGCTCCGGGCGTTCCGCTGTTGTCTGCCGGCGGCGTCGGCTTTGCCTTGAAGTCGGGCAATTTCGGTGACGAGGACTTTTTCGAAAAAGCGCTGAAGATGATGGGGGAAAATGCGTGAGCCTAGTACGCGCCCGCGAAGAAATCTGCCATCTTGGCCGCTCGCTTTTCGATCGGGGGTATACGCACGGAACCTCGGGCAACATCAGTGTCCTTCTCGACGATGGTCGGATGCTCGTTACGCCGACGAACTCCTCCCTTGGCAGCCTGGATCCGGCGGCGCTCACACTGCTTGATCCCGATGGCCGGATATTGGGGGGCCTTGCGCCGACAAAGGAACTGCCACTGCACGGCGCGATGTACCGATCGCGCGGTGCCGCGCGTGCCATCGTGCACCTGCATTCAACCCACTCGGTTGCTGCCTCAATGTTGCCCGGTCTCGATCCGGCTGACGTATTTCCGCCGCTGACGGCCTATTATCTGATGAAGGTCGGGCGGACCGTATTGCTCCCCTATTTTCGACCGGGTGACCCTCGCGTGGCCGAAGCAATCGACAAACTGCAGGGGGCATATTCTTCGATTCTATTGGCGAACCATGGACCTGTTGTCTCGGGCCTCTCGCTGGCCGAGGCAACGGCGGCAATCGAAGAGCTTGAGCAGACGGCAAAGCTCTATTTGCTCGTCGGGCATCGGGGGGCGCAATTGCTGAATTGCGAAGAAACTGAAGCGCTTCGGTGTAACTAACTGAAAGATGAAAGCCGGCGGCCTGTGTCCAGGAACAGTGGTTTTGGAGATCGGTAGCCTGACGCTCGGGATCGCCACGCGGCGTTGCCAATACCCCTGCAGGTGGCTTGCACGAAGGCCGTGAGCTGCTAGGTCGAATGTCGGCTAAACCGCTTTCGAATGCGGAAGCGGACGGTCCGCAACCGTTGAGAGTTTCAGACGCCGATAGGCGTCAGAAAGTCTTCGGTGCCCGAACCGCGGTGGTCATGGTATGAGCTATGGGGAAAGCTGTTTTGCGCAGATCGTGGGGCAGCGATGTGTCGCCCCAAAGCGGACGCATCTGAGAACAGACCGTCTGGATATGGGCCGCAAAAGCAGACACTGAAAGTCGGACGGGCCGATTTTGATATGGCGACGTCTGCTATTGGGCAGCGTCGGCGCGAGCGGGTCCGCTTCCAGGCGCGGGTGCGCGCTGGATCGTGTCGGTGCCAGGCCGTGCCGGGTCACGGCGCCGGTGTCCCGGATGAGACCGCCGGCTGGGGCGGCGCGCGAGGCTGATAGCGGCGCTCGAAGACCTCGATGATGATCATCGTACCGCCGCAGCACGGACAGGTCGGTCGGGGCTCTGCATCCTCGGTCGGTTCCTCGGTCGGTCGAGGTGCGACATCGAGCAGGCGGCGGGCGCGTTCGAGATGATCCTTGCGGCGTGCGCTGGCGAGGAAGCCATAGTGGCGTATGCGGTGGAACCCGCGCGGCAGGGCGTGGAGAAGAAAGCGGCGGATGAACTCGTCGGCCCCAAGGGTCATGACCTGCTGCCGTCCGGCGCCGGCCTTGCGGTAGTCCTTGTAGCGGAAGGTGACCCCGGCTTCGTCGAACCGGAGGAGGCGGCTGTTCGATATGGCGACCCGGTGGGTGTAGCGTGAAAGATAGGCGAGCACGGCCTCGGGACCCGCGAACGGCGGCTTGGCATAAACGACCCAGCGCTTCTTCCGAACCGGTGACAGGTGCCGCAGGAATGCGCGTCGTTCGGCGAGATGCGTGAGGCTGCCAAAGAAAGCGAGCTTGCCGGCGTCGTGCAGCGCGCGCAGCCGGGTGAGGAACAGGCGGCGGAAGAGGGCGCCGAGAACGCGGACCGGGAGCAGGAAGGCGGGGCGTGCGGATATCCAGCGCGTTCCATCGCGCGAGATGCCGCCACCGGGCACGATCATGTGGATATGCGGATGATGGGTCAGCGCCGAGCCCCAGGTATGGAGGACGGCGGTGATGCCGATCCGGGCGCCGAGGTGCCTGGGGTCGGCGGCGATGGTCAGCATCGTGTCGGCCGCGGCCTTGAACAGCAGGTCATAGACCAGCGCCTTGTTGTAGAAGGCGATCGCGGCAACCTCGGCAGGCACGGTGAACACGACATGGAAATAGCCGACCGGGAGGAGGTCGGCCTCGCGCGCTTCGAGCCAGCTGCGCGCCGCGGCGCCCTGGCACCTGGGGCAGTGCCGGTTGCGGCAGCTGTTATAGGCGATCCGCCAGTGCCCGCAGTCGGTGCAGGCCTCGACATGACCGCCGAGCGCGGCGGTGCGGCAATGCTCGATCGCCGACATGATCCTGAGCTGATGCAGGCTGAGGTGCCCGGCATGGGCCGTGCGATAGGCAGGCCCTGCGGCACGGAAGATGTCGGCGACCTCGAGTGAGGCGCGCATCGGCCTCAGCCGTCAGGCGCAGCCTCGCCGGGCGATGCGAGCGCGAGCCTGTCGAGCGGGCTGACGATCGACCGTACCATCTTGGTCGCGACCTGGGTGTAGAAGGCGGTGGTGCCCAGCTTGGCATGGCCGAGCAGCGCCTGGATGACGCGGATATCGACGCCGTCCTCGAGCAGACCTATTATGACGAGGGCGGCCGCTGGAATGTCGGCGCGTGGGTCAAGAACCTCGGCGACAAGGCGGTGCCCGGATCTTCCGCGCTGGGCGGCATTCCCGGTCCCGTCGCGGTTCAGCTGGAAGCGCCGCGAACCTTTGGCGGCCGCTTCTCCATCAGCTTTTGATCGCTGCCAACGCTTCGAGGGAGAGTCCGATGGCCGGTCGATTGCAAGACAGGGTCTGCCTGATCACGGGAACGGGCGGCAGCATCGGACGCGCGGCCGCGGAGCGTTTCGCGAGCGAGGGGGCACGGGTCGTCGGCTGCGACATTTCGGAGGCAGCGGCGTCAGACTGTGTCACCGCGGTACGGTCGCAAGGTGGCGAGATGGTTTCGCTTCACCCGTGCGACCTCCGCCAGCCCGGCGCGAGCCAGTCGCTCGTGGATTTTGCGCTGGACGCGTTCGGCGGGATCGATGTGTTGTTCAACAACGCCGCCGAAGCGCGATTTGGCTGGATCGAAGATCTGTCGTCGCAGGATTTCGCCGACACGCTGGATGCCGAAGCCAGCATCGTCTTCAATCTTACCAAGGCTGCATGGCCGGCGCTTTCGGTGCGCGGGGGCAGTATTGTCAACATGGCGTCGGTGTCGGGCTGGATCGGGTATGAGGCCTTGCCGGGCCTCGCCCATGCGGCGGGAAAAGGGGCAGCCTGTGCTTCGACAATGTTGCCGCGCTGGCCGCGCAAATGGGGCCGCGCGCGGCGCAGATCGCACAGGCGACGCCAAGCCTCGGGACGATGAAGATCAATCAGCAGGTGAACCAGGAATTCGTCCCGAAATTTCAGAAGGAAATCGACGATTCCAGGCTGCGCCAGTCGGCAGCGGAGGCCGCGCTGGTCGCGAAGCAGGCCAAGCAGGGCAAGCAACCGAAGCTGGTCCGGTAAAAATCGGATCGGCCTGTGTCCGCTTTGGACGCGCGATGCCGTCTATTCGGGAAAGGCGACCCGACACCGTGCGTCGCTATTCGAGGGAGTGAAGACCATGCGACCCATGTTTTGGACGATCCTTGCCCTGTCGACCACCGCAAGCCTGACCGCCGTCCCGGCGCAGGCGCAGTTCGCTGCCGAAGATGCCGTCGAAGCGCCCGCTGACGCCGCCGCGGGCGGCTATGATGAATCCGCTTATGATCAAGGCGATCCGGCAGCGGACCCTTATGCCGAAGCCGCCGATCCCTATGCGGCCGATCCGGCCTATGGCACTGCCGCGCCGCCCTCGATCGGCGACCGCAGCGTGGCGGATCTCGCTGCCAGCGTCCTCGGCGCCAAGGGTGCCCGTCACGTTCAGGATGCCGAGACCGTCGTTCGCACCGTCATCAGGAAAGCCGGGACCAGGGGCGGAACACCCGGATCTCCCGGCGCCGACCCCGTCGGTCTGGTTCAGGACATTCTGACCGCTGCCCGAAAGACGAAGGATCCGCAGTAGCCCGCCATCCGGCGCCAGTAGCAATCACCGATTGAAGGATTTTCGCATGACCAAAATTCGCAAAATATCGGCAACACTCTTCGGAGCGGCCTCATTGTTCGCCGGAACGGGCATGGCGGGCGCGCAGGCGAAGGGCGAACCCGACCTGTTCGCCTTTTCGGAGGGCGCCCGCCTCGTCGCCTATCCCGACGATGTCCAGATCAGCCAGATGGACAGCAGCCCGCTCAACCTGATCGACGGTTCATCCATAACCGACTGGACCGGTCAGGCTTCACCCTCGCCGGTGTTCGTGCTGGAACTGGCGGAGCAGACCGAACTCAGCCGCATTTCCTTTGACGCCGGCCCGCTCAACCGCGACGCCAAGGCGGTGCGCTCGGTGACGGTCGAGGTGTCCGACACCTCTTCGACCAGCGGGTTCGAGACTGTCGCCTCGGTCAAGCTGAGCCGCCGCGAGAATATGATGATGCTGCCGACGAAACTGTTCCCGTCGCGCCGAAGCAGGCCAAGGTCCTACGCGATGTTCGCGCTGACGACTATCTACCAATCCATAACAACGGGCGAGAAAAGTTTGCCGATCTGTATGAGCGGCTTGCCGACACCCCAATCAATGGGCCGTTTCCCGACGAACCGACCAATGACCAGCTTCAAGCGCTTCGATCGGCCATCGAGACCTATCCCGTTCGCATCGCGCACTGGCGCGGCGCTTTGCGGATCGATCTGCGCGACGACCCCCGCGGCTGGTTGGATACTTCGTATATCCGGGGCACCGCGGGTCAGGACCTGTTGTCCTCGATCGTCGATAGGCGTGCGCAAATGTTTCGGAATCTGCTCGATATCGACTCGGCGCACCGACCAACGGCGTGGGACGTTGAGCAGAGGAGGCGGGCCTCTTGGCTTGATCGGCCAACCGCTCACGTCGCGCCGGTGCCCGCCGAATTAATGAACGCACGCCAGGAGATCGACCCTGCCGCCCTGTGGCGCCGTGTGCCTGTCCCTTTCCTGTTCGCGCGGCGTGCGGATGCCGAGGCACCGGATACGGTAAAGACGCTGCGCGACGCCCTCGGACCCCACCCCGAGTGGCTGACACGGCCTGACATACGCGCCCGCACTATGGCCGCCTGGTTTGTTCAGCAAGAGACCCGAAACGATATCCTGCATGATAGAATGGTGGGGTCCGGCTTGCTGCCAGCCGCGGCGCCGCGGGCAAATCAAGAGGACCGCTTGCTGCACATGGGCGATCCGCTGCTCGACGAAGAGTGGCTGTTGGTCGAGCGCGGTTCGGTGCGGTTCGATCCGCCAAAGGAGGCGGACCGGCTAAAGCGCGCGCTGGCATCGGCCCGGCCCAGCGGGGATATGGCGGTCGTCGGCGCGATTATAGCTTTCGGGATCAAGCGGCCAACAGCGAAGCAAAAGGCGAAACGGTCGAAGTCGTCGAAGCGCCTTCGCTCCCAGTTTGGCGGTCTGCCTGGCCGAGAGCCCGGTGGTCGCGGAAGCTGAACACCGGACCGTCAGGAAATCACGCGCCCCGCTACGTGTATCCCCCTAAATAAAACACCGAACGCCGTTGCGCGTTCTCGTAGCTTTTTTTGTCGGGGTGGCGTGCCGGCGTAAGGGAGACCGATTTATCCAAGACAATTCTTAGCCACGTTAAAGATTTATTCATCTTTAGAACCTACCTGCCGGGCACAGTTGCGAACATGCGGCGGGGATAGCATCCCAAGTCGGTGACCTATGAATTTGTGATTCGCGCCAATTTCCGAGCACCGCATCTCCTGATGCGGGCTTGGATGGCGTTTGAGGTCATGAATGAACCAGCCTAAACATTGCTGCCAAGCAGCCATGGCTTCGCTCGCCGAGCGAGGAAACCATAGCCATGGGAAATGCACGTAACGCAAAGCATTCGAATAAATTATCTCTCACTTCGCCCGCACTACCCTCCGGATCGGATGTCTGCGCAAGCGACTCCCCTTCCGTCCTGTTCGCGGCAAAATTGCCGTTCGGCGGCAGATCGCCGAGTTACGTCGGTCCGAATCTCAATAGCGGTACGGCGCGATCGCCGGAGCCTGGTTGCGAAGGTCGTGCTAACTTAATTGCAGAATTGCGCGAAGCGCGCGTATCAAAGATTTGGTCGCGAAAGGTCATGGCCAAGCATGTCGGGGTGTCGCCCCAGACAATTACGCGGCTCGAAAAGGGCATCGGCAACGTGTCAACGCTAGTGGCGGTCATGGACTCGACCAATTTCATGCTGACGGGTCTGAGTGCCGGTAAGACGCTGTTCGAAAAGCTCCACAACACCCGTATCAAACACAGAAAGTCGCTGGAGAATTTGGTCAAGCGAACCGGGCTCTCGCAAACCGCCATCATCGACCTCGAAAATGGCGTGGGCTCAGTTGAAGACCTGCTGCGCCTGCTAGCAGTGCTCGCGCCGGGAGCCCGGCGTCAAGCTCCTGCTCGATCTTATTGGGCACAGGATCAGCAGGGAGAGCGCGATTCGCGCTTCACCCCGCCAGAATTCATGGAAAATATCTATAAAGCCTTTGGCGAAATAGATCTCGATCCATGCGCTCACGAACTCAGCCCTGTTTTGGCGCGTCGTAAGATATTGGCCAGTAAGGGCGGCGACGGACTTAGACAGACATGGTCAGGGCGTCTCGCTTTCGTCAATCCGCCGTACTCATGTGCCCTGCAATGGCTACGCCGAGCTCATGAGCAATGGTCAACTGGCCACGTTGACACCGTTGTGTGCCTCGTTCCGGTCAGAACAGATTCGGCATTTTTCCACGAAGTTTTGAGCTGGGACGCAGACATCTTCTATCTTAAGGGGCGCGTCAAATTCCTGAAACCAGACGGGACGGCGCAGCAAACGCCGTTCAGCCTTATGGTGTTAACCCTTGGAGCGAACGCAGAGCAGCTAGCGCGTTATGCGCAACTTGCGGCCGGCTTCTGGTCGGGAAGGCGTCAGCCAAACGAAACTGACCTCTAGCGGGAAGGCGTAAATCTCGAAACGGAACTCAAACCCGGCGAAGGGTATCGATGAGGCGCGGTACGCCGCCATCGATACCCTCGCTGCATCGCATGCGTCGATGCTGGGGTTCATCGCGGAGCGCTGCAGTAGCCGCGATCTTGAGCGAGAGGGCGGGTGGCGCTGCGTCCGGGGCAGTCTGGATCAGACAAAGACAAAGGCTCCTAGTGCGTAATGACCAAAACAGGTGAAGTGGCATTGCCAGTTCGCTGTCGGTGAGCGGGCGGAAAGTTCGACGGGCGAAGAACCGATCGTCTAACTGTCAGTCTGCTTCTCATAAAATGACGATCGCTCCCCTGCGGCGCCGCCGCAGACCGACCTCGCATGTCCGCCGGATGGAAAAGCGGGACGCGGCTGCGCGCCCGCTGAACAGTGGAGACGCTGACGCGGGAAGCGAGGAACAGGGTGAAAGGAAAAGAGGCAGGAGTGCTGTCTCGGATCCCTGATCCTCCGAAAGGAGAATATCATGAACGAGTATCAACTTCCCAAATGCCTGCAGGTGATCGGGTTGGCATGCATTCCCGTCAACGACATACCAGACGAGCATCCGGGGCTGGCACGCAGGCCGGTTGCGGCGGCGATCCTGACGATGGTCGATCAAGATGACGGGCATCGCTGGGTCAACGCAATCTGCGTCTCCGACGCGCGCAAGTCGGAAATCCCATTGCCGCACTTGCTCGACAAGACGCTGTTGCCCGGTGTGGTCCAGATCGCGTCAACCACCGATCGTATGACGCTGGCGATGGACGCGATGAGCCGGCGCTTCTTTGTCGAGCCGGCTCTTGCAGAACTCTGCTTTGGCGAGACGGCTATCGATCCCGCCGCAATGGGCGAACATCGGTTCGATGATCGAACAGCGTGCCGCCGCTTCTCAATCCCGATGCCCGAGATCGGCGATGCGGACATCGAGCTTGCCTGGTCGCGCGCCGCGCCCGCGGCAGCCGAAGACCATGCGCTGCGCGTCGCGACCGCACGTTTGATGCTCTGGGCGCATGTCGAGGCGTTCCGCAGCGCGCGACCAGAACCTTTCTTCGAGACGATGCTGGCGCTGCGCGACTGGATCGATGCCAGCGAATATCTCAAGGCCGCGCTCGCCGATATCGGGAACTCACGCCCGATCCGCCGTGCAGACTCGTTCGCGCATCATTATCGCGACTATCGCCAACGCCTTGCTGCAGGCGACGAGACCGCGAGATGGGTCAGCTTCGAAGACGGGCTGTTCCACGCCTGAGCGAGCCTGACGCATAGGCCCACTATCGACAAAAAAATGGCCTCGCTGCTCGGGTCGCGCGAGCAGCGAGGCCTGCGAGCGTGCATATGCACAACGCTTCGCATGCGATGGGCCGCTGTCATGCCCGTCAGGGCACGGTCTAGCGACCAGCTTTAAATATCCGGTGAATCGACGCGCAGCAGCCGCTGCGGTGCCGCCCCGCCATTTCTCCATCACACCCAAACTCAGCAAGGGAACCGCTGCGATGCGGTCCCTTTGTTCTTTGTAGAAAGACTTACCAAATGACGACTATCCATAACATTCGTCCGTTCAACACTCGCTATGTGATCCGGGAACGGTCCAGTCGCTATACGCCCGAGCTTTTGCGCACGCACCGCACGGCGCAGGCGAGCTACGCTTACATCAACCGCCAGAATGGCGTCGATGAATGGGGTCCGACGCCGAACTGGGCGTCACGCTCCGACCTCGCGGCGGCGGGCCGATGTGCTCCTGCCCGCGCGGCAGGGCCGAAGTTGTCCGGAATCGCGCTGTGGGCACAAGCGGACGAGAATGCGGTCCGGTATCGGCCTGACGAGCCGACCATCGCCCATTGCGTCGGCAGCCTGCCGCGTCATGAGGATCTCGCCTTCTGGCGCAATTTGATCGAAGGCTTTGCCGAGGATTATCTCGTGGCCCGCGGTATGGTCGTCGACTGGGCGATCCATCACCAAGCGGAAACCGACGATCAGCCAGAAATCGCGCCGCATGCGCATCTCCTCATCACCTTGCGAGGCTATGATCCCGAGCACCGCGATTACGGCAAGGTTCGGCAGAACTGGCTGCGGACGGACAACTCTCGCAAACGCCTCGCCGAGCGCTGGTGGGATCGGGCCGGGATCGTCCCGCCCGAATATGTCATGGCGGCGACGGCGCAAAAATCTCGCTGAGATCGTGCCGGCACCGAGTACCGACAACGCTTGGTGCCGGACGTTCTGAATATCACTTTGCTGTTTCGGACGCTTCGGAAGGGTCGGTCGGCGATGCCTGCAGACCAAAGGGGAGGAAAGTTGAGCAGAGAGGGTGATCTGAAGATCGGAGGAGAAAAGAAATGTTTAGCATCGAACCAATTGTAGTGATCGTTGTCGTGTGCGGGACGGCTATCTTCATGCGCGAAATGCCGCGCCTGTTTGCATTGCTAATCATCTGTATTGCCGACCGGCTGTCGACCGCTAGGTACACTCAGATCGTGGAAGCGCTTAACGGTCGGCAAGTTCCAGCGATTTGGACCGCGTCGTCGGAAAATCGCAAGCTGTTGCGCGCCGCCATGCGCACGACAATGCGTGTGACGACGTTTCGCTCGCTCTATCCCACTAATCGCTAAGGGAATCTGCTGAGCCCAGGTGTCGGCAATCGAATTATCGACGCCTGGGCCAGCCGGATATATCATTATGCGAGCCCGATATCAGGGGTTCATCAGATGGCAGGTGTTCGCTCGCGCCATGATACTTATTTCCTCTCCGATTGGGAGCGCGGCCTTGCCAGCGACCTCTCGTGGCGCCCTGCGGGATCAATGAACCCTTTCATAAGGATTGGGATCGCATGCCATGATCTGCGGCATCAGTGACAGGATCTTACGCGCCATTTTGATCCGATCAGCCCGATGGTCCAACGGGATGTCCAATACCCGACAAAGTGCCGCATCGTGATAAGCAAAGCCGAAATCCGCGCCCTTGGGAACTATCAGAGCCGGTCCTTCCCTGGAAAGAACCCATACCGAGCATCGAGGCCACGTCTTCACTTTACCGTCATAGTTCTCATAAACCGCGATATTGGCGGGTCCACGGCGTTCCTTCCCGGGCTTGAAGGCAAGCACAATCAGGTCTTTGTTGGCTTCTTTGGCCGCCTGCTCAAAACCATGCTCATTCCCTGCTTGCGCAACAGTGAATGCAGCCTCTCTAGAGGGTTTACCCTCAACTTCTCTTCTTAGAGTTATCATTCGACCGAGACAAATAACAAAATTCATCGCAATTTCTCTATTAAGTTTGGTCTTCATTCTCATTCTCCGTAGAGCTAATGTTTAACGCTCGTCGGACGAGATTATTTCGCCGACCCTGAGTTATAGGATCGTCTTAAGCTGCTCCCAAGCTACTCAGAAATTTTATTCAATTATTCAAATTTCGATCGGTCCTGACCGCAACGCAGCGGGCCGCCGGTTGCATTGAGGGCAGCACCGAGGCAGTCTTCCGAGGGGCATCGTCGCGGCGCAGGTGCGCAGGCGAATGGACGTGCTTGGTCGTTGCTAAGGTAAGTTTGCGCCGCTGATTAAGGTGCAGTCGCCGCGCGGGCAGCCCTTTGGCTAAGGACTAGCCTAGCGGGATGCGGAGCGATGGGTGATCTCTGTTAGCGGAGGAGGTAGGGCAGGGCGTGCGAGGTGGGATAGCTAAGGGGAAAGTGCCTTCATTTGGACGAGAACAGGCGGCGTGCGATGTCCGAACTACGCCCGCGAGACGGATGGGGCAACGCGCAGCGGAAGACCTGGAGCGAGTGTCTGGAACGCGGCACCGATGTTCTATTGCGGTTGGTCTGCGATGCCACTAACTGTAGCCAGTGAGTGTAGCCAGTCGTAACTGGTGCCACGCGAAATTGGCCGAAAACAGGGCTTTTTGGGGTGCAGCTTTTCCTTAGGTGAGGTTCCTGCCGCCCCAGCCAGCCGGTGCTGTCAGGATTCGTCCGAAAATCAAATGTTGCCCGTGCATATGGGGCTTGGGCCGTTTATTTCGGCCCGATCTCTTCGGGCCAATAGAGGCGCATCGGATTGTCGATGAGCAGTTTGCGCTGCAGTTCCGTCGTTGGCGCGATATGCGGTATTACGTCAACCAGCGCGCCGTCGTCGGGCAGCACGCTCTCCATGTTCGGATGGGGCCAGTCGGTGCCCCACAGAATCCGGTCGGGATAGTCCGCGACGAGGGGCCGCACGGCAGCGACGAAATCTGCATAGGGCGGCCCCGCGGGATCGAGCCGGTCGGGGCATGTGACTTTCGTCCAGATGTCGTCGCGGCTATCGAGAAGGCGCCGCAAGTTCTGCATGTCCTGACCGTCGGCGCCCGCTCTCACATCGGGCCGCCCCATATGGTCGATCACGATCGGTACTGGAAGCGCGGCGAGGAATGGCCGTATCTCGTCGAGAATATCGGCCTCGAAATAGACCACGACATGCCAGCCCAGACGCGCGATGCGCGCGGCGACGTCAAGAAACCGGTCCTTCGGTGCGTCATCGACCAGACGCTTGAGGAAGTTGAAGCGGATTGCGCGAATACCGCCGGCATCGAGCGCGTCGAGATCCGGGTCTGAAATCGCCGGATCGACGACGGCGACGCCGCGGCAACTGCCGTTCGAACTGGCAATTGCCTTTAGCGTCGCGCGGTTGTCGGTGCCGTGACAGCTTGCCTGGACGATGACGTTGCGCGTGAAGCCGAGCCGCTCGCGGAGCGCGAACAGTGCCTCGGGACCGGCATCCTGCGGATGATATTTCGCCTTCGGACTGAAAGGAAAATCGGCCATCGGACCGAAAACGTGGCAGTGCGCATCGACGGCGCCCGGTGGAATCGCGAACCGGGGACGCGAGGGGGCGAGCGTCCAGCTGCGGACCCGCCCGTCGGTGTCGGTGCTCATGCGAAAATTTCTCCGTCCATCAGTTTGCGCGCGGTGCGCAGCATCCCGGCCTCGACGGGCCGGCCCTCATCATCCAGCGAAACGACGCATTCGGTGACGCCGGTCGGATGTTCGACACCAAGCGTGAGGGTCGTTCCGGCGGATACGCGCGGCAGCGCGGCGAACGCGGCGGCGGTCGACCCTTCGATCAAGCACGCGGTTGCGACACTCACCGCGCCGAGCACGCCGATCGACGCGTGGATGCGGTGCGGGATCAGCGAGCGGACCGCGATTGCGCCACCATTCTGCGGTGGGGCGACAAGCATCATCTTGGGCACCGACTTTTCGGCTACATCGCCCAGATTCATCATCGGGCCGGCCTGCAGCCGGATCGCCTCCACCCTCGCTTTCATGGCGATGTCGGCATCCAGCGTCGCGCGGTCTTCGTAACCGGTCACTCCGACATCGGCGGCTGCCAGCACGACGCACGGCATGCCATTGTCGATCATCGTCACAGCCACGCCATTGATGTCGTCGGCGCTGTTGCCGGTAGGAAGCAGGGCGCCGCACGACGATCCCGCCGTATCGCGAAAGGCGAGTGGGATCGGCGCCGCCGTCCCGGAGACGCCGCTGATCGCCGCCTCGCCGTCGTAGCGCACGCTGCCATCGGGCGTCTGGACCGTGGCGACCGCGATCTGGCCGGTATTCTCCATGAAAACCGCGACGCGCGTTTCGCCGTTCTGCGCTGCGACCAGGCCGCGCTCGATCGCGAACGGGCCAACGCCCGCCAGCATATTGCCGCAATTCTGGGTGTCGGTGACAATCGCTTGATCGACGAAGACCTGCAGAAAGAGATAATCGACATCGACCCCGTCGTGCAGCGACCGTCCGACGACGGCGATCTTGCTGGTCAGCGGATCGGCGCCGCCCATGCCGTCGATCTGGCGCGGATCGGGGGATCCCATCGCCCGCAGCAGCAACGCATCGCGCGCGGCGGTGTCTGCGGGCAGATCTTCTTTGAGGAAAAAGCCGCCCTTGGACGTACCGCCGCGCATCCACATGCAGCGGACGGCGTCAGACATATTTGAGGCCCATTTCGGCGAGACGCGGACGCATGTTGTAGATGTCGAGCCCGAGCTCGCCGGCGGCGAGCCGTTGGCGCTTTGCTTCTTCGGCTTGCTCGCGCGCGCGCGCCTTGTCGAGCACTGCCGGAGCATCATGGCGCCGGACGACGCACACACCGTCGTCGTCGGCGATGATCACGTCGCCGGGAGCGATCGCTGCGCCCGCGCAGACGATCGGGATATTCACCGATCCAAGCGTGTTCTTGACCGTCCCCTGCGCGAACACGGCCCGCGACCAGACGGGAAAGCCCATCTGGGTCAAGTCGCGGACGTCTCGCACTCCCGCATCGATCACCAGCCCGCGGCACCCCCGCGCCATCGCACTCGTCGCGAGGAGATCCCCGAAATAGCCGTCCACGCATGGCGAGGTCGGCGCGAGGACGAGAATGTCGCCCTCGCGAAGCTGCTCGATCGCGACATGGATCATCCAATTGTCGCCGGGCGCCGCCGCGATGGTGACGGCGGTGCCGGCAATGCGTGCGCCAGCGTAGATCGGGCGTATGTGGTGGGCCAGCAATCCGATGCGACCCTGCGCCTCGTGGACCGTCGCGACCCCGGCCGCACCGAGGCCGTCGACGACAGCAAGGTCGGCGCGGTCGATATTCTGCACAACGACACCCATTCACACATCTCCTTGTTCGGCGCCGTTCTTCTATCGCCCCGCATTCCGGCGCCAATCGAACTTGTGGCGAGCTAATAAGTTTTTGCTATAATAATGCACAAATGAACCCCTTCGACCTCAACCTTCGTCATCTTCGCGCGCTGGAACCGATGATCGCGGAACGCAGCCTCAACCGCGCCGCCGAAGCGGCCGGGCTGTCGCAACCGGCGTTGACGCAGGGGCTTGGCAAGCTGGAGAAGCGGCTTGGCGTCGCGCTGTTCGATCGCCACGCGGGCGGAGTGACCCCGACCGACGCCGGACACGCGCTTGCCCAGCGCGTCGCCCGCGCGCTCGACCATCTTGCCACCGCGAGTCGGCGCCGGGGCCGCGGCGCGGGGCGAGGGTTCTCGCGGCCCGAGCAGCTGATGACCGCAACGCAGCTCGAGGCTTTTCTTCATTTCGCCGATGCGCAGGGGTTCGCCGGGGCAGCGGCGTCGAGCGGCCTTTCGCAGCCCGCCATTCACCGCGCGGTTCGCGAGCTCGAGCAGATTGTCGCTGTCCCGCTGGCCGAGCGGCGCGGCCGCGGCATGGCGTTGACGGGGGCGGGCCGGGCGCTGGCGCGCGGCGTGCGGCTCGCGGCCGGCGAGATTGCGGCCGGCA
Source organism: Pseudomonadota bacterium (assembly GCA_023422695.1). Lineage (GTDB taxonomy): Bacteria > Pseudomonadota > Alphaproteobacteria > Sphingomonadales > Sphingomonadaceae > Sphingopyxis. Next base: position 44,031 of record JAFAGN010000120.1, read on the forward strand.
TAATCGAGGCGCGCGGCGATGCCGATGAAGCAAGCCGCATAGCGATCGGCGCGATGCCGCTCGGCCGCGCGCTCGTGCTGCCGCGCGCGCTGGCGCATTTCCTTGGCGAAGCGCCCGCCGCCGTCGTCGATGTCGTCGAAGGGTCGTGGCGCGAACTCGTCGATCCGTTGCTCGACGGCGTCATCGACATCATGATCGGGGCGCTCCGCGACGTCGCACCGGCGGGCATTGTGCAAACCCCGCTCTTTACCGACCGCCTGACGATCTTTGGTGGCAGCCATCACCCACTCGTCGGGCGCGACGTTGATCTCGCGACGCTCGCGGCGCAGGCGTGGATCGTCGGACCCGCGGGAACCCCGCTGCGGGCGCATTGGGAAGCGCTGTTCGAGGGGCATCCCCCGCCGCTTGTCCCGGTCGAATGCGGGTCCGTCATGGTGATCCGCGGCCTCCTCGCGCAAAGCGACCTGCTGACCCTGTTGTCCCCCGACCAGATCGCGCTCGAAATCGAGGCGGGCATGCTCGCTCCCATCGGCCCCGAATTGCCCGGAAGCGTCCGGACCATCGGACTATCGACCCGGGCAAATTGGCGGCCGACCGCCACACAGCGGCGTTTCGTCGAGCTCCTGGAGCGGGCCTCCATCGAAACGAGACTTCCGGAAAATCAATAGAACTGAACGCAATCCGATTGGGAGGCGTCGGCACGCCCCGATAGGCCGGGACGCATGTCGGATACATGTTTCATCGGCTTTGGAGAAGCGGGGCGCGCTTTTGCGCGGCGCGGTGATCGCACGTTCGACATCAAGACCCTCGACCAGGCCGAGGCGGCCGCAAAGCGGCGCGAATATGTCGAAACGGGGGTCGAGGGCCGCGAGAGCGCCGAAGCGGCGCTGCAAGACGCCTCACTTATCGTCAGCGTCGTTACCGCGGACCGGGCGCTCGCGGCGGCAAGGGCCGCGGCGCCCTTCGTCGCGCCGCAGGCGATCTGGCTGGACATGAACAGCGTCGCCCCCGGAACGAAGCGCGCCGCCGCCGCAGCGATCGAGGCTCGGGGCGGGCGGTATGTCGATGTGGCCGTCATGGCGCCGGTCCTTTCCGCGCGCCACGCCGTCCCGCTCCTCGTTTCGGGACCGCATCGCATCGCCGCGATCGAGGCGCTCCATACGCTCGGCTTTGCGCGGGTTGACGACGGCGGCGACCGGGTCGGCGATGCGTCGGCGGTCAAGATGATCCGATCGGTGCTGGTCAAAGGCATCGAAGCATTGACGGCGGAGGCCGGGTTGGCCGCGCATCGCGCGGGCGTCGCCGATGCGGTCCTCGCCTCGCTCGACGCGAGTTGGAGCGACCAGAGCTGGGCCGCGCGCACCGACTATAATCTCGAGCGGATGATGACGCATGGCTCGCGCCGCGCCGCCGAAATGGAAGAGGTGGCGGCAACGCTATGCGAACTCGGCGTCGCGCCGACGATGACCCGCGCGATTGCAAAACGTCAGCGCGATCTCGGCGCACGGGGCATCACCGCACCGGCGGGTCTCACCGCGAAACTCGACGCTCTCCTGCCGCTGCGAAAGGACCATGACGCGTGACGCTCATCATCGACTGCCACGGACATTACACCGTGCTGCCAAAGGCGCACGACGCGTGGCGCGAAGAACAGAAGGCCGCGTTCAGATCGGGGCAGGCGGCTCCCCCCTATCCCGCGATCAGCGACGACGACATCCGCGAGACAATCGAGGCGAACCAGCTTCGCCTCATCGCCGAGCGCGGCGCCGATCTGACGATCTTCAGCCCGCGCGCCTCGGCGATGGCGCCGCATGTCGGTGACGAGGCCGTCGCGGTCGAATGGGCGCGCCGTTGCAACGATCTTATCGCGCGCGTCGTCGGCCTGTTCCCCGAAACATTTGCGGGCGCGTGCATGCTGCCGCAGTCACCGCAAGCCGACATGACCGCCAGCATAGCCGAACTGGAGCGCTGCGTGACAACGCTTGGCTTCATCGGTTGCAATCTCAACCCCGATCCGGGCGGCGGGCATTTCCAGCACCCGCCGCTCACCGACCGCTACTGGTATCCCTTTTACGAAAAAATGGTCGAACTCGACGTGCCCGCGATGATCCACGTCTCGGGAAGCTGCAATCCGGCGATGCACGCCACCGGGGGCTATTATATCGCGGCCGACACGATTGCTTTCATGCAGCTGTTGGAGGGCGACCTGTTCGCCGATTTTCCGTCGCTGCGTTTTATCATCCCGCACGGCGGCGGCGCGGTTCCCTATCATTGGGGGCGTTACCGCGGCCTCGCCGACATGCTGAAAAAGCCCGCGCTCGACGCGCATTTGATGAACAACATCTTCTTTGACACCTGTGTCTATCATCAGCCGGGGATCGACCTGCTCGCCGACGTCATCGACACGAAGAACATCCTGTTCGGATCGGAAATGGTCGGCGCGGTGCGCGGCATCGATCCGACAACCGGCCACTATTTCGACGACACGAAGCGCTACGTTGACGCGCTGGATATCAGCGAGACGCAGCGTCACGCCATCTTCGAAGGCAATGCGCGGCGCGTATTCCCCCGTCTCGACGCCCAGCTGCAACAGCGGGGGCGGTGATTCCGTGACAACAACCATCCCAAAGGCGCGCGGCATGAGCGATCATTCGGACATCCACGAATATCTGGCCGAACTGGAAGACATCCCGGGTACGCGGGTGTTCACTGCCGCGCGGGCACGGCGGGGCTATCACCTCAACCAGTTCGCCATGAGCCTGATGAAGTCGGAAAACCGCGAGCGCTGGAAAGCCGACGAGAACGCCTATCTCGACGCCTGGCCGCTCGACGAACGGCAAAAGGCGGCGGTCCTCGCACGGGATTATAATGCGCTCCTCGACCTCGGCGGCAATATCTATTTTCTGTCGAAGATATTTTCGACCGACGGGCTCTCTTTCGTCCAGGCGGTCAGCACAATGACCGGCGTCTCTGTGGAGGATTATCAGGCGATGATGAACGCCGGGGGACGCTCGCCCGACGGCGTGCGATCGAAAAAAGCCAACAGCGGCCCGGGCGAAGGAGGAGAAGGCTGATGGCGCGTATCACCGCCGGAATCGCCACGAGCCACGTCCCGCTGCTTGGCGCGGCGCACGACATGGGCAAGGATCGCGACACCTATTTCGGACCGATCTTCGCCGGTTATGACTGGACCCGCGCGTGGGCGGCCGCCGAAAAGCCCGATGTCATCATCCTTGTCTATAATGATCATGCCTCGGCATTCGACATGAAGATCATCCCGACCTTCGCGATCGGGTGCGGCGAACGCTTTGCGCCCGCCGACGAAGGCTGGGGGCCGCGCAAGGTACCGGACGTGATCGGTCATCCGGATCTCGCCTGGCATCTCGCTCAGAGCCTGATCCTCGACGAGTTCGACATGACCGTCATCAACGAGATGGATGTCGACCATGGCCTCACCGTCCCGTTGTCGATGATCTTTGGGGCCGTCGACACCTGGCCGGTGAAAGTGATCCCGCTCGCGGTCAACGTCGTGACCTATCCGCCGCCGTCGGGCAACCGCTGCTGGGCGCTCGGCGAGGCGATCGGGCGCGCGGTCGTGAGTTTCCCGGAGGATATTGACGTACAGGTCTGGGGTACCGGCGGCATGAGCCACCAGCTTCAGGGGCCGCGCGCCGGGCTGATCAACCGCGATTGGGACAATCGCTTCCTCGACGGGATGGTCGGCGACAGCGATCATCTGCGCTATATTCCGCACATCGAATATCTCCGCGAGACCGGGTCCGAAGGGATCGAGATGGTGATGTGGCTCATCATGCGCGGTGCCCTCGGTCGGCGCACCGCGGCGCTTCACCGCCATTACCATGTTCCGTGCAGCAATACCGCCATCGGCCATATCGTTCTTCGCCCCGACAATGGCGAAGGGTTCGACATGACCACCAGCGGTGCCGCCATCATCTGACTCTACGGGGGAATTTGCCCATGAAAATCGCACTCGCCGGCGCCGGCGCTTTCGGTGAAAAGCATCTCGATGGCTTGAAGCTGATCGACGGGGTCGAGGTGGTGTCGCTGGTCGGCCGCCGCCTCGAAGCAACCCGCGCGATCGCCGACAAATATGGCATCGGCCATGCCACCACCGACCTCGCCGAAGCGCTCGACCAGCCGGGCCTCGACGCCGTGATCCTCTGCACGCCCACGCAGATGCACGCCGCGCAGGCGATCCAGTGCCTGGATGCGGGTAAGCATGTCCAGGTTGAAATCCCGCTCTGCGACCGCCTCGCCGACGGCGAAGCGGTGCTGCGCAAGGCCAAAGAAACCGGGCTCGCCGCGATGGTCGGTCACACCCGCCGGTTCAATCCCAGCCACCAGTATCTGCACCGGAAAATCGCGTCGGGCGACCTTTCGATCCAGCAGATGGACGTCCAGACCTACTTCTTCCGGCGCCAGAATATGAATGCAAAGGGCGAGGCGCGGTCGTGGACCGATCATCTGCTGTGGCATCATGCCGCGCACACCGTCGATCTTTTCGCCTATCAGGCGGGACCGATCGTCGCCGCCAACGCGGTCGAGGGACCGGTGCATTCCGAACTCGGTATCGCGATGGACATGTCGATCCAGCTCAAGGCCCAAAGCGGCGCGATTTGTACGCTGTCGCTGTCGTTCAACAACGACGGGCCGCTGGGGACGGTCTTTCGCTATATCTGCGACCACGGGACGTGGATCGCACGGTATGATGATCTGGTCACGGGCCAGGAACAGCCGGTCGACGTCAGCGGGGTCGCCGTGTCGATGAACGGCATCGAGCTGCAGGACCGCGAATTCTTCGCCGCCATCCGCGAAGGACGCGAACCCAATGCCAGCGTGGCCCAGGTGCTGCCCTGCTATCAAGTGCTGCATAAGCTTGAGCAACAATTGAGCTAAGAAATCGGGCAAGCTTGCCTGACTTCGCAACTCCCAGGCCAGTGCCCGCAGACCGCGAGCACTGGCTTTGTCTTTTCCAAGGAATCCACTGATGCAAACACGCAAGATCGGCCCCTTTGATGTCACCTCCGTCGGCCTGGGCTGCATGAACCTGAGCCATGCCTACGGCACGCCGCCCGGCGCCGAGCAGGGCCGCGAGCTGCTGGCGCATGCGCTGGACCGGGGCGTGACGCTGTTCGACACCGCTGCGCTCTATGGCTTTGGCGCCAATGAAACCCTGGTCGGCCCGGTGCTGGCGCCGCACCGCGACCGCATCACGCTGTGCAGCAAGGGCGGCATGGCCGGCGTGGCGGGCGATGACGGCGTGGTGCGCCGCGTGATCGACGGGCGTCCGGCCACGCTGCGGCGCAACTGCGAAGACAGCCTGCGCCGCCTCGGCACCGATGTCATCGACCTCTACTACCTGCACCGCTGGGACAAGTCGGTGCCGATCGAGGAGTCGGTGGGCGAGATGGGCCGGCTGCTGCAGGAGGGCAAGGTGCGCGCGCTGGGCCTGTCCGAGGTCTCGGCCGACACGCTCACGCGCGCGCATCGCGAGCACCCGATCACCGCGCTGCAAAGCGAGTATTCGCTGTGGTCGCGCAATGCCGAGCTCGGCACGCTGGCGCGCTGCGCCGAACTGGGCGTGGCCTATGTGGCCTTCAGCCCGCTGGGCCGCGGCTTTCTGGCGGGTGGCCTGCCCGACGCGGCAACCCTGGGCGACAAAGACGTACGCAAGCCCATGCCGCGTTTCTCGGCCGAGAACTATCCGCGCAACCTGCGCCTGCTGGAGCCGATGCGCGCGCTGGCCGAACAGGCAGGCTGCAGCCTCGCGGCGCTGGCGATTGCCTGGGTGCTGCACCAGGGCGAGCATGTGATCGCGCTGCCGGGCACGACGCAGCGCAAGCACCTGGATGAAGACCTGCATGGCGGCGAAGTGCGGCTGTCGAGTACCCAATTGGAGCAGCTCGATGCGCTGTTCCAGCCCCAGGCCATCGCGGGCAGCCGCTATGCGGCGCAGGGCCACAGGGAGGTGGATACCGAGGAGTTCCCGGCTGCCATCTAGACGCCGGCATCAGGGAATGCAGAGAGACGATGGACCAAGGGTTAACACGGATTAATAGATTAAAACTATTGAAATATAGTTTCGATTCTTTAAATTGATCTCAGCGTGGCGTCCGCTGGTTGGCGCTTCGCAGGCATCTACCAAAGGGCTTGCCTTCGCCGGCAAGCCCTTTCCGTTCATCGAATCATCATGCGTATCCCTTCTCCCGACTCGAACCCCGCATCGGCATCTTCCGATTATTCTTCCGCATTGGCGCAGTTTCTCGATTGCCAGGCTGTGCAGTCCTGCGCAGATGACGATGTCCAGGCGGCGCTCCAAGCCCTCACGGCCGCGACCGTGGAACTTCCCCAGGCACTGGCAGCGCGCCTCAGTCACATCTTTGACGCCACCCTGGCCTATGCCCACTGGGCCAACAGAATGGACAATGATTTCTTCGATGCCGAAGAAGCGGTGGTGCTTGCCGAACAGGGGTACGGCCGGCTGGCCAGTGCCACCCAGGCGAATTCGCCATCGGCCCCCGACACCCTTCGGCAAGCCGATGCGGCGCGACTCGCGGCTGCTCAGGCCCTTGAGGCTCGTGCCGTGGAGCGCGCGTTGGCAAGTGAAGAACTGGAGAGCGCCACCGACTACCTCGACAGGTTCCGGCGCGAAGGAAATGTGGTTGTGCAGGAAGAAATCCAGGACCTGCGCGATGTGTGGCAGCACGCTGTGGACGTGGCCCAGGAAGCCCAGCTTGCGACCCAGTCAGCATTGGAACGGCTGCAGTTTTTCTTGCGCATGGATGGCGACCACACCGCTGAGGTGCCGCTGGAGGACGCCGCGCCCGAGGGCCAGGAATTTAGCGAGGATTCCGAGCATTCATCCGCATCATTCCTGTCCGACGCGGCGGATAGCGATGGGGCGGACCTGCTGGCGGATTGCGTCGCTGCGGTGATCGGTTCCTTGTCGCATATGCAGCTCGGTGGCGGCAACCCGCATGCTTCCATATAAGCGCGCGATGTCGTTTTGGCCGCCAGCAGGCACGGTTCACGGTGCACTGACGGCCACTGTTCCCTTTTTACCCTCTGCACCACGATGCCAGACCACTCCCAAGCACTGAATGCCACTCAGGCGCAAGCCGCTACCCGGCCCGCCCGGTCGGTGGCCTTCCATCCATTGGCCCAGGTGTTCACTTTTGAAAATCGGGAGGAAAGGCTGGCAAACGCTGAATGGGCATTCGACGATGCACTGGAGGAACTCGCGGAGTTGCGTGAGGGAAAAGCGCAGTGGCTGAAAGAGACACAGAGCGCATCCATGCCGGTAA
>JAFAGN010000168.1 GCA_023422695.1 Pseudomonadota bacterium
ATTGCTTCGCTCCGCTCGCAATGACGTGGGGACAGAGGGGGACGCGTGACAACCCCCCTCCGCGTCCTCAGCATCGCCACCCTCTTCCCCGATGCCGCGCGGCCAAACTTCGGGCTGTTCGTCGAACGCAGCCTGCGCGCGCTCGCGGCGCAGCCGGGGATCGAGCTCACGATCGTCGCCCCGATCGGCCTGCCGCCCTTCCCGTTGTCGCTCCACCCGCGCTATCGCAAGCTCCGCGGCCTGCCGCGCACCGAAAGCTGGAACGGCCTGACCGTCCATCGCCCGCGCTTTCCCCTGATCCCGCGCTTCGGCGCGCGTCTGAACCCCGCGATGGTGGCGCGCGCCGTGCTCGCGGCGGTGCGCGGCCAGACCTTCGACGTCGTCGACGCGCAATTCTTTTACCCCGATGGCCCCGCCGCGATGCGCGTCGCCGCCGCGCTTGACCTCCCCTTTTCCGCCAAGGCGCGCGGCGCCGACATCAGCCATTTCGGCCATGATCCGGCGACCGCGCCGCAACTGCTCGCCGCCGCCGCGAAGGCCGCGGGCTTGCTTGCGGTGTCCGACGCAATGCGAGACGACATGACCGCAATCGGCATCGATCCCGCCAAGGTCACCACCCACTACACCGGCATCGACACCGCGCGCTTCCATCCCGGCGACCGCACCGCCGCGCGCGCCGCGCTGGGTTTCGACGACGCGCCGATGATCCTGACCGTCGGCGCGCTGATCCCCCGCAAGGGTCAGGATCTGGTGATCGAGGCACTCGCCGCGCTTCCGGGCGTTCACTACTATCTCGCTGGCGCTGGCGAAACCGAAGGGCGCTACCGCACGCTGGCCGCACGGCTCGGAGTCGCCGACCGCGTCCATTTCATGGGTCCGGTCGCGAACGCCGACCTGCCAATGCTCTATCGCGCCGCTGACATTGTCGTGATGCCATCGGCCAGCGAAGGCCTCGCCAATGCCTGGGTCGAGGCCATCGCCTGCGGCACCCCGATCGTTATCAGCGACGCGGGCGGCGCCGCCGAACTGGTCACCTCACCCGTCGCAGGGCGGATCGCGGCGCGCACGCCCGAAGCGATCGCCGCGGCGGTCCAGGTGATCCTATCCGCCCCGCCTGCGCCATCAGACGTCGCCGCGACCCTCGCGGGCCGCTTCGACTGGAACCGCAACGGCCGCGAACTCGCCGATCATCTGCGCCGCTGCGCGGGTCGGTAAATCATCCGAGCCAAATGAACCGTAGCCCAGAGCCTGTCGAAGGGCGCCTATCCGAAAGACGCCTTCGACAGGCTCAGGGCTACGGCAATTTTCCGACCGTCGGCTCAGGTCAGACGACCGCGCCGTCATCCTTGCGCTCGACCCGCTCACCGCCGGCAATCCCCGCGCTGGTGCGCGGGACAAAGCTGTCGGGGCCGACCCTCAGCCATACCAGCACCGGCGTCGACATCAGCACCGACGAATAGCCGCCGATGAACACGCCGAACAGCATCGCCGCGGTAAAGCCGAAGATCACGTCGGGGCCAAAGATCAGCAGTACGCCCAGCGCGAGCACCATCGCAACCGTGGTCATCACGGTGCGCGACAGCGTTTCGTTGATGCTGAGGTTGAGCAGCGGAATGATATCCATCTTGCGATATTTTTTCAGGTTTTCGCGGATGCGGTCATACACCACGATCGTGTCGTTCAGCGAATAGCCGACGATCGTCAGCAGCGCCGCGACGCTGTTGAGGTCGAACTGCATCTGCGTCACCGCGAACAGACCGAAGGTGAGCGACACTTCGTGAAACAGTCGGCCCAGCGCCCCGACCCCGAACTGCCATTCGAACCGGATCCAGATGTAGATCGAGATGCCGATGATCGCGAGCCCCAGACTGATTGCACCGGTGCGGATCAACTCGCCCGACACCTTGCCCGACACGGTTTCGACCGAGCCTGTCTTGGCGGTAGGAAACGCCTTCGCGATCCCCGCCACCAGCTGTTGCCCGGCGCGCTCGGCCGCGGCCTTGTCGCCTTCGGGCAGCGCGGTGCGGATCGACACCGCCTTGTCGGACCCGAACTGCTGAATTGTCGCTTCGCCCAGCCCAATCTGGCCGACCTTTTCGCGAATATCGTCGATCGGCGGCATTTCCTGGGTGAATTCGACGCGGACCGACTGGCCGCCGACGAAGTCGACGCCGAGGTTCAGCCCCTTGACCGCGACCAGCGCGATCGACACCGCGACCAGGAAAAAGCTCATGAAGGACGCAAGTTTCCGCCACCGCAGAAAGTCGATGTTGGTGTCGTCGGGGACGAGTTTGAGCAAGCGCATCGTGTCGCTCCCTTAAATGTTGATCGACGTCGGACGCGACGTGCGCAGCCAATGGGCCACGAACATGCGGGTGACGGTAACGGCGGTGAAAACGCTGGTGACGATGCCGATGGTCAGCACCACGGCGAAGCCCTTGATCGGGCCGGAGCCGAACCAGAACATCAGCACCGCGGCGATGACGTTGGTGACGTTGGCGTCGAAAATCGCGCGGCTGGCTTCGGAATAGCCCAGATCGATCGCCTGGAACACCTTGCGCCCGCGTTTCAGTTCTTCGCGTATTCGCTCGTTGATCAGCACGTTGGCGTCAACCGCCGCGCCGATGGTCAGCACGAACCCGGCGATCCCTGGCAGGGTCAGCGTCGCGTTGAACGCCGCCATGATCGCGATGATCAGGAACACGTTAAAGAACAGCGCGATATTGGCGTAAATGCCGAACCGGCCATAAACGACCATCATCAGCACCAGCACCGCGACGGTGGCGATGATGCCCGCGATCACGCCCTTGCGGATCGAATCGGCGCCCAGCTCCGGCGTCACGGTGCGTTCCTCGACGACTTCCATCTTCACCGGCAGCGCGCCCGAGCGCAGCGAGATGGCCAGCGCATTGGCGCTCGCGACCGAAAAGCTGCCCGAAATCTGCGCGCTACCGCCCAGGATCGGTTCGTTGATCGACGGCGCCGACAGCACCTTGCCATCGAGCACCATTGCAAAGCGTTTACCGACATTCTGCGCGGTCACCTTCGCAAAGGTGCTCGATCCGCCCGAATCGAAGCTGATCGACACGACGGGTTCGTTCGATTGCGGGTCAAAGCTCTGCTTGGCGTTGATCAGCTGTTCGCCGCTGATCATCACTTGGCGGCGCAGCACTTCAAACGTCGCGCCATTGCCCTCGCCCTCGGCATAGGGAACGATTTCGCTGCCCACCGGCACGCGCCCCGCGGCGGCTTCGGCGGGGTCGGCATTGGGGTCGACCATGCGGAATTCCAGCCGCGCGGTCTTGCCGATCAATTCCTTCAGCGCCGCCGGATCCTGCAAGCCCGGCACCTGGACGACGACGCGGTCATTGCCTTCGCGGATGATCGTCGGTTCGCGCGTGCCCAGATCGTTGACGCGCTTGTCGATGATGTCGCGCGCCGAATCCATCGCGTCCGCCACCGCTTGCGTCTGCCCGGCGGTGGTCGGGGTCATCACGATCCGCGTCGTATCGACAATGTCGATATTCCAGTCGCGCTGGCCGGTCAGCGCCGCGCCCTGCGTCTGGCTGAACAACCGGTCGCGCGCGTCGTCGAGCTGCGCCTGATCGCGGATCAGAAAGCTGATCTTGCCGCCTTCGGTGGACAATTCGCCGATCGCGATGTCATCGTCGGGGCCGCGCTCGCCGCGCATCGCCGCGCGCACGGTCTTTTCCATATTGGTCAGCTGCGTCTTGCGCAGGTCGGCGACGTCGGCTTCGAGCAGCAAATGGCTGCCCCCGGCCAGGTCGAGCCCCAGATTGACCTTCGCCTGCATGAACGCGGGCAGGCTGTCGCGCGTCTTTTCGGGCAAGAAGCTGGGGATGGAAAAGAGGATGCCCAGCACCAGGATGATGCTGATGCTGATGGTTTTCCAGCGCGGGAAATCGAGCATGGTTCAGGTCCGATAGCATGCGCGGGGCGGCATGACACCGCCCCCGCGGCGTCAGTCGTTGGCGGGCTTGGCGCCGGGCTGCATCACGTCGGCCAGGGTCGCCTTGACGACCTTGATCTTGACGCCCTGCGCGATTTCGACGTCGGCGAAATCATCGTCGACGCGCGTGACCTTGCCGACGATGCCGCCGCCGGTGACCACCTGATCGCGCGGCTTGACCGCGGCGATCTTGGCGCGATGCTCCTTGGCACGCACCTGCTGCGGACGGATCAGGAAAAACCAGAACACGACAAAGATCAGCAGATACGGGACCAGCATCAGGAAACCGGCAGCCCCGCCGCCCGATCCGGCCGCCTGGGTCAGAAGCAATTGCGTCGACATGGATGAAAAACTTTCCGTTTGAAAACGCAGCCCGTTCCGCAAGGAAACCGGCGCGCATGAATGGCGCGGCGCCTATCATGCAGGCGCGCCGCGCGCAACCGGTGGCTACGCCGCGCCCCTCCCCGGGCGACCGGGCTGGAAATGGGGTGGATGGCCCAAAGGTCAAGGGGACCGCGCGTTTCCACGCGCTGGCCACTCATCGCGCAGGAGAGCCTTGCATCCCCCGCCGACCCGCGCTAGGGGCCACGCCTGCCCAACAGGGCCGGTCGGGACGTAGCGCAGCCTGGTAGCGCATCACACTGGGGGTGTGGGGGTCGGAGGTTCGAATCCTCTCGTCCCGACCAATTCTTTCAAAGCATCGACGAAATGCCGGGCGCGTTCGCCGTGCCGCGTCGTTGCGGGTGGGAAGCTGCCATAATATCCTCTCCCCTTGAGGGAGAGGATAGCGCAGCTTGCTCCGTCAGGAGCCAGCGTAGCTTGGTGAGGGGATGCGCGGACAGCGGCGCCAGCCGCCGCCCGCACGCCAGCTCAGTTCGCGCCCGCAGGCGCCTCCGCCGGCGGTGCCGATGCGCGGGCGTCGCGCATCGCGGCGATTTCGGTCTTGTCGATCACGCCGTCGCCGTTCGCGTCGACATGCTTGATGAACGCATCGACCTTGTCGGGCGACGCCAGCGTCGGATCGCCTTGGCGCTGCGCGCGCATTTCGGCCATTTTCGTGACCTCCGCCTTGTCGAGTTTGCCATCGCCATTGGTATCGATCATCGCAAAGATGCGGCCATCGTCGGGCTTCGGCTGGGCGATCGCGATCGCCGGGAGCGCTAGCCCGAAGGTGGCGGCGATCATCGTCAATTTCTTCATCTTATGTCCTTTTGGTCTTGGTCGGCAAAGCCGCCGGGGTACCCCGCGCCGGACATGACAGGTCAGGCGTCGCAAAACTATGGCAAGCGGACTCGGTTCGTCACGGTTTCAGCACGACCTTGCCCACCACCTCGCGGCGTTCGATCATCGCAAAGCCCTCGCGCCAGTCGGCAAGGTCCAGTGCGGCGTGGACGTGCGGGCGGATTTGCCCCGCCGCGGCCAGCGCGTCGATCGCTGCGACATTCTCGGCCCCGCGCGCCGGGAAGCGGCGGCCATATTCGCCTGCGCGCACCCCGACGACCGAGAAGCCCTTGATCAGCGGCATGTTCACCGACACCTCCGGAATCCGTCCCGACGCAAAGCCGATCACCAACAGGCGTCCACCGAACGCGATGCAGCGCGTCGATTCATCGAACACATCGCCGCCGACGGGATCAAAGATCACATCGGCCCCCACCCCGCCGGTCAACGCCTTGACGCGTTCGCGAAACCCCGGCCCGCCGTCGATCACCGCATCGGGCGCATAGAGCCGCGCGACCGCCTCGCGCTTGTCGGCGCTGCTCGCCGCGGCGATCACCCGCGCGCCCAGCGCCTTGGCCAGATCGACCGCCGCCAGCCCGACGCCGCCCGCCGCGCCGTGCACCAGCACCCACTCGCCGGGTTCGACGCGCGCACAGCGGACCAGCGCGACATAGGCGGTCAGATATGCGACCGGATAGGCCGCCGCCGCCTCCCACGTCAGCCCTTCAGGCTTCGCGCGCAGCGCCGCCGCGGGCACGGTGCAATATTCGGCCATCGCGCCGAACCGGTTGCCGCCGACCACCGCATCGCCGACCTGCCAATCGGCCACCCCCTCGCCCAGCGCATCGACCTCGCCCGCAAATTCCATTCCCGACACGAACGGCAAGTCGGGCTTCAGCTGATAATCGCCGCGCGTCATCAACAAATCGGGGAAATTTACCGCCGCCGCGCGTACCCGTACCCGCACTTCGCCCGGTCCGGGCTGCTCCACTGGCAGGTCAGCCAGCGCCGTCCCGGCATGATCGGGCAACAATTCGCGCACCTGCAAAGCCCGCATCAAGAAAAGCCTTTCCTACAATTTGCCAATATGGTTCGTTTATTTAGTTAGAACAAACCACAGGAGCGAATCATGTCCAGAACCGATTGTCCGCCCGGCGACGCCGACGCGCTGATCGATGCCGTCATCGACCGCGAAGGCCGATATGTAAACCACCCCGCCGATCGCGGCGGCCCGACCTGTTGGGGAATCACCGAAGCGGTGGCGCGCGCGCAGGGCTATAGCGGCGCGATGCGTGACCTGCCGCGCACCGAGGCCGCGGCAATCTACCGCCGCATCTATTGGCTGCGTCCCGCTTTCGACCGCGTGGCTTTGCGCGCGCCGAAAATCGCCGCCGAACTGTTCGACACCGGCGTCAACATGGGCACCGCCGTCGCCGCGGGGTTCCTGCAACGCGCGCTCAACGCGCTGAACCGCGCCGCGCGCGACTATCCCGACATCGCGGTCGATCGCGAGATCGGGCCGCGCACGCTGTCGGCGCTCGACGGCTTTCTGAAAGCACGCGGCAACGGCGGCGAAACCGTGCTGCTGCGCGCGATGGAGGCGTTGCAGGGCGAACGCTACATCGCGCTCGCCGAGCGCCGCCCGAGCCAGGAGGCGTTTCTCTATGGCTGGCTGGCAAACCGCATCGGCCCGCATTGATAGTGCACGACGCACCGTTGGGCTGAACTTCCCTGAACTTTGAAAATACAGGAGCATCGAAATGAGCATTATCGAAGGCCTGATCGGCCCGATCGCCAAGCTGATCGACAAGATCATCCCCGACCCCGAAGCGCGCGACCGCGCCAAGCTGGAACTCCTGAAAATGGAGGGGAGCCAGGAAATGGAAGCGATCCGTACCCGCATGACCGCGATCGTCGCCGAAGCGAACAGCGCCGATCCGTGGACCAGCCGCGCGCGGCCGAGCTTCCTCTATGTCATGTATGCGCTGCTGCTGTGGGCGATCCCGATGGGCCTGATCGCCGCGGCGCGGCCCGAGATGGCCAAGGGAATCGCCGAGGGGATGAACGCCTATCTGTCGGGACTTCCCGAACCGCTCTACGCGCTGTTTGGGACGGGGTATCTGGGGTACACTGCGGCGCGGGCGTGGGGGAAAGCGAAGGGGGTGGAGACATAACTATCCCTCTCCTTCAGGGGAGGGCAGCGAGACTTGGCGGCTTGCCGCCTAGTCGCAGCGGGTGGGGATCAGCGGCCTGGCGCCGACCTAACAGACCCCACCCCAACCCCTCCCCTGAAGGGGAGGGGCTATACCCCTTCACCACCGGCGCATGACGTACCGATCACCAGGTTCACGCGGAGACGCGGAGACGCGGAGAAGAGAGATATTCACGCAGAGTTCGCAAAGTTCGCAAAGTTCGCAGAGGAAAATAAACGGCGGCAAAGCCGCCATTCTCTCCCCTTCTCCGCGTCTCCGCGCCTCCGCGTGAACCAAATCCTCTGCGATCTCTGCGCGAATCCAACCAGAACCAGTGCTAGCCTTCCACCACGCGCGCCAAATTCGCCAGAGAGCTATTCAGACCCTCGACATGATCCTTCGCCGATATCCCCGGCGGCACATGATGCGCATCGATCGTAACCAGTGTCGCGCCGCCCTGCCGCGACAGATACCAGTGCATCGCCATCGTCCCCGAAAAGCGCGGGTCGTCCGATTCGAACTCGACGTCCCAGACGATCAGCCGCCCCTCGTCGAGCACCGGAATATACACCTCGACGACGTCGCTATCATCGTCGCTCTTGGTCTCGACATCGGCATCGTCGAACGTCAGCCGCATCAGAAAACCGCCGCCCGCGCGCAGATCGACATGCTCGAACGTCCCGGTCGCCCCCTCGGGCGGCAACCATCGCGCCAGCTTCGCCTCGCTGGTGAAGGCCGAAAAAACGTCGATCAGCGGCGCCACGATCAACCGTTCGGCATGATCGGTGCGCCGCGTCCTTTTGGTGGGTTTCAAGCGATTGCGGCTTTGACCGCGGCGACCGCCGCATCGGCAGCACCGCCGTCGGGGCCGCCGCCCTGCGCCATGTCGGGACGGCCACCGCCGCCCTGCCCGCCGAGCGCCGCAACCGCCAGCTTGACGAGATCGACCGCGTTATGGGCCACTCCGTCGGTCACCCCGACCGCCACCGAAGCGCGCCCGTCGTTGACCGCGACCAGCATTGCGACACCGTTGCCGACCTGTTTCTTCAGTCCGTCGACCGTGCCGCGCAATTCCTTGGGATCGAGTCCATCAACGACCTGCGCGATAAACGCGGTGTTGCCAACCTGCTCGACCGCGGGGCCGCCCGCCGCACCGCCGCCACCCATCGCCAGCGCCTTCTTCGCATCCGCAAGCTCGCGTTCGGCCTTCTTCAGCGCCTCGGCCAGTTGCGCAACGCGCGCCGGTACATCGTCGGGCGACGTCTTGAGCGCCGCCGCCGCCGCCTTCAGCGCCTCGTCGCGGCCATTCAGCCACACGCGCGCCGCATCGCCGGTCAGCGCCTCGATGCGCCGCACCCCCGAAGACACGGCGGATTCGCTGATAATCTTGAGCAGCGCGATGTCACCCAGCGCCCGCACATGCGTCCCGCCGCACAGTTCGACCGAATAATGATTGTCGGTCGCCTTGCCCATGCTGAGCACGCGCACTTCGTCGCCATATTTCTCGCCAAACAGCGCCAGTGCGCCCGCCGCAACGGCGTCGTCGGGGGTCATCAGCCGCGTCGTCACCGCCTCGTTGCCGCGGATCTGCGCGTTCACATCGGCTTCGATGTCGGCAATCTCCTCCGCGGTCAGCGCCTTGGGGTGCGAGAAGTCAAAGCGGAAGCGGTCTTCGGCGACCAGGCTGCCCTTCTGCGTCACATGCCCACCCAGCCGGTTGCGCAAGGCGGCGTGCAGCAGATGCGTCGCGCTGTGGTTGGCGCGAATGCGGTCGCGGCGTTCTGCATCGACGGTCAGTTGCACCGTGTCGCCAACCTTCAGCATCCCCGCCTCCAGCTTGGCATAATGCGCGTGAAGGCGCCCGAGCGGCTTGCCCGTATCGCTGACCGACGCCTTCGCGCCGCCCAGTGTCGCGATGACGCCGCTGTCGCCCATCTGGCCGCCGCTCTCGCCATAGAAAGGCGTCTGGTTGGTCAGCACGACCAGCTCGTCGCCCGCGCTCGCGGTGTCGACCTGCACGCCGTCCTTGACCAGCGCGATCACTTGACCTTCGCCCACCGTCGCGCCGTAACCGGTGAATTCGGTGCTGCCATTCGCTTCGGCCAGGTCGAACCAGATTTCCTCCGACGCCTTTTGCCCGCTACCCTTCCACGCCGCACGCGCCGCCGCCTTCTGCTGCGCCATCGCCGCGTCGAAACCGGCGCGATCGACCATAATGCCTTGTGTACGGAGTGCATCCTCCGTCAGATCATACGGAAAACCATAAGTATCATAGAGTTTGAAGGCGACGTTACCTCCAAGCGTCATCAATTCTCCATCGGGATTATGAGATTTGATCGTTTGCACGGCCTCATCAAGAAGCCGCAGCCCCTTGTCGAGCGTCTGACGGAACTTGGTCTCTTCACGCTCCAATGTCTCGGCGATCAGCGGCTGCGCACGGATCAGCTCGGGATAGGCGGCGCCCATCTCGGCGGTCAGCGACGGCAGCAGCCGGTACATCAGCGGATCCTTGGCACCGAGCAGATGCGCGTGACGCATCGCGCGGCGCATGATCCGGCGCAGCACATAGCCGCGCCCTTCATTCGACGGCAGCACCCCGTCGGCGACCAGGAAGCTCGACGCACGCAGGTGATCGGCGATCACCCGGTGGCTCGCCTGCGTCGCACCCTCGGCCGGAACCCCGGTCAGCTCGACCGACGCCGCGATCAGCGCCTTGAACGTGTCGGTGTCATAATTGTCATGGACGCCCTGCAGCACCGCCGCGACGCGCTCAAGACCCATACCGGTGTCGATGCTGGGCCGCGGCAGGTCGACGCGGTCGCCCGGGGCGCGCTGGTCGTACTGCATGAACACCAGGTTCCAGATTTCGACGAAGCGGTCGCCGTCTTCCTCCGCCGATCCCGGGGGTCCGCCCCAGATATGGTCGCCATGGTCGTAAAAGATTTCGCTGCACGGCCCGCACGGTCCGGTGTCGCCCATCGACCAGAAATTGTCGCTGGTCGCGATACGGATGATCCGCTCCTCGGGCAGCCCCGCGATCTTGCGCCACAGGTCGAACGCCTCGTCATCGGTGTGATAGACGGTCGCGGTCAACTTCTCGGGCGCCAGCCCCCAAGTCTTGGTGATCAGCGTCCAGGCATGGTGGATCGCCTGTTCCTTGAAATAATCGCCGAACGAGAAATTGCCCAGCATTTCAAAGAAGGTATGGTGGCGCGCGGTGAAGCCGACATTGTCGAGGTCGTTGTGCTTGCCACCCGCGCGCACGCATTTCTGCGACGACGCCGCGGTGCTGTACGGACGCTTTTCGAGACCCGTGAAGACATTCTTGAACGGCACCATCCCCGCGTTGACGAACATCAACGTCGGATCGTTGTACGGCACCAGCGGCGCCGACGGCTCGATATGGTGCCCGGTGCCCCCGAAATAGTCGAGGAACGAGCGGCGAATGTCGTTGGTCGATGTCATGCGCGCGATCTAGTGCGGCGCGGCGCGTTTCTCAAGCAAGATACGCGCCGCGGCCCGGTCCGCTATCGCTGACAGAGGCGGTTGAGTTGCTCGTCGCTATAGCCTTCCTCGTCGACCAGCCGCTGCGACACGTAGCGCACGTCATATTGCGAGATCTGATAGACGCCGTCGCGCAGGCGATAGAGCAGGATGCCGCCGCAGGTGCCGACGATCCCAGGATGCGAGCTCAGCACCGCAAAATAGGCATAAGCGCCGGGATAAATGGCGTCGGGAGGATTGTTCAGCCAGCCGTCGAGCCGCAGCGTGAACT
The DNA here is from genome assembly GCA_023422695.1 of Pseudomonadota bacterium. Lineage (GTDB taxonomy): Bacteria > Pseudomonadota > Alphaproteobacteria > Sphingomonadales > Sphingomonadaceae > Sphingopyxis. Next base: position 11,159 of record JAFAGN010000168.1, read on the forward strand.
CGCCCGGCCCCGTCTGGTACATCTTCGCCTCGTCGCTGAAGCGCTTCATTTCGGTCGGGGTCGTCTCGAGCGCAGGGTCCATCATTGTCGCCAACAAGGTGCTGTTTCCCGCGTCGAGATTGTCGACAAAGCGCTGCGCAAAGCGGGTCGCCGCCGTGGTTTCGGCGGCGCTGGCTTTCCAGTCGGCGGGAACAGGCTTGTACGGATCGGTCGCCGGGTCGTAACAGCTGAACGCTTGGCGGAAATTCTCGATGACCGTCACGCCGCGCGCAGTGTCGACCTTGTTCTCGAAAAAATAGCGACCGAACCGCGCCTTCTTCGTCCCGCAACGCTGCTCGGCCAATATTTTGATGCGGTCGACAACCGGATCATATTGATCGGCATCGATCTTGGCGACCGTCGCGGCAAAACCCTTACCCGGCACCGCCTCGACCTTGATCGGCGGCAACGGCTGCACGGACGCCATCAGCGCCGCCAGAAAAAAAGCTGTCATGTCCCAAAAATCCCCAACGATTCCTTCGAATCGCGACCCTGCCCCGCCAAGGTCGAAGCCCCCCTCGCGGCACGCGTCCATCCTGCTGGGCCGCGCCCCGCGACGCAAGGGGTTATTGCGGCAATATCAAAAGTTTGTCGCGATCCCCTTGCCCAGATAACAGGGCAGCTGGCGCAGCACGTCGGCCTTGGGCACCCCATCTTCGATCAGGTCGGGCGGCACTTCGGACGTGTCGGTGCGCACGACTGTCCATTCGGCACCAGGCGCGGTGCGGTGGACGACGACATAGCCGCAATCCATCGTCCGGTCGGGGCGATCGCCGCGAAAATCGAACGCGGCGTACAGCCCCGGCGGCTGTCCGGCGGGGTCGGCGTACCAACTGACGCGCAGCACGCGGAGCGTCCCGTCGGCCCACAAGGTCGGCCGCTTGCGCAGGTTCATTTCCCATTCGAGCCGCGGGTTCGCCGCCTGAAACGACAGCCGCAGCATCGCATAAGCGCTGGCATAATCACGCTTGGCCAGTGCCATCGTGTACGCGGCAAGGCGCGCCATCGCGGCGGTTTCGTCCGCCGCCGCGCCGCTGATCGCGGCGCCCGCAGCCCCCCTCGCG
>JAFAGN010000212.1 GCA_023422695.1 Pseudomonadota bacterium
CCCATGAGCAAACCGCTGCGCATCGCGCTGGCCGGCGCCGGCGCCTTCGGCCAGAAGCACCTCGACGCCCTGAAGCTGATCGACGGCGTGCAGGTCACCTCGGTCATCGGCCGCGAGCTGGACAAGACGAAGGAAGTGGCCGCCAGGTACGGCATCGGCCATGCCACCACCGAGCTGGACGAGACCCTGAAGCGTTCCGACGTGGACGCGGTGATCCTGTGCACGCCCACGCAGATGCACGCCGACCAGGCGCAGGCCTGCCTGAAGGCGGGCAAGCACGTGCAGGTGGAGATCCCGCTGTGCGACAAGCTGGCCGACGGCCGCGCGGTGGTCGACCTGCAGAAGAAGACCGGCCTGGTGGCCATGTGCGGCCACACCCGCCGCTTCAACCCCAGCCACCAGTTCGTGCGCCGCCGCATCGAGGCGGGCGAGTTCAACATCCAGCAGATGGATGTGCAGACCTACTTCTTCCGCCGCACCAACATGAACGCGCTGGGCCAGCCGCGCAGCTGGACCGACCACCTGCTGTGGCACCACGCCGCTCACACGGTGGACCTGTTCCAGTACCAGACGCGCAGCAAGGTGGTGAAGGCCAACGCGGTGCAGGGACCGATCCATCCCACGCTGGGCATCGCGATGGACATGAGCATCCAGCTGAAGGCGGAGAACGGCGCGATCTGCACGCTGTCGCTGTCCTTCAACAACGACGGCCCGCTCGGCACCTTCTTCCGCTACATCGGCGACAGCGCCACCTACATCGCGCGCTACGACGACCTGTACAACGGCAAGGAAGAGAAGATCGACGTCAGCAAGGTGGACGTGTCCATGAACGGCATCGAGCTGCAGGACCGCGAATTCGTCGCGGCCATCCGCGAGGGCCGCGAACCCAATGCAAGCGTGGCGCAAGTGCTGCCCTGCTACCGGGTGCTCGATACTCTGGAAAAGCAGCTCGAAGCAGCGCGCTAGACGATCGAACAGGCTCGGCTGTTCCGTTCGGCGGGTACCCAAATCGCGCCCTATTCGCCGCGCTGAAAGGTGATCGCCATTTCTTCGATGTCGAGGTCGCGTTCCAGTTCGTGGAGCACTTCGTCTTCGATATGCCCGGCGCGGTGGATGCGGATCAGCTCGGCGCGCGCGGCGGCGATCGCTTGCAGCAGGACGTCGAAGTGCGGGCGCAGGCCGTCCATCGCGGCGGCGGCGTCGGCCTCGTACCGCTCCATGAAGCGCATCCGCTTGCGATGCTCCTCCAGCATGTGGGGGTGGATCAGCGTGCCGTCTTCGTCATAGGCCAGCCTTTCGATCACCGCGCTGCGCGCCCGCGCCATCGCGGCTTCGGCGGCGGGCATCGCCATCTTTGCGGGCGGATCGGCATCGACCGGCGTCACCTTGCGGATCAGCCAGCCAAGGCTCGATCCTTGCGCGACGACGGTTACGAAAATCACCGCAAAGGCGCAGATCAGCATCAGGTCGCGGCCGGGCATGTCGACGGGCAGGGTCAGCGGCACCGCCAGCGTCACCACCCCGCGCATCCCCGCCCAGCTGAGCACCGTCGCCTGCCGCCAGCCGAGCGGGCGGGCGCGCTCGACGCCGACCTTCCGCGCGACCGCGAGCAGACCTTCGGACCCAAAGACCCACACGAAGCGCGCCACCGCCACGGTAACCACGACCGCGACAACGACCGCGATCATCGACGCCGGGACCGCATCAAGGCCGCCGATCCGCTCGACCGCGCCGCGCAGCGAAAAGCCGATCAGGATGAAGACCAGCGCCTCGAGCAGAAAGACCATGATCTGCCACGCCGAACTGCCGAGCAGGCGAACGTCGGCGGACAGCACGACATGCTGATACCATCCCATCACCAACCCCGCGGTGACGGTGGCGATCACCCCCGACACATGCACCGCCTCGCCCGCGATATAGGCGGCCCAGCACAGCGACAGGGTGACGAGCACGACCAGCATCCGGTCGCGCAGGTGGCGCGCCAGGAACAGCCACACCGCACCGACCGCCGCGCCGACGATCGCGCCGCCGAGTGCGACGACGGCAAAGCTCTGCACCGCCTGACCCGTATGGAACACCCCGCTCAGCGTCGCGGCGACGGCAAAGCGGAACAGGATCAGCCCGGTGGCGTCGTTAAGCAGGCTCTCGCCCTCCAGCAACGCTTCGAGCCGCCTTGGCAGATGCACGCCTTTCAGCACCGCGCGCGCCGACACCGCATCGGGCGGCGACACGATCGCGCCGAGCGCGAAACAGGCGGCCCACGGCAGTTCGGGCAGGATCCAATGGACGACCACCCCGACGATCAGCGTGGTGAACACCACCGCACCCACCGCGAGCGACAATATGCCGGGCAGATGACGGCGGAAGCGGCCGAGCGCGGTATAATAAGCGCCGTCCATCAGCAGCGGCGGCAGGAACAGCACCAGCGCGAGTTCGGGATCGAGCGAGATCGCGGGCAGGCCGGGAATGAAGGCCAGCGCGCCGCCGCCGACGAGCAGCGCGGTCGCGGGCGGCCAGTTGAGCTTGAGCGCCAGCCAGTGCAGCGCGATGACCAGCGCCAGCAGTCCCAGGACAAGTTCGAAGGTTTCGACCGCGTGCATCGGCTCAGCGCCGCGACGCAACAAGGATAGCGGATGATGGCATGATAAGCCCCCTTGATGGCCCGCCGAATGATTTGCCTTTGTGGCGCGCTTCGTTTCCGCGATCAATCGCCAGCATGAGCGGGCAACTTGACGCCCGCACCGAGCAGTGAGCGGAAAGCGCGAACAACCTCGCCCCTTACATCTTCCTAGCAATTATCGGCGCCCCAGCGAAAGCCGGGGTCCAGGGGCGGCATAGAGCAACCCCTTGCTTTGGGACGCCACGCCCTCCGGCTTGCACCGCGGCGCAAATCCGCAATCCTTCCAACGCGATAAACGCCAACGACCTTTATCCCCCGCCCGTCACCCTTGGTGACCGCAGCGGGGGATGAGGTTTGGTGTCGACAAGAGAACATTAAGGGAACAAAATCATTTTGTCAATCCTATTCTATCGCGGCTGGAAAAAGGCGGGGCGGTTGACGTTAACGTCAATCAGCGGCAAGGCGGCGGGCAGAATCAGGGAGGATGCGATGGCGGAGCAACCGAAATTCGATCTGTCGGGCCGGGTGGCTTTGGTCACCGGCGCCTCATCGGGATTGGGCGCCGGCTTTGCCAAGGCGCTGGCCGCCGCGGGTGCCAAGGTCGTGCTCGCCGCCCGCCGCGCCGACAAGCTCGCCGAGCAAGTGGCGGCGATCGAGGCTGCGGGCGGGCAGGCGATTGCGGTCAGCATGGACGTCACCGACGAAGCTTCGACTATAGCCGCCTATGACGCCGCCGAAGCTGCGTTCGGTACCGTCGACACGATCGTCGCCAACGCTGGCGTCGCCACCGAAAAGATGGCGATGGGGCTGTCGGTGGGTGAGGTCGATTTCCTGCTCGCCGCCAATGTCCGCGGCGTGTTCCTCACCGCGAACGAAGGTGCCAAGCGGCTCGACAAGGCGGGCAGCCGCGAAAAGGAGCATGGCCGCATCGTCCTGATCGGTTCGATCACCGCCGAGAAGATTTTCCCTGCCACATCGGTTTACGGCGCGACCAAGGCGGCGGTGCGCCATCTGGGCAAGGCGCTGGCGCGCGAATGGGCGCGGCGCGGCATCAGCGTCAATGTGATCCAGCCCGGCTATTTCGAATCCGAAATGACCGCCGAATTGTTCGACAGCGACCTTGGCGCGGCGATGGTCAAAAGCTTTCCGCGCCAGCGGATGCGTCCGGCATGCGACCTGCACGCCCCCTTGCTGATGCTCTGCTCCGACGCGGCGCGCGGCATCACGGGCAGCGTCTTCACCATCGACGACGGGCAGACGCTGTGAGCGCGCTGCTGATCGAGGCGCGCGGGCAAGTCGAGATCGCGACGCTCAACCGCCCCGACCGGCTCAACGCGCTCAGCGAGGGGTTGGTCGAGGAGCTGAACGCCTATTTCGGCGGGCTGGCCGATCGCCCCGAAATCCGCGTCGTTATCCTGCGCGGGGCGGGGCGCGGCTTTTGCGCCGGGCTCGACATTCAGGAGGACCGGTCGTCGGACGAGACGCCGGTGCTCCGCACGCTGCGCACCCAGACCGCGATCGGCAACATCTACCGCAAGATGCGCGCCTGTCCGCAGCCGATCATCGCGCTCGGCCACGGCGCGGCGTGCGGCGGCGGGCTGTCGCTGCTGCTCGCATCCGACGTGCGCTATGCGGCGCCGTCGTTCAAGGCCAACGCCGCGTACATCCGCATCGGCCTCGGCGGCTGCGACATGGCGTCGAGCTATTTCCTGCCGCGGCTGGTCGGCGCCAGCCTCGCGGCCGAGATGATCCTGACCGGACGCTTTATCGATGCCGACCGCGCGCTGCGCGCCGGGCTGGTCAGCGAGATCGTCGACGAGGACGCGCTGCTGGACCGCGGCCTCGCGCTGGCGGGCGAGATGCTGGCGACCAGCCCGCACGGGCTGCGGCTGTCGAAACAGGCGCTGAACCTCAACATCGACGCGCAGAGCCTCGACGCCGCAATGGCGATCGAGGATCGCCAGCAGGTGATCCTGTCGGCGACCGAAGATCACCGCGAGGCGCTCGCTGCCTTCCTCGAGAAACGCGCGCCCGAATATCGCGAACGATAGCCCTCGCGCGCCAACTTGACTCGGTGATATATTGGCATAGTAAGTGCCATTATCCCAAGGGGAGGGGGCGATGGCAGTGCGCGTGAGGACCACCAACGTGCCGGGTCGCAAGGACCGGTTCCGGCGTACTGCCATCATTTTTGGCGCCGCGCTGCTCGCCGCCGCGCCCGCACAGGCGCAGCTGAAACCGGCGCCGCCGCGTCCGCCCAATATCGTCATCCTGCTCGCTGACGACTGGGGGTTCAGCGACGTCGGCGCGTTCGGGGCCGAGTTCGCGACCCCCAATCTCGACGCGCTCGCCTATGCTGGCACACGCTTCACCAATTTCCATGTCGCGGGGTCATGCTCGCCGACGCGCGCGATGCTCCAGACCGGGGTGATGAACCACCGCAACGGGCTGGGCAACATGCCCGAAACCATCCCCGACGAACATCGCGGCAAGCCCGGATACGACACGGTGATGAACCACCGCGTCGTGACGATCGCGCAGCTGCTGAAGGCGGCGGGCTATCGCACCTACTTCACCGGCAAATGGCACCTCGGCAGCGACGCGACGCGGCTCCCGCACGCGCGCGGCTACGACCGGGCGTACAGTCTCGCCGATGCGGGCGCCGACAATTTCGAGCAGCGCCCGATCGAGGGGCTGTACGATACCGCCGCCTGGACCGAAAACGGCAAACCCGCGACGCTGCCCAGGGACTATTATTCGTCGCGCTTCGTCGTGCAGAAGATGATCGATTATGTCGAGGCGGACCGCGCTAGCGGCAAACCCTTCTTCGCCTCGATCAACTTCCTCGCCAATCATATCCCGGTGCAGGCGCCCGACAGCGACATCGCCCGCTACGCCGCGCTGTACAAGGACGGCTGGACCGCGCTGCGCGCCGCGCGGGCGAAGCGTGCCGCGGCGCTCGGCATCGTCCCTGCGGGCGTACCGATCGTCACCATGCCGACCACCCCCGACTGGCAAAAGCTCGACGCCGACGAACGTGCAGCGGCGGTGCGGGTGATGCAGGCCTATGCCGGAATGGCGACCGCGATGGACCGCGAGGTCGGGCGGCTGGTCGCGCATTTGAAAGCCACCGGCGATTACGACAATACGATCTTCGTCTTCCTGTCGGACAATGGCGCCGAGCCGACCAACCCGTTCGCCAGCCTGCGCAACCGGCTGTTCCTCGATATGCAATATGACCTGTCGACCGCCAATATCGGCCGCCGCGGCAGTTTCAGCGCGATCGGACCCGGCTGGGCGAGCGCCGCCGCCTCGCCTTTGTCGGGTTACAAGTTCAGAGCGACCGAGGGCGGGCTGCGTGTCCCGCTGATCGTCACTTGGCCGGGAAACAAACAGGTGCAGGCGGGCGCGATCCGCCACGGGCTGGCGCATGTCACCGACATCCTGCCGACGCTGACCGAACTCGCCGGGGTCGCGGCGCATGGCGGCCAGTGGCAGGGCAAGGCGGTCGAACCGGTCACGGGCCGCAGCCTCGTCCCGATGCTGAGCGGCGCCACCGACAGCGTGCATGGCGACACCCCGCTGGGCTACGAACTGTCGGGCAACGCGGCGCTGTTCCGCGGCGATTATAAACTCGTCCGCAATCTCGCACCGACGGGCGATGGCAGATGGCGGCTGTTCGATCTCAAGACCGATCCGGGCGAGACGCGTGACCTGTCGGCGGCGCAGCCCGAACGATACGCCGCGATGCTCGCCGATTACCGCGCCTACGCCAAGGCGAACGGCGTGCTCGACATGCCCGCGGGCTACACCGCCGACGAACAGATCAACGCCTATGCGTGGGCGCAGCAGGGCCGAAAGCGTGCCATCAAGGCCGGGCTGTGGCTGGGGGGTGGGTTGCTGGCACTGGCGCTTTTGATCTGGCGCTGGCGGCGGCGGAGACGCGCGGTAAGCTGAGAGGCGGACATCACGTCGGTTTTGGGGTGGGGAGCGGACCTTTAAGCTCCTCTCCCCTTGAGGGAGAGGATAGCGCAGCTTGCTCCGTCAGGAGCTAGCGAAGCTTGGTGAGGGGATGGGACGCACGCAGGCGTAGACCCCCTCTCAACTGCGGCTAGGCAGCAAGCTGCCAAGCCTTCGTATCTCTCCCTCAAGGGGAGAGAGGAAGAAGAGACTGCGCCCGCAACCGGCATCATCCCCACGGCTCCCACGCCTATCCCGCAGGCGCCGCGCGCGCCGGATCGATCAGCCGAAACCCGATATGGTCGGTCCCCAGGCTGCGCTCCTGAAACTGCCGGGCCGCGGGGCGATAGCGCGCGCAGTAATTGGCCGCGCACAGGAAGCTGCCGCCCTTGATGACATTGCTTTCGCCGCCCGCCTTGCTGGTCGTCCATTCCCACACATTACCGATCAGGTCGTGGACGCCGTGGCGGTCGGCGGGGAAGCAGGCGACCGGCGCGCGGCCGGCAAAGCCATCAGTGCCCAGGTCGCGCGCCGGAAAGGCGCCCTGATAATAATTCGCCTGCGGCTTGCCCGCCGTATCCACCGGCACATTGCGGTCGGCGCCGCCAGTCGCCGCGGCCAGCTCCCATTGTTCCTCGCTCGGCAACGCTTTTCCCGCCCAGCGCGCATAGGCCAGCGCGTCGTCATAAGCGATCTGCACCACCGGCTCGCGGTCTTTCCCGTCGATCGCGGTGCCGGGTCCCGCCGGATGGCGCCACTGCGCTCCGACGACCCAGCGCCACCAATTGGGATTGCCGTCGGTCGGCGCGGTGAACACCGCGCCGCCGGGGATCAGCATGTCGGGCGGTGCCCCGGGCAGCGGCGGCGGATCGCGCTCGGCCAGCGTCTTGTATCCGGTCGCTTTGACGAAGGCAGCGAACTCGGCGTTCGTCACCTCATGCGCCGCGATCCAGAAGCCCGCGACGCGGACCTCGCGCGGCGGACCTTCTTCGGGCAGCCGTGCGTCGGCGCCTATGGTAAAGGTGCCGCCCGGGATCCACACATAGGCTTGGGTGGGCAGCGCCGGGCATTCGGGCGTCTTCGCCGCCGCGATCGGTGCCTCTCGCCCGTCGCCGCACGCCGCCAGCACCCCGATCAGGGCGAGCGACAACAGCGCCCCCGCGCCCCGATTCATGCCGTCTCGTCGATCGTCGTCATCAGCGTTTCGACCATGTGCATCACCACCGTCCCCGCCTCTTCGGCCGACAGCCCCTGATCGTGGCGCAGCGCGCGCCAGTTCTGGAACGACAGCGCCGCGCACAGCGCCTCGACGTTGATCCGGTCGGTCAGCACCGCGCCGGGCAGCAGGCGCAGCAACAACTCGCGTTCCAGCATCACCACCTTGCCATATTGCCCCATCAGGAATGGCGACTGGTATCGCTTGATGTTGGCGGCGAGGCGAAAGGGCAGGGTCGTTTCGAACACCCGCACCCGGCGGCGCACCATGTCGCGCACATTGGCGCGCCAATCCTGGTCGGGATAGGGGGCGCTGACGATCGGCATCACCTGCTCGGTGATCGTCGCGGTGATTTCGGCGTACAGCGCGTCCATGTCGTCGAAATGGCGGAACACGGTGCGCAGCCCGATGCCCGCCTCTTCGGCGACGCGCGCGGCGCTCGGCGCCAGATCGCCGCCGACGATCAGCTCCATCATCGCCTCGACGATCCGCTTGTGGCTCGACCGGCCGCGTTCGCGGCGGCCGTCGACGCGCGCCGGTTCGGCTTTGGATTTGCTCGCCGCCTTGGTCATGGCTTCTCCGCTGGCCCAGCTTGGCGCCGGGGTCAATGGCTGGTCGCGATCGGCCTTGCGCCGCACTCAATAAAGTGACACATATAGTGCCATAAGATTCGACGCAATGGGGAGGCAGAGTCGATGACCGGGCAGGGCGCGACGATCGGGGCCGTGTGGGCCGGCGCGCTGTTGCTGTGGCTCGCCTTCCTGCTGTTCTACGACGGCATCCGCCGCCCGCTGCGGCGCGAGGAGATCGACGGGTTCCTGTCGACGCTTGGCCCGCGCCTCGCCGAAACGGGCAATGATATCGCGCGGCTACGCAGCTTTCTGGAAGCAGACGACGGCCGCGAGTTTGTGATGGTCAATCTGGTCGGCACCCGCGATGGCCCCGTCACCGATCCTGCGAGCGGCGCCACGCGTGAGGGCAGCGAGTGGCTGCGCCGCTATTCCGATCCCTTCGTGCGCGGGCTCGTCGCGCGCGGCGGCCACCCGCTGTTCGTCGGGCGCAAGGTCGGCGGCTATATCGACGCATGGAACACGCCCGACGATCCGGGCTGGTCGCTGGTCGGCACGATGCGATACCGCAGCCGCCGCGACCTGATCCGCATGGCGGGCGATCCCGCGTTCCGCGCGGCGCACCCCGCCAAGCTGCTGGGGATCGCGACGACCTTTTCGTTCCCGACCCAGCGGCAGATCGGCTTTTACGCCAGCCCGCGGGTCACCGTCGGCTTGCTGCTGGGGCTGCTGGCGGCGCTGACGCATATCGCCGTGCTGACATTCGGATAGGGTGGGGTTGTCATGAAAAGAAGATGGATCGCATTGGGGGTCATCGCGGCGCTGGGCGCCGGTGGCTATTGGGCGTTCGAAGCGAATAAATATCGCCTGCCGGGGATGCTGCAGGACTGGCGCGAACCGGTGCAGCCGAACCGCGCGATCGCGTGGCAGCGGGGACCAGAGGTGCCTGTCGAAGGCAAGCGACCGCCCAACATCATCCTGATCGTCGCCGACGACCTTGGCTATAACGACATCAGCCTGAATGGCGGCGGCGTTGCGGGCGGGATCGTCAAGACGCCGAATATCGACGCGCTGGCGCGCGAGGGGGTGAATTTCACCACCGCTTATGCCGCCAATGCGACCTGCTCGCCCTCGCGCGCCGCGATGATGACCGGACGCTATCCGACGCGCTTCGGGTTCGAATTTACCGCGGTCCCGGTCCAGTTCGCCGAAAATATGGCGCATGGCGAGGGCGTCGGACCGCTGAAGGCGATCTTCCACGGCGACCGGATCACCCCCGACATCCCCGATTATCCCGACATGGGGGTTCCCGCGAGCGAGGTGACGATTGCCGAGGCGGTGAAAGCCGCGGGCTATCATACGCTGCACATCGGCAAATGGCATCTGGGCGAAGCGCCCGCGCTGCGGCCCGATGCGCAGGGCTTCGACGAAAGCCTGGCGATCCTCGCCGGGGGCGCCATGTTCATGCGCGAAGACGACCCCGGCGTCGTCAACGCCAAACTGCCATGGGATCCGATTGACCGCTTCCTGTGGGCCAATCTGCGTCATGCGGTGACCTTCAACGGCAGCAAGCGTTTCTATCCGCGCGGCCACATGACCGACTATTTCGCCGAAGAGGCGATGAAGGCGATCGAGGCGAACCGGGGTCGCCCCTTCTTCCTATATCTGGCCTTCAACGCCCCGCACACGCCGCTGCAAGCGACCAAGGCGGATTACGACAAGCTGCCGCAGATCAAGGATCACAAGACGCGCGTCTATGGCGCGATGATCGCGCAGCTCGACCGGCGGATCGGCGATGTCATGGCCAAGTTGAAAGAGCAGGGGATCGACGACAATACGCTGGTGATTTTCACCAGCGACAATGGCGGCGCCTGGTACGCCGGTATCGATCGGTTGAACGCGCCGTTCCGCGGCTGGAAAGCGACCTTTTTCGAAGGTGGCATCCGCACCCCGTTGTTCATGCGCTGGCCGGGCGGGATCGCGGCGGGGGCGCAGCGCGCCGACGTGACCGGCCATCTCGACATTTTCTCGACCATCGCTGCGGCGGCGGGGGCCAAAGTGCCGGGCGACCGCATCATCGACAGCGAAAATATCCTCGCCGGGCCAGCCAGCCGGTCCGCGATGTTCTGGCGATCGGGCGATTACCGCGCGGTGCGCGCGGGCGACTGGAAATTGCAGGTGACGAAACGGCCCGAAAAGGCGCGGCTCTACAACCTCGCCGCCGACCCGACCGAACAACAGGACCTCGCCGCCAGCGACCCGCAACGCGTCGCCGCGCTGCGCACGATGATCGAGGCGCAGAACAAGGGCATGGCCAAACCGATCTGGCCGGGCCTGATCGAAGGCCCGGTCCGCATCGACGTGCCGCTGAACGCGCCATGGCGGGACGGGCAGGATTATATCTACTGGGCGAACTGAACGGGCCAAGGCCTTGCGGCACTTGGCAGATATCCAGCGATTCAGATGATTGGTGCGGTCGAGAAGACTCGAACTTCCACGGCCTTTCGGCCACAACGACCTCAACGTTGCGCGTCTACCAGTTCCGCCACGACCGCACATCATGATGGGGCCGAACGGGTCCGGCACCGGGTAGGAGCGGGCGCCTAGCAAAGCTTGTGGGGCGATGCAAGCAAGCTTCGCTGCATTTATTTTTGCGGGTGCGAAGGCGCGGTGCCGCCTGCCACCTGCGCCGCGCGCCGCTTGTCACTGACCGGACTCAAAAGAGTCACGCATCTGTCACGGCTCTGGCGTCAGACCGTCATCGAATCACCCTAGTGGCGGCGTCACCGGGGGCGAACCATCGTTCACCGGTGATTTTTCATCAGGGGCGCCGCTCGACCGATCTGGGGGCGCACACCGGGGACGGAGATTTTCATGGCGGCTTTCGCACGCGTTCGTTTGGTCATGCTCAGCGGCGTGGCTTGTTCTATTCTGGCCGCTTGCGGTGCCGACGGCGTCGCTTCGCCGGGTGAAGGCGTGATCGTCATTCCCGCTCCCGCCCCGGCTCCGACGCCCACGCCGACCCCCACCCCGACCCCGACGGGCGTCACCCCCGCCGCGAACTGCCCGACCATCGCCGGTCCCGACCAGCTGTCGAACCTCGGCACGATCACCGGCCCCGGCGGCGAATGGCGCAACTGCGGCTTCCCGACGCGCTTCACCGCGACGACCGCGATCCCGAAGGTTCCCGGCGTCCTCTATTCGCTGCCCGGCCGCGTCGACGTCGGCACCGACCAAGGCGCGACCAGCACCAACAATGTTGTCACGCTGACGATCGATCCGGGCGTCACCGTGTTCGGCGCGACCGGCGTGTCGTTCCTGGCGGTCAACCGCGGCAACCGCATCGACGCGGTCGGCACGCCGACCCAGCCGATCATCTTCACCGGTCGCGGCAACGTCGTCGGTTCGGCGAACGACCAGACTTCGCAGCTGTGGGGCGGCATCGTGCTGCTGGGCCGCGCGCCGATCACCGACTGCCTCGCGCCCGGCGCGACCCCCGGCACCGCGGCGTGCGAACGCGATACCGAAGGCACGTCGAACGCGCTCTATGGCGGCGCGCAGCCCGGCGACAATTCGGGCCGCCTGTCCTATGTCCAGATCCGCTATTCGGGCTTCATCCTGTCGGCGGCGAGCGAATTGCAGGGGCTGACCCCGTCGGGTGTCGGCAACAACACCCAGATCGACCATGTCCAGATCCACAACAGCTCGGATGACGGCATCGAAGTGTTCGGCGGCCGCGTCAACATGAAGCATCTGGTCGTCACCGGCGCCGAAGATGACGGGCTCGACACCGACGTCGGTTATCAGGGCAACATCCAGTATGTGATCGGCGTGCAGCGCGAAGGCGGCGCGGTCGGCGACTCGATGATGGAAATCGACTCGAACGGCAACGAAGACACCTCGCCGCGCCAGCGCGTGAACCTGTCGAATTTCACCTATATCCACCGCAACAATGCGGCGGGCAACGGCGTGTCGATCCTGATCCGTGGCGGCGCCGACTATACCTTCGCCAACGGTCTGATCGTGGCACCGGGCTTCCGCTGCCTTGGCATGAACAGCGCGACGACGGTGCAGGCTGCGGGCGCTGCCGCCGACGAGCAGGGGCCGCCGGTGTTCCGTTCGGTGTCGATGCAGTGCAACGCCTCGCCCTTCCGCGGCACCAGCGGTGTCACCGATGCGCAGGTTCAGGCGATCTTCGACGGCGGCACCAACAACCGATCGAACTATGTCCCGACGCTGACCAACCTGTTCGTCAACGGCGCGACCGAAACCGGCTTCACGCCCTTCAACGCCAAGACGCTGAACGCCTTCTTCGACACCACCGCCTATGTCGGCGCCGTCCGCGACGCCAACGACACCTGGTATCAGGGTTGGACCTGCAACTCGTCGACCGCGAACTTCGGCACCGCCAGCGGCAGCTGCAGCGCCATTCCGACGACCTGATCGCTCGCGATCCATTGGGGAGCGGGCACGCCTGACGGGCTGGCCCGCTCCCTTCCTGCATAATTTGGGGACTTTCACCATGACCAAGCGGCCGATCTTCGCCAGCCTGCTTCTTCTCAGCTCCGCGCTCGTTGCGCCCGCTGCGCTCGCGCAGGACGCCAGCGCCGAACCCACCGCCGATACGCCGACCGCCGCCGACGAGCCGGTCGCCGACGATGCTGCGGCGCAGGACGAGGATGGCGACATTTCGATCCCCGGCGGCGCCGACCAGGAAATCGTCGTCACCGGCCGCTATACCCCCAACATCGTCCGCGCGACCCCCGAAGTCGTGTCGGTCCTGTCCTCGGCCGACATCGCGCGCACCGGCGAAGGCGATATTTCCGGCTCGCTCCAGCGCGTCACCGGCCTGTCGGTCGTCGGCAGCGGCTTCGTCTATGTCCGCGGCCTTGGCGACCGTTACTCGCTCGCGCTCTTGAACGGCTCGCCGCTGCCCAGCCCCGAACCGCTGAAGCGCGTCGTTCCGCTCGACATCTTCCCCTCGAACGTCATCGATTCGACGCTGGTCCAGAAAAGCTATTCGGCGAACTTCCCCGGCGAATTCGGCGGCGGCGTGATCAACCTCACCACCAAATCGACCCCGCGCGAACCGTTCCTGACCTTCAGCGGCGGCATCGGCTGGGACAGCGAGACGACGAACGAGCTCGGCTATACCTATTATGGCAGCGACACCGACTGGACCGGTTTCGACGACGGTACCCGCGACGTCCCGCCGCTGCTGAAAGCCGCGTTTGCCAGCGGCAAGCCGATCCTGCAGGGCGCCGATTACAGCCAGGACGATCTGGAAGCGATCCAGATGGAGCTGGTCAACGCCGAAACGACGCTGCTCCAGCAGAATAACCATATCCCGATCAACTGGTCGGCGGGGATCACCGGCGGCACGACGATTCCCTTTGCCAATGGCGAGCTGGGGATCATCGCGACCGCGGGGATCAGCAACAAGTGGCGCACCCGCGACACGTTGCAGCAGACCTCGCTCAACCTCGACCTCGCGGGCGACCCGCAGACCAGCTACAACCGCGTCATTACCGACAACCGCATCGTGGTGAACGGCCTGATCGGCTTCGGGCTGGAACTTGGCGATCACAAGCTGCGGTGGACCAACCTCTATATCCGCGACACGCTGAAACAGGCGCGTCTGGGCCTTGGCACCGATGCCAACCAGGTTGGCCGCGACATCATGAAGCAGGACACTGCCTGGTACGAGCGCCAGCTGATCAACACCCAGCTGGTGGGCGAATTCCAGTTCGACGCGCTGAAGCTCGACCTGCGCGGCGCCTATGCCAATTCGCAGCGCGAGGCGCCCTATGAGCGCGGCTTCACCTATGTCCGCACCAATTTGCCGACGATGCAGGATCCGACCGGCGACAAGTTCGTCAACGATCTTGGCGGCAACCGCGGCGACGCGACGATTGCCTTTTCGGACCTCAACGAAGATTTGTGGTCGGGCGGCGCCGATCTGTCGTACGAACTGGCGCCGCAGATCAGCGCCACCATTGGTTACGCCTATACCGACACCAGCCGCACCGCGGTGCGCCGCGCGTTCCAGTTTCGCGCCCCGGGGCTGCCGGTCGCGGTGACCCAGTTGCGCCCCGACTATCTGCTCTCCGATGCGACGATCCAGCTCTATGATATCACGCTGCTCGAAACCTCGGCACAGGATGGCACCGCCGCGTTTGACGCCGGGCTGACGACGCACGCCGGCTATGCCCAGCTGCAGGCCGAACTTGTGTCGGGCATGAACGTCAATGTCGGCGTGCGGTACGAGGATGCCAGGCAGACGGTCGTGCCGATCGACCTGTTCGGATCGGGTGGTAGCGCGATTGCCGCGACCAACCTGAAGAACGACTATTGGCTGCCCGCGGTCACGCTGACCTGGGAAGTCGCGCCCGACATGCAGGTGCGCATGAACGCATCGAACACCATCGCCCGCCCGCAGTTCCGTGAGTTGATCGCGCAAATCTATCAGGATCCCGAATCGAACCGCCAGTTCCGCGGCAACCCGTCGCTCAGCGACAGCGAGCTTTGGAACGCCGAGCTGCGTTACGAATGGTATTTCGCCAAGGATCAGCGGCTGACCGCGGCAGGGTTCTTCAAAAAGATCGAAAATCCGATCGAGGCCTACACCTCGCTCAGCACCGACTCGGTTGCCAACACCAGCTTTGCCAATGCACCCAAGGCGCTGCTCTATGGCGGCGAGGTCGAGGTGCAGAAATATTTCGCGCTCGACACGCTGTCGGATGCGGCGTTCTGGGCGAGCCGCCGACTGGTGCTGATTGGCAACTACACCTTTACTAAGTCGGAGATTCAGGTCGGCGCTGGCGACACCACCGTTATCAACGGCGTTGTCCAGGATGCGCGCAACTTCTTCTTCGATGGCTCGCCGTTGACCGGCCAGTCGGACCATCTGATCAATTTCCAGATCGGGCTCGAGGATCAGGACAAATTGTCGCAGCAGACGATCCTCGTCACCTACGCCAGCCCGCGCGTGACCAGCCGCGGCCCGTCGGGACAACCCGACATTCGCGAAAAGCCCGGCATCTCGGTCGACTTCGTCGCGCGGCAGGGGCTGACTCTGCTGAACAAGGAAATCGAGCTGAAGTTCGAGGCGCGCAATCTGACCGGGCGCAAATATCAGGAAGTGCAGGAAAGCGGCGACAACCGCATTTTCCTCAACCGCTACAAGCTCGGCCGCACCTTCTCGCTCAGCGCGTCGCTGAAGTTCTGATTGCGTAATCCTCCCTGCCGCGAAGCGGTGGGGAGGGGGACCGCCCGCGTAGCGGGTGGTGGAGGGGCCGTCTTACTCGCCCCTCCGTCAGCCGCTTCGCGACTGCCACCTCCCCATCGCTTCGCGACAGGGAGGATCAAAGACCCCTCCCTAGCAGGGAGGGGTTTTGCTTTGAGCCGATAGCGATTATGCGCCGCCCATGACCACCCGTTCCCCGCTCGCCCCCGCGGCCTTTCCCGCGCTTCCCGATATCGCCGGCGTCACGCGCCGCGTCGCGCGCGCGCACTACAAGAATTGGGACCGCTGCGACCTCACCTATGTCGAGCTGTCGCCCGGCACCACCGTCGCAGGCGTGTTCACCCGCAACATCTGCTGCTCGTCCGAAGTCGAGCTCGGCCGCGAGCAGGTGAAGGGCGGCAAGGGCCGCGCCCTCATCGTCAACGCAGGCAACAGCAATGCCTTCACCGGCTATCGCGGCCGCGAGGCGGTCGAACAGATCATGGAGCAGGTTGCCGGACATCTCGGCTGCAACGCGAACGAAGTTTTCGTCAGTTCGACCGGCGTGATCGGCGTGCCGCTCCCCAAGGACAAGGCGCGCGCCGGAGTCGACGCCGCGCTCACCGCCGAGCCCTGTTCATGGGAAGCCGTCGCTGAAACCATCGGCACGACCGACACCTTCGCCAAGGGATCGGCCGCCAGCGCGATCGTCGGCGGCACGACGGTGCAGGTCGCCGGGGTGGTCAAGGGATCGGGCATGATCGCGCCCGACATGGCGACGATGCTCGGCTATATCTTCACCGATGCCGCTGTCGCCCCCGCATTGCTACAGGCGATGCTGAGCGAGGCGACCGGCGGCAGCTTCAACAGCATCACCGTCGACAGCGACACCTCGACCAGCGACACCGTGCTGCTCTTCGCGACGGGACAGGCAGGCAACGCCGTGCTGACCACGCGCGATGACCCCGGCGCCGACGCGCTCTACGCGGCGATCCGCGCGGTCGCGCTCGACCTCGCGCACCAGGTGGTGCGCGACGGCGAAGGCGCGTCGAAATTCATCGAGATACAGGTGACGGGCGCCACCAGCGACGACAGCGCGAAGCGCGTCGCGCTCGCCATCGCCAACTCGCCGCTGGTGAAGACTGCGATCGCGGGCGAGGACGCCAATTGGGGCCGCGTCGTCATGGCGGTTGGCAAGGCGGGCGAACCCGCCGACCGCGACCGGCTCGCGATCCGCTTCGGCGATCATTGGGTGGCGAAGGACGGCCTGCCCGTCGACGGCTATGACGAGGCGCCCGTGGCAGCGCATCTCAAGGGACAGGATATCCGCGTCGGTGCCGACCTCGGCCTCGGCGACGGCCGCGCGACCGTGTGGACCTGCGACCTGACCCACGGATATATCAGCATCAACGCCGATTACCGGAGCTAGGGCGATGCTCACCATCTGGGGCCGCCTCAACTCGCATAATGTCAAAAAGGTCGCATGGTTCGCCGCCGAACTCGGCCTGCCCTTCGAACGTCACGACGTCGGCGGGCAGTTCGGAATGGATGCCGCCTATCTGGCGAAGAACCCCAATGCGCTGATCCCGACGATCGAGGACGACGGCGTCATCCTGTGGGAATCGAACGCGATCCTGCGCTATCTCGCCGCGAAGCACGGCGGCGAACGATATTGGCCCGCCGATCCGGCGGTCCGCGCGGTCGCTGACAAATGGATGGACTGGCAGATCGACTATGCCGAGGGTCAGCGCGACGCCTTCATGAACCTCGTTCGCAAGACGGCCGACCAGCGCGATCCGGCGGCGATTGCCGCCTCGGCCGAACGCTGCGCAAAACGGATGCGAACGCTGGATGCCGCGCTGGCGCAGTCGCCCTGGCTGTCGGGCGCGGGGTTCGGGATCGGCGATATCCCGATGGGCGTTTACGCCCACACTTATTTCTCGCTCGATATCGAGCGGCCGCCCCTCCCGCATGTCGAGGATTGGTACCGGCGGATCAGGATGCGGCCCGGCTACGCCGAACAGGTTATGATAGCGCTGACCTGATAACAAAAGGCCCCGGTTTTCGCCGGGGCCTTTCTTTCTCTTACAGCGCGCCTTCGAGCCAGCCCTTGAGCGCGCTCTTCGGCGCCGCGCCGACCTTGGTGTCGGCGATCTCGCCGTTCTTGAACAGGATCATCGTCGGGATACCGCG
>JAFAGN010000132.1 GCA_023422695.1 Pseudomonadota bacterium
CGGGGGGGGTCCATCGGCCAAGCGCTCGCCTGATGCACCCCACCCCAACCCCTCCCCTGAAGGGGAGGGGCTTTAGATGGCGCAAGCCTCGGCCAGCATCTGCCCTGTCGCCGTAAGTCCATAGAGACTTGTCGGCGGCCGCCTGTCGATCACCTCGCGCCGCACCAAACCATGCTCGCCCAGCGCCGCCAGCCCCTGTGACAGCGCGCGCGGCGTCGCGGGGGCGAGCCAGCGCGACAGCGCGTTGAAGCGGTCGTGGCCCGCACCGATCCCGGCGATCAGCGGCAACCCCCAGCGCGTTGCGCCGCCGGGCGGCAGGCCGATCGCGGCTTGCGCATCGGCGATCGTCGCGGCGCGCGCGGCGGCGGCCTTGCCCGCTTCGGTCAGAATATATTCGGGGCGCAGCGGGTGGCCGTGACCGGGGTTGCGCTGCGTCCAGCCGATCGCTGCCGCGGCGTCGAGGGTGCGCGTCAGGCTGTCGCGCGGCAGCCCCAGCCGGTGGATCAGTTCGACGAAGCGGGCGCCGCGATGCGCCGCCAGATCGGCGAGCAGCGGGATCAGCCAGCGATGGCTGCCAAGCTGGATCAGCAGCGGGTCGGGTGTCCTTGACGGCATTTGCAACTAACTATACAAACCAGACCATTGGCGCAAGCGCGTTGGTTCTGGGAGGGATGACATGAAACTCGAAATCGGATCCGAACTCACCTGTTCGATGGGGGTCACCGATATGACCGCGTCGATTGCGTGGTACGAGCGCGTGATGCACTGCAAATTGCTCTACCGCGTCGACGACATCGGCTGGTGCGAACTCGCGACGCCGATGTCGGGGGTCAATATCGGGCTGAGCCAGGTCGAGAGCGTCGTGCAGGGCGGCGGCGCGACCAATGTGTTCGAGGTCGCCGACATCGACGCCGCGAAAGCGCATCTCGATGCCGAGGGGGTGCGGCAGGACGGCGATATCCAGCATATCCCGGGATTGGTAAAGCTGATCACCTTTTACGATCCCGACGGCAATGCGTTCATGTTCTCGCGTTCGGAAGCGGCGGCATGACGGCGCGTTGGGGCGCCGCGCTGCTGCTGGCGGTCGCGGCCCCCGTAGCGGCGCAGGATCCGGCGCCATCGCTCGCGGCCTGGCACGGGACATGGATCGGCGAAGGGACCGCGTTCGGCAAGTCGGCGACTGCGACGCTGCTGATCGAGGCCGCACCCGACGGCAGCGCCACCACGCTGGCCTATCGGCTGACGGTCCCCGGAACCCCGCCGATCGACTATGCAGCCGAGGCGATTTATCGCGTCGATGCCAAGGGGCGGGTGCGCGGCAGCTGGACCGACAACAGCGGCCGGACGCGGCCCGTCGGGGGGCGTATTGCCGGGCCGGAATGGCACAATCATTGGGGCAGCGCCGATGTCGAAATCGGTCGCTCGACCTATGTGCTGGAAGCGCCCGATCGGATGATCGTCACCGATTCGGTGTTAAAAGATGACGGCAGCTGGCGCGGTTTTGCGACGCTGCGCTTTCAAAGAAAGCCCTGAAATCAGGCATTTTTTCGTGCCGCCTAACCGGCGCGCAAAAAAAGAGGGCCGGGACTTGCGTCCCGGCCCAGCCTTTCAGGCTCTCCCCTCCTGAAACTGTTGACGCAATGAATGCCATATTAATGTCATGTTGGGAAGGCCTAAATTTGCGGCAGCGCTGCTCAAATATTGTGCAGTGCGGCGTGCAGCAAAAAGGGGTCGGTTCGCGTGCGAGCCGACCCCCGTTTTCGGTCCCGATGACGATCAGAACGTCTTTCGCGCGGTAATGCCAAAGGTGCGCGGCTGACCGACCGTATAGCCAAGCCGCGCCCGCCCGCCGCGTTCGCGATCGAACGACAGCAGCGCGTTTTCGTCGAACAGATTGTTGACGTAAGCGATCAGCGACAGGCCGTTGTCGAAATCGACCCCAGCGCTGAGGTTCACCAGCTGATAGTCGGGCAGCTGCAGGTCGACCGTCGTCGACGACCCCGCCGGGGCGCCGCCGAAGGGCAGCCCGTGGACGAAGGTGCGCGGGTTGTTTTCCTGATCCGCCGGCTGGGTAAAGCGGGTGCCGACATGCTGGAACGATGCCGCGACATACATGTTCGCCGCATCGCCGATCGGCCATTCATAGCTGCCCGACGCCGACAGCTGGAATTTCGGCACCGACGGCAGGCGGTTGCCTTCGCGGATACCGGTCGTGGCAGCCAGCACGCCAGGCAGCGTTGAATCGAACTCGGCCTCGATCAGGCTGCCCGACAGGTTGAAGTCGAGCCCGTCGGCGGGCGACAGCCCGAGTTCGAATTCGACCCCCATCGAATGCGCCTTCGGCACGTTGAAGACGACGCGCGACGAACAGCTGCCGGCGTCGAGCGTGACCTGCAGATTCTTGATGTCGTTGTAAAAGCCCGCAGCATTGAAGGTGAAACCGCGGCCCTGCGACTTTATGCCAAGTTCGTAGTTCCACAGCGTTTCGTCATCATAGTCCTGAAAGCCCCCGAACAATGCGGCATCGGCGGGCGAACATAGCGGCAGGTTGAGCGGATCGTTGACCCCGCCAAGGCGAAAGCCCTTCGACGCCTGCGCGTTGACCGTCACGGCATCGCTCAGGTCATAGGACAGCAGGAAGCGCGGGGTGAAACCGCTCGACTTCGTGCTGTCGGTGCGGTTGTCGCCATTGGCGAATAGCCCGCCCGATTTGAAGCTGCGCGTTTCCTTGAAGTCGTAATAGCGTCCGCCCGCGGTCGCGGTGAAAGCGTCGCTGAGGTCATAGCTGACCTCGCCGAACAGCGCGAACTGCTTGATGTCATAGGGCAGGAACGCGTTGTACGGAGAATTGGCCGCAAAGCCGTTGGCGACCGCCGCCGACGTTCCGGCACCAAGCGTGGCATCGGTGACCGCGTCATAACCGGGGGTCGGCAGCGTCTGGGTATAGACACGGTCGACCTTCGAATAAAAGGCGCCGACGACCCACTGGAACGGGCTGTCATTGTCCGACGCAAGCCGCAGTTCCTGCGACCAGGTTTCGAGGTCGGTGGTATCGAGCAGGTTCGACGGGAGCAGCACGCCCGCCGCCGGGAAGCCCAGATCGACCGACACCGACCCGGTGAGCGCGCTGGCGTCGCGGCTGACCAGAATGTCGCGGTTGATATAGCTGGTGACCGACGTCAGCTTGGCGCCGCCCAATCCGACGTTGAGGTTGAGGTCGGCGATCAGCGTTTCGTCCTCGAACCCCTCACGCAGCAGCAGATATTGCTCGCGCTCGTCATAGGTGATCTGCGGCCGCGTCGTCGTGAACCGGTTGCCGTAGAGGTTGTAGATGTCCTGCCGGTTGAACCCGTCGGCGGTGACTTTCTGATACACCAGGCGCGGGGTGATCGAGAAATTGTCGCTGGGCTCGAACGTCAGCGCGAGGCGGCCGCCATAGCGTTCGCCGCTGTTGACGTCGTCGCCGCCCGCCGGGCCGACCGCGTTGATGAAGCCGCCGTAGCGGGTGTAGTAGCCGACCGCGCGGATCGCGGCGGTGTCGCCCATCGGGATGTTGACCGCGCCCTTCAGATGGCCGCCGATGTCGTCGCCGTCGACCAGATTGAGGTTCGCCTCGATGCTGCCTTCCATCACCCCGACCTTGGGCTGGTTGGTGATGTAGCGGATCGTGCCGCCGACCGATCCCGAACCGAAGAGCGTACCCTGCGGCCCGCGCAATGTTTCGACGCGGTTGAGGTCGTAAAGGTCGATGTCGGGGGTGAACAGCGACAGCGAGATCACGCTTTCGTCGAGATAGACCCCGACCTGTTCCTTGACCCCCGGCTGGTCGCGCACGACCTGTCCCGCGGACACGCCGCGCACCGACACCTGGCTCTGCCCGGGCCCAAGGTTCTGGACCGACAGGCCTGCGACGTTGCGCGACAGGTCTTCGAGCGTCACGGCGCCCGATTTCTGGATATCCTCGGCCGTCTGGGCGTTGATCGAGAAGGGAATGTCCTGAAGATTGGCGTCGCGCTTGGTCGCGGTAACGATGATGATGTTGCTGTCGTCTTCGGCGGCGCCAGCGTCCTGCGCGGCGGCGGGGCTGCTGACGGCGATCGCGAGCAGCGACAGACCGGCCAGCATCGTGGAACGTGCGAGCATAATATCCTCCCATAAATGCGCGGGGCCATGCTGCCCCGTCACAACGCGAGAGGTGCGCCTGTCCGGGCCGTTTCGCAATGGCCCGCGAATCCCGCGCAACAAAATTACCGAGACCTGTTGCGCGGTGGCCACAGTAGCAGAATGCAAGTTTGGAGTGTCCGCGCCCAAAAAATGGCGGAGGATAAACCCCGGGCCCGTGGCCGTCCCGGCCACAATCCAAAAAAATGGCCGGGGATAAACCCCGGCCCGTGGCCGTCCCGGCCACAATTAAAAAAATGGCCGGGGATAAACCCCGGCCAGTGGTTCGCAGGAGGAACCTGGTGAGGATCCCGCCGCCGCCGTTTGAAAGGAGAGAGACGTGCGGCGACGGGTATCCTGTCTCGTCAATAATTATAGGCGCGCTCGCCATGCTCGCCGAGGTCGAGGCCTTCGCGTTCGACCTCTGCCGCGACGCGTCCGCCGGTGACGGCCTTGGCGATAGTGAAGGCGATGGCCGATCCGACCGCGGACCACAGGACGGCGACGCCGACCGATTTGATCTGGATCCACAGCTGGCTGCCAAGGACATAATCGTCGCCCGCCGGACCGCCGAGCGCGGGCAGCATCGTGACCGCGGTCAGCACCGACCCGATCAGGCCGCCGACGCCGTGGATGCCGAACACGTCGAGCGAGTCGTCAAAGCCGAGCCTCGCCTTCAGCTTCATCACGACGATGCAGCAGACGACCCCCGCGACCGCACCGAGCAGGATCGCGCCGAACGGACCCGAATTGCCCGCCGCCGGGGTCACCGCGACCAGACCGGCGATCGCCCCCGAACAGGCGCCGAGCAGCGAGCCCTTATGGCCGAGCGCACGCTCGGTGAGCATCCAGAACAGGACACCGGCAGCGGTGGCGGTGAAGGTGTTGATCAGTGCCAAACCGGCCGAGCCATTGGCTTCGAGCGCCGAACCGGCGTTGAACCCGAACCAGCCCACCCACAGCAAACCGGTGCCGATCAGCGTCATGGTCAGCGAGTGCGGCGCCATGATGTCTTTCTGATAGCCGCTCCGCTTGCCGATGATCAGGCAGCCGACCAGCGCCGCGACGCCCGCGTTGATGTGGACGACGGTGCCGCCGGCAAAGTCGAGCGCACCCCAGCCGAAGATCAGCCCGGTGGCTTCGTCGGTGCCGCCCAGATACCAGACCATGTGCGCGATCGGGTAATAGACGATCGACAGCCAGACGATGGCAAAGACCATCACCGCCGAAAATTTCATGCGCTCGACAAGGCCGCCGAGCACCAGCGCGACGGTGATCGCCGAGAAGGTCATCTGGAACGCGATAAACACGAATTCGGGGATGACGACGCCGTCGGTAAAGGTTGCGACGGTCGAATCGGCGGTAACCCCGGCAAGGAACAGCTTGCCCGACGAGATGAACTGGTTGGCATCACCGCCAAAGGCGAGGCTGTAGCCGAACATCACCCACATGATCATCGCCAGGCTGGCCACCGCGATGATCTGCGTCAGCACCGACAGCATATTCTTGGTGCGGACGAGGCCGCCATAGAACAGCGCCAGGCCGGGGACGATCATCGCCATGACCAGCACGGTCGCGGTGATCATCCACGCGGTGTCGCCCTTGTCGGGCGTCGGTGCGGCGGCTTCGGCCACGGCGGGTGCCGCTTCCTGCGCCCACACGGGCAGCGCGGCGAACAGCGACAGGCTTAACGCCCCGGCGCCCGCCGCAATCTTGTTTGCGAACGTCATAGTTTCCCCCTTCGTCATCACAGTGCCGCCTCGCCGGTCTCGCCGGTGCGGATGCGCACCGCCTGACCCACGTCGAGCACGAAAATCTTGCCGTCGCCGATCGACCCGGTGCCGGCGCTTTGCTGGAGCGTTTCGACCACCCGCGGCGCGAGCGCGTCGTCGCAGACGAGCTCGATCTTCACCTTCGGCACCATGTTGGTGGCATATTCGGCGCCGCGGTAGATTTCGGTTTGCCCCTTTTGCCGCCCGAACCCCTTGACCTCGGTCACGGTCATTCCGGCGATACCCAAGCCGGTGAGCGCCTCGCGCACCTCGTCGAGCTTGAATGGTTTAATGATTGCCAGGATCAGCTTCATGATGCCCCCTTTTGCCAATAGCATCATGCTGCACTGCAACAGCCGTGCCAGATTGCGCAGGGCGTGAGAAAGTTGACATTTTGTGATGGATTGGGGCGCAGCAGGCGAATATTCGGTCGTTTGCTGGGCAGGGGAGGCAGGTGGTTGCCTATAAATTAGGCAGTTCCATTCCCTAGCTGGCGCTCGGCAATGGCAGTTGCAGTTTGGACTGGAAGCGACCGATTTCGGACCTAAGCGGTCCTCCCCCACCGGGGGAGGGGGACCACCCGAAGGGTGGTGGAGGGGCACAGGCGGTTTACGTGGCGCCGGAAAAAAGCACTCCTTCAACGGCGACCGTTCGGCGGTGCGCTATCGCGCCGGCAAGGCAAACCGATGGTGCCCCTCCACCAGCTTCGCTGGTCCCCCTCCCCGTTCCGGGGAGGATCGGCAACGTCCGCTTCCCACCCCAAAACC
>JAFAGN010000226.1 GCA_023422695.1 Pseudomonadota bacterium
GGGCGGGCGCGGCGCGCGGCCGCCCCCCCCCCCACGACATCGCGCCATGGCCCCTCCGTCAGCCCTTCGGGCTGCCACCTCCCCATCGCTGCGCGACAGGGAGGATGATGGTGTCACGCCTCGACGATCGGCGCGAAGCCGCCATAGATCATGCGCTTGCCGTCGAACGGGACTTCGGTGCCGTCGGGCTGCATCCGTTCGTCGGCCATGACCTTTTCCCAGCCGGTAACGCGCGTTTCCTTATCCGGCCATTCGACCCAGCTGAACACAACGGTTTCGCCGTCCTGCTTGTGCGCCGCGCGGGCAAAGTCGGTGACCTTGCCGTCGGGAACATCGTCGCCCCACGCCTCGACGACGCGCGTCGCGCCATGGTCGCGGAACACCTGCGACGCCTTTTCAGCGAGCGCGCGATAGGCATCCTTGTTGCCGTCGGGGACGGGCAGGACATAGCCATCGGCATAGCCCATCGTGCCGTTCGCGCGGTCATCGACGATCGAATCGAAGCCGCCGATGATCATCCGTTTTGCGTCGAACGGCATTTCGGCGCCCATTGCCGCCATGCGCGGATCGCTCATCATCTTTTGGTTCGCGGCGTCGCGGGTCGCCTTGTCGGGATATTCGAACCAGCTGAACACGACGGTCTCGTCGTCCTTGGCCTGCACCGCGCCCTTCAGGTCGTTGACCTTGCCGTCGGGGACATCGTCGCCCCATGCCTCGACCATCCGCGCCACGCCAAATTCCTTGAACAAAGGCGCCGCGTCGGCGGCATGTTTGCGATACGCTTCCTTGTTGGCGGTCGGCACCGCGACGACAAATCCTTCTACATAGGTCATCTTGTCTCTCCTGTGGGGGCTCGGGAAATTCAGGCCGTGACCGGCTCGTCTGTGAAGGATGCCAGCTGCGCGTCCATCGCGCGCGTGAAGGCGGGACGCGCCGTGCAGCGATCGAGATAGGCGGCAAGGCGCGGAAATTCGGCGACCAGCCCCGCGTCGACCCCTTCGCGCAGCACCGTCGCCATCGCGATGTCGGCGATGCTGAAATCGCCGATCAGATAGGGTTTGTCGCCCAGCGCGTCGGACAGGCGGCCGAACCGTTCACGGATGAAGTCGATCAGGCCGGGGCGGCGCAGCTTCGCCCATTCCTCGTCCTTCGAAAAAATATCGACATTGCCGAGTTCGAACATCATCGGCTCGACGCTGTTCAGCGCCGCGAACACCCAGGCGGTCGCGTCGGCGCGCGCCTGCGCGCCGGTCGGCAGCAGCCGCGCATCCTTGGCCGCCAGATGCAGCATGATCGCGCCGCTTTCGAACAGGGTGATGTCGCCGTCGCGCAGCACCGGCACCTGCCCCCAGGGTTGCAGCTGGTAGTGATCAGCGGGACGATCGACCGCGCTGATCAGCTTTTCGGCATAATCGATCCCCAACTCCTCGCACGCCCAGCGCGGGCGCAGGTCGCGGACAAAACCGCGCGCGAAGTCGGGCACCCACTCGAAGGCGATGATTTCGATATCGGCATCGGGGTTGACGGGCATAATCTCTCTCCTTGGGGCGCGAGTGCGGATCAGAAAAAACCGGCGGGCATCGGCGGGGTGGCGTCGTCGAGGAAGGGGATGACCTGCGCCGCGATTGCCGCGCCTTCGGCCATGATGCCGATGTGCGATGTGGCAGGCAGGACCGACAGGCGCGCCTTCGGCGCCGCGGTCATGAACCCCTGCGTCGCGGTCGCGATGTCGCTGCCGCCGCGCAGCCTGAACAACTTGATCGCGTGATCGAGCGTCATGCCGTCGGCATCGCCCAGGATGATCATCGTCTTGCCCGGAATCGCGCGCAACTGCGCATCGCTATACGCAAAGGGCGTGGCATCGATGTGTTTGATCGCCGCGACCAGGTCGGGAAAGGCGTCGGGGGTCGGCGACAGCCGTTTATACTCGCTCTCCATCGGCGTGCCGGCGAACATTTCGGGGGTCATCTGCGCGATGCCCGCCAACACTTCGGGAACCCAGCCGTCGAGGCTGGCGGCGCCCGAAATGACCACCTGCTTGCCGACGCGATCGGGGTGGCGGATCGCCATCGCGATCGCGGTGCTGGCCCCCATCGA
Source organism: Pseudomonadota bacterium (assembly GCA_023422695.1). Classification (GTDB taxonomy): domain Bacteria; phylum Pseudomonadota; class Alphaproteobacteria; order Sphingomonadales; family Sphingomonadaceae; genus Sphingopyxis. The sequence goes on from JAFAGN010000226.1 coordinate 2,098, forward strand.
ATATCCCAGCACATCGGCGCGCGCGACCCGCAGCGACGCGAGCACCGCGACCGCATCGTCGGCCATCTGGTCATAGTTGAACGCGCCGCCGACCTTGCCGGTGCGGCCATGGCCGCGCGCGTCGATGGTGATGACGGGGCGCGATGCGGCGAAAGGAGCAACCAGCGGCGCCATCGCATCGCCCGACATGAACGCGCCGTGCAACACCAGCAGCGGCGTCTGCTTTGTGGTCAGGTCGCCGTGCACCGCATAGGCGATGCGGACGCCGTTCACCTGGGCATGGCCCGTTTTGGCGCCCGTCTTGTCGGCGCTGGCCGGTGCGGTGGCGGTTGCCGGCTGCTGCGCGGTCGCGGGCGCGGGGACGGCGACGACCGCGGCGCTGGCCAGCAGCGCGAGCGCGGCGGCGACGCCCGAATGACGGCGACGGAAAATCTGGCGGGGAGAAAAACCGGTCATGGGATAGGAACCTCTATGATTTGACGAAGCCTAGCTTCGTTTGCCTTTGATAAAGGCGACGATCGACATGGCGTGGCCATGGCCCAGGTCGAAATCGCGCTTCAGCCAGTCGATCACCGCGCCGGGCTTGATCCCGGGGGCAAGGCCGCTCGCGTCGGCGAGCCCCTCGTCGATCGCGATCGCTTTCAGCGCTTCGGCGGACTTGCCGGTCTTGGCTTCGACATTGTCGAGATAGGCCTGGAAACTCATCATCGATCTCCCGTCGGGAGGGGAACGGCGGCCGCCACCAGGGTCACCGTCCACTCCCCTCCGCGGTTAGTCAGGCGGCGGCTTCGGCGGGTTCGCCGGCGGGGATCGCGGCGGGGTCCATCCACATCACTTCCCAGATATGGCCGTCGGGATCCTCGAAGCTGCGGCCGTACATGAAGTCGCCATATTCCTGGGTCGGCGTCGGGTCGGGCTTGCCGCCCGCGGCGGTCGCCTTGGCCACCTGCGCGTCGACGTCGGCGCGGCTGTCGGCGGACACGCACAGCAGCACCTGCGCGGTGGTATGCGCATCGGGGATCGCCTTTGACGTGAAGGTCGCCCATTTTTCATGGCTGAGCAGCATGACGTGGATCGACCCTTCGGCGACCACCATGCACGCGGCGGTGTCGTCGGTGAAGGCGGGGTTGTTGACCGCGCCGACCGCTTCATAAAAGGCCTGCGACCTTGCAAGGTCGGTCACGGGCAGGTTCACGAAAATCATCTGGGGCATCGTCTCTCTCCTTGGGGATGGGATTGGGGTAGGTCGGCGCCGCGGCGCGGCTGGGCAATTACCTGCCGCGTCAGGACGCGCCGGGTGGTGCAAATAATATGCGGATATAACGCTTCAGGTGGGTGACGCTCTCGCGCGCAATCGCCGGATCGTTCGTCGTTTTGGCCAGAATGAAGCTGCCTTGCAGCACCGCCTGGATATGCTGCGCCAGCCCGAGCGCGGTGACATCTTCGGGTGTGCCGTAACGTGCCATCGCGGCCTCGATGTCGGGGGTCAGCGCGTCGCAATAGGCGGCGATGCTCGCCTCGCACGCCGCGCGGATCGGCTCGCTCGTCGCAAAGGCTTCCTGCACCATCGTGCCGACGAAGCAGGTGAATTCCTCGACCGGGCCGTCGAGCATCGCAAAGCGGAAATCGATATGGCCGAGCAGGCGGGCGAGCGGGTCGTCTAATTGCGTGTGCGGCGGCATTTCGAACATCGGCCGCGCACGCTCGGTCCACGCCTCGGCGGCGGCGACCGCCAACGCCTCCTTCGACGCGAAATGATGGAAAAAGGCGCCCTTGGTCACCCCTGCGGCGGCGCAGATCTGATCGACCGTCGTCGCCGCATAGCCCTGCTTGCGGACCATGCTGTGCGCCGCCGCGATCAACGCCGCGCGCGCACTGCCGCGCGG
>JAFAGN010000214.1 GCA_023422695.1 Pseudomonadota bacterium
CGTAGCCCTGAGCCTGTCGAAGGGCGCTTATCCGTGAAGCGCCCTTCGACAGGCTCAGGGCTACGGTGCTGGCCCACCTAGTCTTACGCCATCCCCTTGGCCAAATCGCCGCGCGACGCGTCGCCGACCTGGCTGCCGCCGTCGCAGTCGAGGATCGTGCCGGTGATATAACCCGCCGCAGGCGAGCAGAGGAACACCGCCGATTCGGCGACCTCCTCGATCTCGCCCCAGCGCTTCATCGCGATCCGATCAAAATGCGACTGCCGGGTCGCGGCATCGGGCGCCAGCCGCGCCATACCCTCGGTCCCCGCAATCGGTCCGGGCGAGATGCCGTTGACCCGCACCTCCGGCCCCCATTCGAGCGCGAGCACGCGAATCAACTGGTTGATCCCCGCCTTTGCGGCGCAGGCATGCGCCTGAAGCGCCGAAGCATTGATCGCCTGCCCCGCAGTAATGGCGATCAGCGAAGCACCGGGGCGGTTGAGCAGGTCATGGCAGCCGCGGAACACGTTGAAAGTGCCGTTGAGGTCGATGTCGACCACGGTGCGGAAGGCGTTCGCCGACATGCCAAGCACGGGGGCAAGGAAATTGCCTGCCGCGCCCGAAATGACGATGTCCATCGGGCCGAATCGGTCGACCACCGTCTCCATCACGCCGCGGATCGCGGCGTAATCGCGCACATCGCCCGACAGCCCGATGGCATCATGACCGATCTCGGCGGCAGCGCGCTGCGCTTTATCGGGGTCGCGGCCCGCCACCGCAACCTTCGCGCCCAACTGCGCGAAGCGTTTGGCGATCCCCAGGTTGATCCCGCTGGTTCCCCCGGCGACGAACGCGGTTTTGCCTGACAATAAATTATCGCGGAATGTCGTCATGCTGCTCTCCCTTGATGCCTCGCCGGAACGATCCGGGGTTGACGGATCGAAACCAGTCGCCTTTTGAAACTGGAACAGACAGCAAGGACGATCCGATGGCAAGTGCCGGCCCCACCTCGAACAGCTTCATTTCGCAGCGATTGAAGCTTCACTATGTCGATTGGGGCAATCGCGGCGCACCGCCGCTGCTGCTGGTGCATGGCGGGCGCGACCATTGCCGCAACTGGGATTGGGTCGCCGACAAGCTGCGCGACCGCTATCACATCATCGCCCCCGACCTGCGCGGGCATGGCGACAGCGCGTGGTCACCCGATGGCAATTATGCGATGGACGGCTTTGTCTATGATCTGGCCCAGCTGATCCATCAGCTCGACTTGGGGCCGATCAGCATCGTCGCCCATTCGATGGGCGGCAATATCGCGCTGCGCTATACCGGCCTTTATCCGGAAAATGTCCGCAAACTGGTGGCGATCGAGGGGCTTGGCCCCTCACCCAAGATCATCGCCGAACGCGCCGCCAAGCCCTATGCTGAGCGCTTCCGCAAATGGATCGATGACAAGCGCCAGGCAGCGGGGCGCACGCCGCGCCGCTATGCGACGCTCGACGACGCGCTGGCCCGGATGATGAGCGAGAACAGCTATCTGACCGAGGCGCAGGCGCGTCACCTGACCATCCATGGCATCAGCCGCAACGAGGACGGCAGCTGGAGCTGGAAATTCGACAATTACCTCAACGTCTGGCCCGCGTTCGACATGCCGCAGGACGACATCGCGGCGCTTTGGGGCGCGATCACCTGCCCCACCCTGTTGCTGTACGGCGCCAACAGCTGGGCATCGAACCCCGAGCGCGACGGCCGCCTCGCAGCGTTCAACACCGCAAAGGTCATCGAGTTCGAGAACGCCGGACACTGGCTGCACCACGACCAGTTTGACCGGTTCATGTCCACGCTAGACGATTTCCTGTAAACCCGGCCCCTTGGCGCGCGATGGCGTGCATGTTGGGGCAGATGATGGCCTATAACGGGCAGGTTTCGAGACGGCAGCGGATCGTCGCGGGCGGCGGCGCCTTGCTGGCGGCAATTGCGGTCGGCTTCGGCCTCGCCAGCGGGCTCGACCTCGACGTCGTTCGCAAGGCCAGCCAGGCGATTGCAGCGCTCGCCATCCCGGCGCCGCCGCCGACCGAGCCGGTCGTTCCGCAAAATTCGCCCAGCGATATCGCCAGCGGCAAGGCGTCAGCAGCCAATCAACACGCCAAAGCGGCCCCAATTGTCGCGTCCAAACCCAAACTGCCGCCGATCACGCCTACGGTCGCCGCCGCGCCGCACCCCGGCACGGGAAGCGATGCATCCGCGGGCGCGACACCGAATCCCGGCACGGGATCGGGCGCGGGTGGGCGCGGTGATGGAACGGGCGCGGGCGGGTCGGGCAGCGGCACCAAGGCGGTATGGCAGAGCGGCACGATCCGCGACCGCGACTATCCACGTAGCGCGAGCCGCGCTCGGGTCGGCGGAGAAGTCGACGTTCGCTTCACGATCCAACCGTCGGGCCGCGTCACCGGCTGCCGTGTGAGCCGATCGAGCGGCGATGCGGCGCTGGACACCACGACGTGCCGCCTGATCGAGGAGCGTTTTCGCTTCAAGCCGGCGACCAACGCCGCGGGGGAAGCCGTCGCGAGCGCATATGGTTGGCGCCAAAGCTGGTGGCTGGAACCAAGGCGCTGATGGTCATCTGCCCCGGCGCAGAATAGCCGTTGCGCGACAAACTAACACATAGATGCGAATAATTCGCAATATACGTTGACTCTGCGATCAATTCTCAATAGCGGGCGCCCCGAGCCAATCAAAACAGGGGTTAAACCGTGAAGCCATCGACATCCGCCTCCTTCCTTGCTCTCTCCTGCGTCGGCAGCCTGATCAGTGCGCCCGCCTTCGCCAACGAGACGGGGGCAGACGCGCAGGATGCCCCCGGCAGCCGCAGCGACATCGTCGTTTCGGGAACGCTGGCAACCGAAGTGGAGTCGCCCAAGTCGACTGCGCCACTCGTGGATACGCCGCAGACGGTCACCGTCGTGTCGCAGGAGCAGCTCCGCCAACAGAATTTGCTGACCCTTCGCGATGCGCTGTCGACGATTCCCGGCATCACCTTTGGCGCGGGCGAAGGCGGCGGCGGTTATGGCGACGCGATCAACCTGCGCGGCTATTCGGCGAACAACGACCTTACCGTTGATGGCGTCCGCGACGCCGCACAGTACAGCCGCACCGACCCGTTCAACCTGCAACAGATCGAGGTCTATAACGGCGCCAACTCGGTGTTCAACGGGTCGGGCAGCGTCGGCGGCACGATCAACCTGGTCAGCAAAATCCCCTTCGCGCGTAACGCCACAACGGTGCAGGCCGCGATCGGCACCGACAATTATTACCGCGCCTCGGTCGACAGCAATTGGCGCGTCAGCGACCTGATCGCGGTGCGCCTCAACGGCATGTATCACGAAAACGACGTCCCGGGGCGCGACGTCGAAAGCTTCAAGCGCTGGGGCGTTGCGCCGTCGATCACGATCGGCGTCGATAGCGATACCAGCCTGACATTGGCCTATATCCACCAGGATGATGACAACACCCCGATCTTTGGCGTTCCCTTTTATCTAAGCACCGTCAACGACGGCCCGCTCGCCGGGGTCGACGACAGCGACTATTTCGGCATCGTCAACCTCGACGAACAAAAGACCAAGGTCGACCGTCTGACTGCGACGTTCCGTCACGCGTTCAGCGACAATGTGTCGATCCGCAACCTCACCCGCTGGCAGCGCGTCGGCGCCTATACCCGGACCAGCGCCCCCCAAGGCGTGTTCTGTCTCGCCAGCGGGCTTCAGCCGATCGGCTCCGGCCCCAATTCGACCGTCGGTATCGCCTGCCCCGCGGGTCAGAATGTTCCCGGCACCTATTATCAGAGCGGCCCGCGCGGTTTCGTCCGCGACCAGGTCAACGACATGCTGCACAACCAGACCGACCTGACGATCATCAGCGGCGACGTCGGCGCCACGCGCAACACGCTGGTCATCGGCGCGTCCTTCTCGCGCGAGGATTATGAAATCACCACCGGATCGCTGCTCCGCAATCCCAATGGTTCGGCCGTGACGCCGCTGGCACCGATCAGCCTGTCGAACCCGAACACCGTCTATACCGGTCCCATCAACTTCACCGTGACCGCGCGGTCAAAGGGCTACAGCCGCAACGCTGCGGTCTATGCGTTCGATACGCTCGAGCTCGGCACCATGTTCGAACTCAACGCGGGCATCCGGTACGAGAGCAATCGCGCCGAATTCCGCAACATCCCGCTGACCTTCGTCCCGCCGGGGACGACCGACCTGACCGCGGCGCAGCGCGCGCCGCAGATCAGCGACGAAAATCTGTTCTCGTACCGCGTCGGCGCGGTGTTCCACCCGGTCGAAAATGTCAGCCTCTATGCCGCTTATGGCAACGCCAAGACGCCCTCGTCGGCCACCGTTCGCCTCGGCTGCGGCGTGATCCCCGCGACGCCGGGTGCCGCCGATCCCTGCGCGGTCGCCCCCGAAAAGGCGCGGACCTACGAAATCGGCGCCAAGGCCGAACTGATGGACAAGAAGCTGCTGCTCACCGCCGCGCTGTTCCGCAACGAGCGCAGCAATTTCCGCACCCCGTCGAACGACCCCTCGCTGCCCAACTCGTTGCAGGTGCTCGACGGCGAATCGCGCGTCGATGGTGTCGCGCTGGGCGTGACGGGCAATGTGACCCCCGAATGGGCGATCTTTGCCAATTACACCTATCTCGACAGCGAAGTGCGCCAGAGCGTTTCGGACTTCTGCCTGCGGTCGCCCGCATCCACGGGTTGCAACAATAGCGCCGCGATCGTCGATCCGCAGGCGGGCGACCGGTTGATCCAGACCCCGAAGCATTCGGGCAGCCTGTTCACCACCTATGCCTTCCCGTTCGGGCTGCAGGTCGGTTACGGCCTGACCTATCAGGGCAAATTTGCGACCAACCAGCGCAACCTGCTCCAGCGGACGCAGTTCATGGTCGACGATTATCTAATCCACCGCGCCTTTGTGTCCTATGACTTCAAGAACGGCTTGGTCGCACAGCTCAACGTCACCAACCTGACGGGCGAGGATTATTACACCGGCGTGCGCAACAATGTGAACGCGACGACCGGCGCCGTTTCGGGCGGCTGGGCAACCCCCGGCGATGCCCGCTCGGCGGTGTTCAGCCTCTTCTACAACTTCTGATCGAATGGGCGGGCGCGGCGATTGCCGTTCCCGCCCTTTTCGGACTAGAACGCCCACATGATCCGGATCATTCCCGATGTGCTCGACGCCGATGGCATTGCCCATTTGCGCGCCATCCTCGACGACGCCGAATGGATTGACGGCAACGAGACATCGGGGCCGCAAGCGGCGCTGGCGAAACGCAATCAGCAACTGCCCGAATTCGGCGATGCGGCGGCCGAGGCGGGGCGCCTGGTCCTCGACGCATTGGGCCGCAGCCCGCTGTTCATCGCCGCCGCGCTGCCGCTCAAAATCTACCCGCCCTATTTCAACCGCTACAGCGGCGGCGAGAATTTCGGCGATCATATCGACAACGCGATCCGCCTGCGCCGCGGCACCGATTTTCGGATGCGCAGCGATCTGTCGGCAACCTTGTTCCTCGCGGATCCCGATAGCTACGAAGGCGGCGGGCTGGTCGTGGAAGGGTTTTCCGAAACGCCGGGCATCAAACTGCCCGCGGGCCATATGGTCCTCTATCCATCGACCACGGTCCACCGCGTCGAGCCGGTGACCGCTGGCACCCGCGTCGCGAGCTTCATGTGGATCCAATCGATGATCCGCGATCAGGGCCAGCGCAACCTGCTCTTCGACCTCGACATGGGGGTGCAGGGTGCCGCGATGGCGCTGGGTCAGGGGGATGCGACGGTGGTGCGCCTGACCGGCGTCTATCACAATCTGCTGCGCCGCTGGGCCGATAGCTAGGGTCTTGTCCTGTTCAAACCGAACCGTAGCCCTGAGCCTGTCGAAGGGCGCTTATCGGCGA
>JAFAGN010000103.1 GCA_023422695.1 Pseudomonadota bacterium
AGTTGCGTAAACCGCTCTGGATTGCTTCGCTGCGCTCGCAATGACGAGTTATGAGCCAGTGACCGACGCAAAGCCCACCGTCTTTTCCATCCCCGTCCAGCGGGCCTTTGCCGACGCGCTCGTCGCCGGGCTGATCGACCGCTTTGCCCACGGCGCGTTGGGGCTGGCCGAAGGGTTGATCCTGCTGCCCAGCAACCGCGCGCGGAGCGCAGTGCAGGCGGCGTTTGTTCGTGCGAGCGGGGCGGGGCTGCTGATGCCGCGGCTCGCGGTGATCGGCGACGCCGACCTTGATGAAAGCGTCGCGCTGGCGCTCGACGCGATCGACGATGCCGAGCCGATCCCGCCCGCGATCGATGCGCTGCGGCGGCGGCTGATGCTGGCGGCGCTGATCGAGCGGCACAATCCGGTGGGCGAAGAGGCGATCACCGGTGCCGCGGCGTTCCAGCTGGCCGAAGGGCTGGGCCGCGTGATCGACCAGCTGCATTATGAAGAGATTGCCCCGGCGCGGCTCGGCGACATCGAAGCGGCGCTCGGCGATCTGGCCGGGCATTGGCAAGCATCGTGGCAGCGGTTGCGCCTGCTGATCGATCATTGGCCCGCGATGCTCGCGGCGACCGGGCATATCGACCGCGCCGACCGCCGCAACCGCCTGCTCGCGCGGGTCAGCACCGGATGGCGCACCGCGCCGCCGGGGCGCTTTGTCGCCGCCGCCGGGGTGACCACCGCGGCGCCCGCGATCGCGCGGCTGCTGCGTACCGTTGCCGACTTGGCCGATGGGATGGTCGTGCTGCCGGGGCTCGACCTGGGCATGGCGGCGGAGGAATGGGATGCGCTGGGGCCGGTCAAGGCGGATCCTGAAAAGCCCGGGGAGCGCCCGCTGGAAACGCATCCGCAATATCATCTGAAATTGCTGCTCGGACGCATGGGGATTGCGCGCGAGGAGGTCGGCGCATGGGGCGCGGCGTCGCCGTTCGACGGCCCCGACACGCGCGCGCCCTTTCTGTCGCTGCTGTTCGCGCCCGCCGCCTACACCGCGCGCTGGCAGGCGGCGGACGATGTTGCGCCCAGCCTGAGCGGAGTCAGCGCCGCGACCTTCGCCGATGACGGGCAGGAAGCGCAGGGGATTGCGCTGACGATGCGGCGCACTCTGGACGAGCCAGGGCGTACCGCCGCGTTGGTGACCCCCGACCGACTGCTCGCCGAACGCGTCGCGGCGGCGCTGGCGCGCTGGGACATCGCGGTCGACGACAGCGCCGGGCAGCCGCTGGGGCAGACGCCGCCGGGCGCGCTGCTGTTGCTGCTCGCCGAATTTGCTGCGGCGTTCGATCCCGTGCGCCTGATCGCGCTGCTCGGGCATCCGCTGGTGCGCGCGGGCGCGGGACGGCTCGACTGGCTCGATCAGGTGCGGCGGCTCGATCTGGTGCTGCGCGGCCCGGGGCTGGTGCCGGGCTGGCCGGGGGTGACGGCGCGGATCAACGCGATCGCAGCCGACAGCGATCGACGCGGGCATGGCGCGGCGGTGGCGATTGCCGATTGGTGGGAAGAGGTGTCGGCGGGGCTGAGCCGCGCGCTCGCACCTTTTGCCGCGGGGGTTCCCGCGCCGCCGTCGATGCTGCTCGGCGCATTGCAGGACGCGCTCGGCTGGCTGACCGGCGAAGGGGCGTGGACGGGGCATGCGGGCCGTGCCTTGTCCGACCTGTTTGACCGCTGGACGCTGGCGAAGGGCGATGGCCCCGCGCTCGTTGCCCCCGCCGATTTCCCCACGATGCTCGCCGACCTGATGTCGGGCGAGAGCATCCGCCCCCCCTATGGCGGGCATCCACGGCTGTTTATCTGGGGGTTACTCGAAGCGCGGTTGCAGCGCGCCGATTTGATGATCCTGGGCGGGCTCGACGAGGGGCGCTGGCCGCCGCAGCAAAGTCCTGACCCCTGGCTCGCCCCCAGCATCCGGCGGATGCTTGGCCTCGCCGCGCCCGAGCGGCAGCAGGGGATGGCGGCGCATGATTTCGCCGGCGCCTTTGCGGCGCGCGAGGTGGTGGTGACGCGCGCGATGCGCAGCGGCGGCGACCCGGCGGTGGCGTCGCGTTTCTGGCTGCGGCTGGCGGCGTTGGCGGGCGAGTTGCCCGAAGCGATGCTGGACGGCCAGCCGGTCACGGCGCTCGCGGCGACGCTCGATGTTCCGCCGGGGCGGAGCGAGCCTGCCGACAAACCCCGCCCCGCCCCGCCGCTCAGCGCGCGCCCCGATCGGATCAGCGTCACCGGGGTCGACCAGCTGGCGCGCGATCCCTTTGCCTTTTACGCCGCAAAGATCCTGCGGCTGAGCGAGCTTGAGCCGCTGAGCAGCGGTCCCGAAGCCAAATGGTTCGGCACGCGGGTGCATAAATTCCTGCAGGACTGGCAGGCGGCGGGGCTGGGAGAAGCCGCATTCGACGCCGAGATCGCCGCATTGCGCGCCGATCCCGCGCTCGATTCATTAGGCCGTGCCTTCTGGCTGCCGCGCATCGAACCTTCGCTGCGCTGGGCCGCCGAGCGCGTGTGGGCGGCGCGCGACGAACGCTGGCCGGTCGCCAATGAGGTCAGCGGCAAGCTGCCGGTCGGCGGCATCACGCTACGCGGCACCGCCGACCGCGTCGATCAGGCGGCGGACGGCACGCTGGCGATCGTCGATTACAAGACCGGCGCGGCGCCATCGGCCAAATCGGCGGGTGAAGGGCTGAACAGCCAGCTCGGGTTGCTCGGGTTGATCGCCGAGGAAGCTGGCTTGGGCGATCTGGCGCCCGAGCCGGTCGGGGCTTTCGAATATTGGGAATTGAAGCGCGACCGCAAAAAGGGCGTCGAGGGCGCAGTCAAGGCGATCAAAGGGCAAAAGCCGAAGCCCCCGACCGCCGCCGCGGTGATCGAGCGGGCGCGCGAAGCGCTCGCCGACCTCAGCGCGCGCTTCCTGCTCGGGCAGGAGCCGTTCGTTCCGGGCGACAGCGCCAAACGCTATGCCGATTTCGACCAGCTGATGCGCCGCGACGAATGGTTCGGGCGCGGTGATCCCGATCCGGCGGCGACCGATGGAGGGGCGGCATGATCGATCCCGACAAGCTGCTCAAGACGCTCGACGGCGGCCAGCGCGCGGCGGCAGAGCCCGATGACCATGTCTGGCTGGGGGCGTCGGCGGGGACGGGCAAGACGCAGGTGCTGTCGGCGCGGGTGCTGCGGCTGATGCTGGCGGGGGTGTCGCCCGAGGCGATCCTGTGCATCACCTTTACCAAGGCGGGCGCCGCCGAAATGGCGCACCGCATCCACGAACGACTGGCGATGTGGGTGCGGATGGCCGACGGCGACCTGCGGCTCGATCTCGCCGCGCTGGGCGCCGACTGGGCCGAGCCGGGCATCCTCGACCGCGCGCGGTCGCTGTTCGCCACGGTGATCGACAGCCCCGGCGGCGCGGTGCGGGTGCAGACGATCCACAGCTTCTGCCAGACCTTGCTCGCGAGTTTTCCGCTCGAGGCGAAGATCCTGCCGGGATTTCGCGCGCTGGAGGATAGCGAGGCGAGCGCGTTGCAGCGCGAGGTGCTCGGGCAATTGCTCGCGCGCGCCGATGCGGACGGCGAGGCGATGCGGGCGATTGCGGCGATGCTGGCGCAGCGATTGGGGCAGGACGCGGCGATTGCGTTTCTGGCGCGCTGCGCGAGCAGCTTCACCGCCGCCAATGCGCCGCGGCTGGCGCCGCGCGCCGCGGACCTGCGCGCGCAGCTGGGGTTGCCGCAGGGCGATCCCCAGGATTGGTTGACCAGTCAACTCTCCGATGGGACGATTGCTGAACTGGACGTCGTAGCGATCAGAAACTGCGCGAGTGGATGGAATACCCAAAAGGGCACTCTGCACAGCCGTGCGGCTCCCATACTCTCGGCCACTTCGCAATGGCTGGACAACGATCAATCCGACCGAGCCCATTTGCTCGATGAACTTTGGATGAGTTTGGCGACCAAAGGTAAATCCGATTGGTCACTTCGGGCTTGTTTTTCCAACGAAAAAGAACTTGGGGTGTCGCAGCCCAGCGCGGTGCGACTGTTTGAGATTATTGCGCAGATGAAGGCGACGATGACGGCGATGCAAGTCGCCGACCACTTGGCGGAGGCGTGGAAACTGGGCAGCCGCTTTGCCGAGGCCTATGCTCTGGCAAAGCGCGAGCGCGGTCTCGCCGATTTCGACGATCTGATTACGCTAGCGGGGACATTGCTGCGCATCGGAAAATTTGGAGAATGGGTGCGCTTTAAGCTCGACCAGCGCATCGACCATATCCTAGTCGATGAGGCGCAGGATACCAATTTGCGCCAATGGGGGATCATTGAGGCGCTAGCGCGCGAATTCTTTGCCGGGCTTGGAGCCAAGGACGACCGCGTCAGAACGCTGTTCGCAGTAGGCGACCCCAAACAGGCGATCTTTGGGTTCCAAGGCACCGATCCCGAAGCGTTCGAGCGAGCAAAGAACCTTTTTCAGTTGCTGGGTGAACAGGCGGATCAGCCGGTAAAGGAGGTCGATCTCGTCAAAAATTATCGCTCGACCCCGGCGGTATTATCGGTTGTCGATACTTGGCTGGCGGGCGGCGGCGCGGCGGCGATGGGGCTCGACAGCGACGAGCCGCCGCATATTCCGGCCGAATTCAACCGCGACCGCGCCGGACGCGTCGAGCTGTGGGCGCCGTTGCCCGTCGGCAAGGCGCTGGACGCCGATGCTGCGGATGAGGACACTGGCGCGGTTGATGGCGACGATGAGGGCGGTGCTCCCCGCGACACGAGCGCAGCGGCGAGCGACCCCGCCAGCCTGCGGCTCTCCCGCGCGATCGCCGACGAGGTGCAGGACTGGATCGCGAACGGCAAGGACGGGCGTCCGGTGGCGCCGGGCGACATCCTGATCCTCGTCCGCCGCCGCAAGGACGTCGCGGCGCGGATCGTCGCGCGGTTGCAGTCGCTGCATGTCCCGGTCGCGGGGGTCGATCGCTTCTCGCTCACCCAGTCGCTCGCGGTGCAGGATCTGCTCGCCGCGATGCGCTTTGCGGTGCAGCCGCTCGACGACCTCAATCTGGCCAGCCTGCTGGTGTCACCGCTGTTCGGATGGTCGCAGGACGATCTGTTTCGCTTTGCCCATGGCCGCCAGAAGCGCGCGCTGTGGGAGCAATTGCGCGCACGCGAGGACGAGGCGCCGCCCGCGACGATGACGGGGCTGCGCAGCCTGCTCGGCATGGGCGATTTCACGACGCCGTTCCGCTTTCTGGAGCGCATCCTGTCGGGGCCGCTCGACGGGCGGCGCAAGCTGTATCACCGGCTGGGGCGCGAAGCGCGCGATCCGATCGACGAACTGCTCGCGCAGGCGCTGGCGTTCGAGCGGCAGGAGGCGCCGTCCTTGCTGGGCTTCCTGTCGCACATCGCCGCGAGCAGCGCCGAGATCAAACGCCAGAGCGAGGCGCGCAGCGATGTCGTGCGGGTGATGACGGTGCATGGGTCGAAGGGCTTGCAGGCGCCGATTGTCATTCTGGCCGATGCGACCGACGATCCCAAATCGCGGCGGGTGAGCTTTGACCTGTCGATGGGCGGCTGGGACAAATTGCCGGTGTTCGCGCTCGGCAAGGACGAGCGGCATGGCGCGGTAGCGGAGGCGCATGACGCCAAGGAAGCCGCGGAGCGCGAGGAGCATTGGCGATTGCTCTATGTCGCGATGACGCGCGCCGAAGAGCTGTTGGTCGTTACCGGGACACGCAAGGCGGACGAGCTTCCCGAGGATAACTGGCACAGCGCGGTCGATGCGGTGATGGCCGATATGGGCGCCGAATGGCAGGACGCCGGGCCGCGCTGGGGGCAGAAGCGTGTCCATGCGGTGGCGGGCAAGGCGCGTGCGGCGAAGGACAAGGCGCGGCCCGCCGCGGCGCCCGTGGTTGTGCCCGCTTGGGCGCGGCAAGCGGCGCCCGAGGAAGCGCGCCCGCCGCGCCCGCTGGCAC
>JAFAGN010000142.1 GCA_023422695.1 Pseudomonadota bacterium
CGCCAAGACCGGTGGCGGAGTGCATGCGACGGGCGGCAGCGCCGTGCACGGCGGTCGCTACTCCGCCGAGACCGGCACCGACGCTTGGCGCGCCGGAGGTTTCCTGGCCAAGCCGGTATGCGGTCGCGGCAGCGCTACCCATCGCCGTGCCGGCGCGGATCGCGCCAAGTCCGGCGCCGCCGATCTCGCGCGCCGCGGCCACCGCCCCGGCGCCGCCCATCGCAAGCCCGCCCGCCGCCAGCGCCGTCGTCGCAGCGACCGATCCGGCGCCGAGCTGCGGCGCGCCCGCGACCAGCCCCGACGCGATGGCCGGGCCGAAAATCGCCAGTCCGAACAAGGCCAGACTGGCAAGCATCAGCGACACCGCCTGCTCGATCGTCACCGTCTCGCCGGTTAGCGCGCTGGTGAAATCGGCGAAATAATTGGAGCCGATGCCGACGATCACCGCGAGCACCATCACCTTGATGCCCGAGCTCACGACATTGCCGAGCACGCGTTCGGCGAGGAACGAGGTGCGGTTCCACAGCGCGAAGGGAATGAGGACGAAGCCGGCGAGGCTCGTCAGTTTGAATTCGAGGATCGTGATGAAGAGCTGGATCGCGAGGATGAAGAAAGCGGCGATCACGATCAGCCAGGCGATGACAAGCACCACGATCTCGATGAAATTGTCGAAAAAGGCGATCGGGCCGACGAGCTCTTTCGCCTGGTCGAGCAGGGGCCAGGCGGCCTCGAATCCGGTGCTCGCGAGCCGCCCCGGCATCAGCAATTCCTCCGGTCCGATCGCACTGCCGCCGGCAGTAAGCCCGAGCCCCGCAAAGGAGCGGAAGATAATCTCGGAGAGCGTATGGAAGCTGTTGAGGATCAGCGCGAAGACCCCGACATAGAGGATCTTCTTCAAAAATTTGGCGATGACATCATCTTCGCCGCCGAGCGCCCAGAACAGACCGGCGAGCGTGATGTCGATACCGATGAGGATGGTGGTCAGGAATGCGCCGCAAAGGCGTCCGCGCCATGCGCGGCGACAATCCTGTCGATGCGCTTTTGCGTGTCGGGGTCGGACGCCCCGCACAGCGCCAGCGCGACCGGGCCAAGCCCGAGCTCGAACAAGCGATTGCCGCGCGCCGACTGGAGGTAATATTGCCTTTTGGGGGTCGCGCGCGCGATCAGCTCGATCTGCCGGGCGTTGAGCCCGAAGCGGGCATAGGCATCCTCGGACAAGGGTTCGCTCGCGCGGTCATTGGGAAGCAGGATGCGCTGCGGGCAGCTTTCGATGATCGCCGGCGCAATCGGGCTGTCGGCGATATCGGCGAGCGACTGGGTGGCGAATACGACCGCGACATTTTTCTTGCGCAGCACCTTCAGCCATTCGCGGATACGTGCCGCGAACAGCGGATGGTCGAGGAAAATCCAAGCTTCGTCGAGAATGAGCAAAGTCGGCCGCCCGTCGAAGCGCGCCTCGAGCCGGTGGAACAAATAGCTCAAGACCGGGGCGACGACCTCGGTCTGCGCCATCAGTGTTTCGGTCTCGAAACACTGGATATCGGTGAAGGCCAGATCATCCTCGGCGCCGTCGAGCAGCCGCCCGAATGGCCCCTCGAGCGTATAAGGCGCGAGCGCGACGCGCAGCGCGGTCGATTGGAGCAGCAGCGACAGTCCGGTCAGCGTGCGCTCCTCGACCGGCGCCGTGGCGAGATTGCCGAGCGCCGACCACAGGACATCCTTGACCTCGGGGGTGACATTGACCTTCTCGTGCGCGAGCAGCGCCGCCACCCAGGTGGCCGCCCAGGCGCGCTCGTCGGCGCGGTCGATGCCGCGCAGCGGCTGGAAGGCAAGCGCCCTGCCCTCCGCGCCCGGCTGGTCGCCGCCAAGGCCGAGCGCATGATGCGCGCCGCCGCACGCGAGCACCGCGGCGCGCGCCGAATAGCCCTTGTCGAAAATGCAGATCTGCGCGCCCGGGTAGCGCCGAAACTGGAGCGCGAGCAGCGCCAGCAGCACCGATTTGCCCGCACCGGTCGGGCCGACGATCATCATATGGCCGACGTCGCCGACGTGCGCCGCGAGGCGGAACGGCGTTGCGCCACTGGTCTCGGCGGTGAGCAGCGGGGCGCCCCCGAGATGATCGCAGCGCTCCGGACCGGCCCAGACCGATGACAGCGGCATCAGATGCGCCAGATTGAGGGTATGGACGAGCGGCTGGCGGACATTGGCGTAAACATGCCCGGGGAGCGAGCCGAGCCAGGCCTCGACCGCGTTGATACTCTCGCGGATCGTCGTGAAGCCGAGACCGTTCACGATGCGCTCCGCCGCGCGAACTTTGGCCTCGACCCGCGTGCGATCGGCATCGGCCACGGTGATGGTCGTGGTCAGATGACCAAAGGCCACATGATCGCCGCCGAGCGCCTGGAGCGCGAGATCGGCAT
This sequence comes from Pseudomonadota bacterium, assembly GCA_023422695.1. Lineage (GTDB taxonomy): Bacteria > Pseudomonadota > Alphaproteobacteria > Sphingomonadales > Sphingomonadaceae > Sphingopyxis. The sequence continues at coordinate 2,421 of JAFAGN010000142.1, forward strand.
CGAGCATCTTGTTGTCGGCATCGCTGTCGAGCAGTTGTGCGGGCTGGTTGTACATCACCTCGCGCAGCAGCGCGGCGATCGACTTGCGCTTGTTGAACCACTGCCGGCGTAGCCGGGTCAAAGCGCGGGTCGCCTCGGTCTTGTCGAGCGCTATGAAGCGCGTCACCCAACGATAGGAAAATCCCTGATGATTGAGCGCGTCGAGGATGCCGGGTCGGCTCAGGTTCGGGAAACCGAGGATGGTGAGCGTGCGCAGGTAGAGCGGCCCGAGCATCGGCTCGAGGCCGCCAACGAGCGGCGTGTCGGCGAGCAGCCCGTCGAGATAGAGCGGGGTTTCGGGGACCGCGACGTCGTGACGCCGCGCCGAGATCGCACCGTGGAGATAGGTCAGCGTCTCGCCATCGTCGAGCGCGCGAACCGCGGGCATGAAGCCCGCCAGCAGGTCGAGGACGCGGTGAGTCTCGGCAACGAAGGCGGCGAGCGCCTGCCGCCAGTCGCGGCCCACGCCCGCATCGCTGCGGGCGACGAGCGCGCGCCCGGCGCGATCGGTCCGGTCGGGATCGGCCAGCCAGGTCAGGGTCAGAAAATAGCGGCTTTCGAAATGGGTTCCGGCGCTTTCGAATGCGCCGCGCCGTTCCTCGTTGACCAGCCATGAGGCCGGATCGGGAAAGCGCGCGGCGGGATAGCCAAGCGCCTCGCGTCGCTCGGCCTCGATATGAAGCGCCCAACCGGAGCCGAACCGCTTGAGCACGTTGTTCGTGCGCGCTGCGACCGACATCAGCTCGGCTTCGGTCGCGCTTTCCAGATCGGGGCCGCGAAAGGCGAAGACGCGCGAAAAGCTGCCGTCCTTGTTGAGCACGACGCCGGGCGCGACGAGCGCCGCCCAGGGCAGATGATCGGCGAGCCGGTCGGCCCGGCGGCGATATTCGCGCAGGTTCAGCATGACAGATGCCCGCGCTGGCGCAGGTGGCGCATCATCACCGGGGCAAAATCGGGATCGCGCTTTGCCGCCATTACCGCTGCGCTGTGGCCGAACGCCCACAGCGCGATGCCGGCGACCCATTGCTGAAGCCCGAGGCCGATCGCGGCGGCGAGCGTCCCGTTAATGATCGCGACCGCGCGCGGCGCACCGCCGAGCAGGATCGGTTCGACAAGCGCACGGTGTACCGGCGCCTCGAACCCCTCGCTGTCATGATCGGCGCGGCTCATGCGATCAGCGCCCCGCCGCCAAAGCTGAAGAAGCTGAGGAAGAAGCTCGATGCCGCAAAGGCGATCGACAGACCGAACACGATCTGGATCAACCGCCGAAAGCCGCCCGCGGTGTCGCCGAACGCCAAGGTCAAGCCGGTCGAGATGATGATGATCACCGCAACGATCTTGGCGACCGGCCCCTGCACCGATTCGAGAACCCGCTGGAGCGGTTGTTCCCATGGCATGCCCGACCCTGCCGCATGCGCACTCGCCGCAACGAGACAGAGGACGGCAGCGGCCGCTACCGAGTTCCGGACAATACTACCTATACGCAAAACTTTGGTGGTCATGGTTCAGTCTCCTTCAGACATGGACTCGGAAACGAGATCGGCGATCGCGTAGCCGCCGCCGGGGTCGAGACCGGTGACGCGCGCGACCGTCTCGACGCGGCGCGCGAGACCGCGGCCGGTGATGAAGACGATGACGTCGATGGCTTCGGCGATCAGACGCCGCGGAACGCTGACGACATTTTCCTGAACGAGGCTCTCGATCCGGTAGAGCGCCGATAGCGCGGAGTTGGCGTGCACCGTGGCGATCCCGCCGGGGTGGCCGGTGTTCCAGGCTTTGAGCATATCGAGCGCCTCGCCGCCGCGCACTTCGCCGACAATGATGCGATCGGGGCGCAGCCGCAGCGTCGAGCGGACCAGGTCAGCCATTGTCACGGCACCGGCGCGGGTGCGCAGCGCCACGACGTCGCTCGCCGGACATTGCAGCTCGCGCGTGTCCTCGATCAGGATGACCCGCTCATCGAGATCGGCCATTTCGGCGAGCAGCGCGTTGGCGAGCGTCGTCTTGCCCGAGCTCGTGCCGCCGACGACGAGGATATTGCGCCGCTCGACGACTGCCAGCGACAGGATGCGCGCCGCATCGGCGGACAATATTCCTGACCCGACATAATCGAACAGGGTGTACAGGTGCGCCGCAGGTTTACGGATCGAGAAGCAGGGCGCCAGGCTGACCGGCGGCAGCACCCCTTCGAAGCGCTCGCCGGCGCCCTCCCCGTGCGGCGGCAGCTCGGCCGAGACGATCGGCGCCCCAGCATGGGCTTCGGTGCGGGCATGGCTCGCCACCAGCCGGATGATGCGCTCGACCTGCGCCGGATCGTAGCGCACGCCGCTATCGATGCGGCCGTCGCCGAGGCGGTCGATGCGCAGCTGGCCGTCGGGGTTGACCATGATCTCCTGGGTCCGCGGATCGGCAAGCGCGGCGGCGATGGTCGGTCCCATCGCGGTGCACAGCATCGCGCGGCGGCGTTCGGCAGACAGCGTCTCGCTCATGACGCCATACCGTCGTCTTTGGCCGGGCCGATCGAACGGCTGCCTGCGGCAAGCTGGCGGCCGACCTGCGCGACAAAGGCCTCGAAGCGCTCGCGCCCGACCGCGCGCGCCGCATGGTCGGCCTCGGCGAGCGGCGCGGTGACACTGAGCTGGTAGCGCACGAACAGCGACAATGTTTCGAGCAACACCTCGATATCGCGCGCGATGCGGTGAAGGTCGCGCGACATGCGGTCGAGGCGGATCTTGAAGAGCTCGTCGACCTCTTTGGCGCCGCGCCGAGCGAGATAGGCGGCGAGCGCGTCGCTGACGATGCCGCTCTTGGTCGCGCCGGGGCTGGCCGCAAGCGCTTCGAGCGCATCGCTGAGCTGCCGGTCGAGATAGAGATTTTGCCGGAACTTCATCGGATCACAGCCCCAGCGTCAGCTGCGGGTCGCTGCCCTGGTCGATGCCATAAGCGCGCACTGCCGGGGTGAGCTCGCGGGCGCGCGCCATCGCGCGCTGGTCAGCAGCCGGATCGCCATCCTCCTGCTCGGCAGCGCCGAGGTCTGCCTGCGGCACCGGCTCGGGTTTGGGGGCGGCATCGTCGCCGACACCCGGATGGCGCTGACGTTCGAGACCGCCGTCGTCGGATACCTGCGCATCGGCCGCGCCGCGCAGTTCGAGCCGCGCATCGCGGGCGGCGGCAAGCCGTCCCCACGCATCGGCGCGAACGGGCGGACAATCGGGGTAATGGTCGGCGGCGAGCGCGGGCGGCGCGGCGACGCGGCCGGCAAAATTGCCATCCTCATAATAGCGCAGCTTGCGGGCGCGGATCGGCGGCAGCCCCGACACGAGGACGAGCTCGTCGGTCGCGGGCAGTTGCATGACCTCGCCCGGGGTGAGCAGCGCCCGAGCGGTTTCCTGACGGCTGACCATGACATGCGCGAGCCAGGGCGCGAGGCGGTGACCGGCATAGTTGCGCATCGAGCGCTGCTCGGTCGCGGTGCCGAGCGCATCGGATATGCGCCGCGCGGTGCGCTCGTCGTTGGTCGCGAAGGCGACGCGGACATGGCAATTGTCGAGGATCGAATTATGCTCGCCATAGGCACGCTCGATCTGGTTGAGACTTTGCGCGATCAGGAAGGCGCGGATGCCGTAGCCCGCCATGAAGGCCAGCGCGGTCTCGAAAAAATCGAGCCGGCCCAGCGCCGGGAACTCGTCGAGCATCAGCAATAGCTGGTGGCGCCGCACCACCGAGCGGCGATCGTCGAGCTTTTCGGTGAGGCGGCGGCCGATCTGGTTGAGGATGAGGCGGATGAGCGGCTTGGTGCGGCTGATGTCCGACGGCGGTACGACAAGATAGAGCGACACCGGGCGCTCGCCATCGACGAGATCGGCGATGCGCCAGTCGCAGCGCGACGTGACCTCGGCAACGGTCGGATCGCGGTAGAGCCCCAAAAAGCTCATCGCGGTCGACAGCACGCCGCTGCGCTCATTGTCGGACTTGTTGAGGAGTTCGCGCGCGGCGGAGGCGACGACGGGATGGACCTGCGGTGCCTTGGGGGTGCCGAGGTGATTGGTGGCCATCATCCGGTTGAGCGTCGCGGTAAATGTCCGCTGCGGATCGGACAGGAAGGCCGCGACGCGCGCGAGCGTCTTTTCCTCCTCGGCGTAGAGCACATGGAGGATCGCACCGACGAGCAGCGCGTGCGAGGTTTTTTCCCAGTGGTTGCGCCGTTCGAGCGCGCCCTCGGGATCGACGAGAATGTCGGCGATATTCTGAACGTCGCGCACCTCATGGGTGCCGCGGCGAACCTCGAGCAGCGGGTTGTAATGCGCCGAGCGCGCGTCGGTCGGGTTGAACAGCAGGGCGTGGCTGAAGCGCGCGCGCCAGGCCGCGGTCAGCTGCCAGTTCTCGCCCTTGATGTCGTGGATCACCGCCGAGCCGGTCCAGCTCAGCAGCGTCGGGACGACCAGCCCGACCCCCTTCCCCGAGCGCGTCGGCGCAAAGGCCATGACATGTTCGGGCCCGCGATGACGCAGGTAACGGCGCTGATATTGGCCAAGGAACACCCCGGCCTCGCCGGTGAGGCCGGCACGGTCGATCTCGCGCGCGGTGGCCCAGCGCGCCGACCCATAGGTGGTCACCAGCCGCTGCTGGCGCGCGCGCCAGAGCGAACCGAAGATCGCCGCGCCGCAGCCGGCAAAACCGCTCGCCGCGGCCAGCGCCCCCGCCTTGTCGAAGACGTCGGGGGCATAAGCGTCATAGTGATACCACCAAGGAAAAATCTGCCAGGGCCGATAAATTGCGGTTCCGGCCAGTTCGAACCAGGGGTCGCCGAGCTGCGCCTGATAGCCGAGCATGGCGGCGGCCCACTGGGTCGCGGCCCAGATGCCGGCGATGACGATGCCCAGGACGACGAACATCTGGCCGATAAGCAATTTGGTCGGGGTCATATCGCGCTCCGCTGCGGAGCCGCTCGTCGCTCCGGTCAGGCGCATCCCTTCGCCCGGGCCGCACGCGCCGAAAACGACGGTTTGGAGGACGTTCGCGGAGCCGGGAGGAAGATCGCTTCCCAACCCCCAATTTTGGATGGCATTAATTGCCGGGACCCGGCCAACGCGGCGGAGGCTTGGCCTGCCGCCGTCCGCTGCGAAACCCCGCGCGTGCAATCGCCGCCGCCCTCCGGCGGCTGCACTGCGCAATCAGCGCCCTCAAATCTTGACAATTGGCACAAAAATATCATATTGACGCCAATTGACGAAGGAGCTGCACGATGGAGTTGGTTGCGATCAAGGGCTCGCCCGCGCCCCCTGCCCCGGTCTTCTCGAGCGCAGAAGTCCAGGCGATGCAGCGCGCCGTGATCCGCCTCTTCGATCATTGGGACGTGACCGACGCGCAGGCGGCGACCCTGCTCGGCGATATCGCGGTGCGCACCTACCAGCGCTGGAAGCAGGGCGAATATGGCCGCTGGAACGTCGATCTTGCGGCGCGTCTCTCGAACCTGATCGGCATCCACAAGGCGCTCCGTCTGCTCTACACCGACACCGAGCGCGGCTATCGCTGGATCAAGGCGCCCAACCGCGCCTTTGGCGATCGGTCGGCGCTCGACGTCATGCTCGGCGGCCAGCTGACCGACCTGATGCGGGTGCGCCGCTATCTCGACAGCTACCGCGGCGCTTGGTGATCGCGGCATGCCGGATGCGCCGCTATCGCCGGTTGACTGGCCGTCGGCCGTCCGGCTGATCGAAAGCAAATATCCCCCGATCGACCTGTTCGAGGATATCGCCGATCCCGAGGATTGGGAGCTGCTCGCCGCGGCCGAGGCGAGGACCAATCCGCGTATCGCCGAGACGATCGGCAATCTCGACCTCGTCCCCGCCGAGCGCCGCGTATCGGGCCCGGGGGCCAGCTATGTCATGGCGCCGTTCACGCATTGCTCGCCCGACCGACCGGGCCGCTTCCACGACGGCAGTTTTGGCGCCTATTATGCCGCGCGCACCTTCGAGACCGCGGTCGCCGAAGTCACCCATCATCAGGCCCGGCGCCTCGCCGATACACGCGACGCACCCGGGTGGATCTCGGACATGCGCGAACTGGTCGGGCGCGTTCAGGCGGCGCTGGCCGATATCCGGGGCACAGGCTTCGCCCCCCTCCTCTCTCCCGACGATTACGCCGCCTCGCAAGCCTTCGCGCGCGCGCAGCGCGCCGCGGGCGGCAATGGTATCGTCTATCCCTCGGTGCGCGACCCTGGCGGCACGTGCATCGCTACCTTCTGGCCCGACGTTGTCGCACGTCCCAGGCAGGGCCGCCATTTTCGCTATCATTGGGACGGCAGCCGGATCGACATGATCCACGAGCTTCGCCTCGACGGCAAAGGCGCGATATTCCGCCTGCAACCATGAGGCTCGGCGCCGCCGACCAGCCAGCGGCGCGCGGCAAGGATCAGACGGGAGCGCCCCCGATCCGTCCCTCCGAAGTGGCCCCGCCGCGTGGGTCGCTGCGCGGCGGGACCGCCGCCGATTACGCTGGGCCGATGAAAATTCCGTGAAAGGGTGCACGGGCCGATTGGTCAACTTCGATGCCCGTTGCCGAGCGGACGCTGTCCGAAGCCAATGCCCGAGACGGTCGCGGCGACGTAGCGCCGAGACCTTTTATCGACCTGCCCCGCCCCCCGCACCGTCGCCAAGCGCGAGCCGCTCGCGCACGGATAGCATCGACATCGAATCAGTCGCAGCGATGCCCTTGCCAATATCGGTCCCAGCGCGCGGCAAAACCATCGCGGACCATCGCGCAGGACAGGTCGCCCGAGCGCGGCGACGTGCAGAAGGCCGCGGTCCGATTGCCGCCCGCGCCGCCGACCGAGCGGCAGCGCATCGTCGGGCCGCTGACCGATATATGGCCAGTGGACCGAACGCCGCTGCGCGTACCGAGCAGCGACACCAGATGATCGCGCGCCGCGATCGGGTCCGCGGCCGGACAAGGATGGCCGGGACGGCACGCCCCGCCCAGTTCACGCGCTGCGACACCCGACAGGCGGATATGCGGCCCTTCGGCGCACCAGATCGGGCCGTCGCCGTCCCACACCGCGATCGGGGTGCAGTCGAACGACTGACCGGCAGGAACAGGGGTGGCGGCGAGCAAGAGCGAGACGATCATCGGTTGGCCTTAGCCTCTTCGATCGATCGCCGCAGCCCTTCGGGCGTGACCCACCATAGTTCGGCAAGCCTTTCCAGCTCTGCGGCGGTGGGCTCGGCGTCATCACTAAATTCGTCGATCCGTTCGCGCGCGATCCCGGTCTTTTTCGTGATCGTCTGCCAGGGCGTGCACATCTGCCCCACCCAGGCCGTCAGCCAATGATCGCCATCGGCAATCCATTTCGCCACCGGGTGATCGGACGTGTAGGGGCGGACCTCTTTCGCGATAGCGCGCTCGCCTTTGCGATACACCATGTCAGTCGTCGAAAAGCCGCGCGCGAATGTCCGACGCGACGGCATTGAGCGTCGTGGCGCGGGTCAGCAATTCGGCATTGCCCGTCGCCGCGGCGCGATCGGTAAATCGTTCGGCGCGATCTTCGATATAGTCGGCGATGCGCTCGGCCACCGGCTTGCCGTTATGTCCAGCGATCATGGCTTCGTCGCGTCGGTATCATGCGCCTGCCATTCGCCCAGCGCCCACTCTGCCACCCCAAGCGTCAGACAGGGGCTGACGCGGCTCGGAGCGCACCGTTCGATTACGCGGCGCGCGGCGGCTTCCGCTTCCCGGCAAGCTGTCAGATGCGCCATGTCGAGGCCGAAGTCCGCGGGGTCGGCGCTTTCGAGCACGCCCTTGTCGTCCATCGCTTCGAGCGTGAACTGCGCAATCCGGGCCTCCAGCGGCGACACAGCAGCAAGATCGAGCACCGCGAGAGCTGCCGCCGCCGCCTCGTCCCTGATCGCGGACGCAACGTCATCGACGTGCCATATCTCAAGGCCGCGATATCTGCGGTCGATCACGTCCATGCTCCAAACTCCGACTCGAATCTCTCTTGCTCATTGTTCCGCTTTCGTTCTCATTTGTCGAGTCATGAGTCGGACCCTCGTCAACCCTATCACCAGCCTGTTCGATGTCGCGTGTCGGCATCACACCGTGAAAGTGTCGTGCAAATGCGGCAATGTCGGCATCTTCGATCCGCATGCGCTTTGGTATCTGTTCGAGCGCAAGGGCTGGAACGACCGCTTGCCCGAAGTGCGCAAACGCATGCGCTGCCTGCAATGCTATTATGCCAAGCGGAAGCGAACGCTGGCCGCCCTCGAGCTGGTCAACTGCGATCACACCCGCCAGCTGCCGATGCCCGATATCATCGAATGGAAGCGCCAGCTCCGGCGGCGGCGTTAGAGACGGCTCAGTCCGAAAGGCTCTCGTCCTCGATCGCCGCGATGATCATCCGGTCCCAGATCTCGGCGTCGCCCACCGCAAGCATGCGCCCGCTCGGTTCGCGCAGGGTGCGCAGCACGGCTAGTGCCGCCGGCGTGTAGTCGGGCCACAGGTCGTCGACCGCGGATCCCGCCGACCGCAGCTCGCCTTCGGCGTTACGGCTGAACCAATGCCCGGCCAGCACGCGGGCGACGCGCTCGACGGGCGCGGTTCTGGCAGCATCAAATTCGGTAGTCATAGGCGCGTCTCCTCCGCACCGCGAACGCGCAAGGCACGCTGCCGGTTGCCGATTGACAGGCCGCGCAGCTGCGCCATGATCGCACGCGTGTGCAACCTCTACACCAACAAGAGCACCGTCCAGGAGATGGCGAACCTGTTCGGGACGCCAGCGACCTATGGCTTCAACGCCCCTGCCGACGTCTATCCGCAATATCCCGGCATCGTCGTGCGCGAAGACGAAGGGCAGCGCATCCTGCAGCAGATGACCTGGGGCTTCCCGCGCCACTCGACCAACAAGCGGACCGGCAAACCGAACAAGCCGACGGCGACCAACAATGCCCGCGACGACAAATTATGGACGATCTGGCGCCAATGGTTCACCGACCCCGCCCAGCGCTGCCTGATCCCGTTTACATCGTTCGCCGAGGCGGAGGGCGAGCCCGGCAAGATGACCCGCACCTGGATCCGCGTCGCCGACCAGCCGCTGGCAGCCTGGGCGGGACTGTGGCGCCCGACCGACGAATGGGGCGACGCCTACACCGGCCTGATGGTCGATGCGACCAAGGAGCTTTGGGACATTCACGACCGGATGCCGGTCATCCTGCCGCCCGACGCCCACGACGCCTGGCTGCGCGCCGACGCCGAGGAGGCGATGAAGCTGGTGACGCAATATCCGGCCAGCGGGCTCGTCGTCGAGCGCACCGACGATCCGTGGTTCGCGAGAAAGGCGAAACCGGCAGAGGACAGGACACTGATCTGATGCCCCGTCTCTGGCCCGACCCGCGCGATACCGAGCCTGAAAGCCCGATCTGGCTATGGTTGCTCGTGATATCGCTGGCGGTCATTGCCACTGCGACGATCTACACCCGCGTTTCCAGCTAACGCACCATTTCGGGGTTTCGGTTAAACCGTGCAGCGCAGTTCTATGGCAACAACGCGCCTGAAATTGGCCGTTCCGATCCTCATGCGTTGATACCCGAAAGCGGTCATTAGCGGGCTTTCGGAGGACGCTTGATCTTTAGTCCCCTTAGCCCTTCGGCATGCGTTCTTTTGGGCCTCTGAAACCAGCGCTCGTGTAAGCCCTCGATCTCTTGTTCGTAAAAGGCACAAATGGCATCGAGGCGCTTACTGCCTTCCGCAAGTTTCTTCTGTTTCTTCCGTCTCGCTTCCCACTGCGTGCGCGCAGACGTTAGGAGTTTCAACAGGCGCAGCGGCACGGCTTCCTGCGTCGCGCGAAGCTTTTGGGTATAGACGCCAGTCGCAACATAGGGGCGGCGGCCATCGTCCTTGCCGTAGACAACCCGCTGCGCATTCCAGAGCGCGTGCGGGAGCCACTTGCCGAACTCCTTGTCAAGCAGGCGCACGACCACAGCCTCTGCTTCCATGTCGGATACCGAATACAGCGTGCCAATATAGGCACGGGCATTTCCGAAGGTGAAGCGGCTCGCGAGCTCGTGCCACGAAACGCAGGCATTGTTGATGATGACGGGGCTGCCGTCCATAGCAAGAGAGCGCGAGAAGATCAGAAGGTTACTGTCGGCCATTGCCATCGCCGCGGACCCAAGCACCCGTGGGATTGTCTCCTGGTCAACTCGTTCGTCGTCGCCGTCCTTAAGTAGCTTCATGAAGTCCACGATGGCGGTGCCGACGTGAAGTTTGGCCTTCTCAACCGGGTCGGTCCAGTCGACGCCGTCTAGTGAATGAAACCGCATGAATTGGGATACGCGCAGCATTTCCGGGTCGTCGGTGTCCGCGACGCCGATGGCCAAATCGACGACCAAGGTCCGATTGATTCCTTCGCTGTCCTTGAACTTGTAGGTCTCGCGATACCCGTCCGCATCCCCACAATGCGTAGCAAAAATAAGCAGATCGTACGGAAACAGATCGAGCATTTCACTTACGTTGCGCACGGTCGCCGCCATGCCGCTATAGCCGCGTAAGAAAATGCTGCGCTTTGGAAGCAATGTCTTCGCGGCTTCGATTTCCGGGGCGCGTACCTTCTCCGGGTCGACAACCACCGCGACGTTCGTGCCGCGTCTCCCCTTCTGTTCGGCGGCAAATCCGTTGAGCACAGCAATGCCAAGATCGGGATATTGAAACAGATGGGTAGAGGGCAACTCGGGAAACCCGATGCCAAATGGAAGGTGCTTACTGACGAAGGTGAGCGACCCTTCCTTCGGCAGCTTGATATCGCCGCACAGCTCGCGGAACTTCGCTCCGAGCCGTTCCCGGATGGCCGCGGGATTAGCGCCGGGGGCATCGATACTGTAGAAATCCTCGAGGAGCGCGTGGGCCTCGGTCTCGTCGACCGGATCGATGAGATGAAGGCCGGCGCCCAACGCGAAGGCGTAGTTTGCCGCGATAACCTCGGAGAGCGGCTCGCCCATTTCGCAGACGACCAGATGCCCACTGGGGCCTTCCACGGAATTAATCGGGGAGGACCCATCTTCGAAGACGATCATCCGCCGCTGATAGAGTGCCGTCAGCAGACCTTCGCCAATCCGCTCTTTCCCCCAAGTCAGCGGTTCGGCCGAAAACATCAGATCGTCGAGGATTAGCTCAGAAACATCGTCGTCCTTCACGTCTCGCAGAAGCTTTTGCGGTAGAAGTGCTCGCATCGCCGCTCCTGCATCGTCGGGCAACCCACCGAGCAGCACATTGACCACCTGGGATCGCGCAATCGCATTATTGCGGCGGGCTGCCTCGGCCTCACGGTCATCGCGGCTCATCCGGGGCCCGTCCATCACCGGGAGATAATAGCCCCGTTTGCTGACCGCGCAGGAGAGCCGCGCAGCAAGATAGGCGTCGTCGCAGATGACCGCCGCCGGCAGAAGACGTGGGCATTCCACCTTCATGCGAGAGCCTCAGTCATATACCTTACACGTGGATCATGGGCATGGCAGTCGGCGCGATCAGCATCCATAGCGCCATCGCAATCATCATGAGATTTTCGGTAAGCGATATGAAACCCAAGGGAACATTGCTGTCGCCGCCGACGCAGGCGCACTTTAGTTCGCGCTCGTCGACATAGACCGCCTTGAACACCGACACGGCGCCAATACTTCCGATGAAAAGGGCGAGCGGAATCGAAATCCAGTTGAGCACGCCGGAAATCATAAGGATGCCCGCGAGCCCCTCGGCGAACGGATAGATGGTGGCATAGGGCACCCACCGCTTGGCGAGCAGGTCGTAGTTTAGGAACATGCTCGAGAAGCTCTCGATGTCGCGCAGCTTGAGGAAGGCGAGCAATGCCATACTGAAGCCGATGAACCATTCAGCAGCACGGACCGTGAAGGGGGTACCCGACACCGCCTGGCTGGCGGCCAGCGCCATCATCGCGGTGATCGAGAAGAGTGCGATGACCGGCGTGTAGGTTAGTGCCTTCGGATCGCGGACCTTGAGACCGAGATAGCGCCGCAGGTCGTCGTGCCCGCCGATGCGCTTGCCCTCGATGAAGGTCTGCGGCGTCGTTGCGACACCATGCTTCACCTTGAACGCGTCGGTTTCCTCACGCGTCGTCAGCCAGATGTCATCTACTTCGTAGTCGCGGCTACGAAGTAGATGAAGTGATTTCAGGCCGTAAGGACAGGTATGGTGGTCCATCACCATGCGGTAAATGGTGGCGCGCGGCCGTCCGGCTGCCTTGAATCCGGCCGGAGAATCGGTCGTGCCTTGCGCGTCGCGGAGCTCGATATTCATGGTTGTGCCTTCCTTGATTCTTTCTTGCTCCCTCCCATATAGGTTGCGTACCATAGTACGGAGTCAAGCCCTTGCGTGATATGACCATCGGACAGCTTGCGAAGCGCGGGAACGTTAATGTCGAAACGATCCGATTCTATCAGCGGCGCGGTCTCCTGCCGATTCCCGATCAGGGCCAAGGTGCCGGCATGGGGGGAAGCGTCCGGCGCTACGATGAAATGGTCTTTCGGCGTCTGCGTTTCATCAGGTCGGCGCAGGCAGCGGGATTCACGCTCACCGAGATTGCCGAACTGCTTGAGCTCGATGCGTCGAACGACCGCGCGCGAGCGCGCGAACTGGCGGATGCACGCATCGCCGCGATCGAGAAGACGATCGACGAACTCGAAGCGGCGCGACGCGCGCTTATGGGCTTATCGCGCCAATGTGCTGCCGCCGACACGCTCCACTGTCCGATCATCGCGGCGTTCGAGCAGGTCTAGCCCGGAACCGGCCTTGGGGATGGCAGGCGCTGCCAGCATTTTTCATCTCTCGTTTGCGATCAATCGGCGATGAACGGTTCCAGCATCCCAAGCCAGGCCACGACCGCTAGGATCATGAGTCCGGCTGCCGCTTCGAGCAGAAGGCTGACTCGGATCGATGCGGCGGCTGTCGAGGGGAGCGCGTCGGGACTCGCGGCGACCGTCCGGAGCGACGGGGTGAGGCGCCAACGGTTCACTGCGGCGAGGCCGAGCATCGCAGCGAACAACAAAAGTTTGACTAAGAGGAGTTGGCCATAGGGTGAGGCGAGCGATTGCGTCACGTGCGCGGCTCCGATGACGATTTGACCGTTGATCAGGCCGGTCCCTGCGATGATGAACACGCACAGCGTCCCGACGCGCGCGAATTGATCGAGGCCGCGCGCAGCAACGACAAGGCGCGCTTCGCAACCCGGGGCGCCAGGCCGGAGCAGCAGCAGGAAGGCGGCGATAGCACCGAGCCAGATCGCGGCGGCGATCATGTGGAGCGCGTCGCTTGTGCGGTGCAGCCAGCCGATGGTGCCTTCGGTCGCGCCGGCGTGACCTGTCCAAGCCAGAGTCGCGAGCGCCGTTGAGGCGGCGGCAAACAGCATCGCGGCGGCAAACGTGGGCCGACGGCCCAGCCACCAGCTCGCCGACACGGCGATCAGCAACGCGGCCACGCGCACGAACCAGGCGGCCCCGACTTCGGTCTCTCGGATCATTGTGACAAACATCGCAGTATCGACCGTGACGACGCCGACACCCTGCATGGCGGCGGTGAGCACTGCCATGCCGGCGATGGACAGAAGCAAGGCGAAGACGCCAAGCCAAGGCTGCGGCCGGAAAAAGGGTGATGCGATTGCTCGCTCGCGCCGCTCGGCGGGCGTCAGCGCATAGAGCGGAAAGGCCGCCAGTCCTGCGATGAGCATCAGGTTCGCGAAGAGCGCAAACCTGATGCTCATCAACAGGAAATCGGTCACTTTCTTATTTCACCGTAAAGGCGAACTCGCCCTCCATGCGGTGCGTGTCGGCACCTGCCGCCGACCATTTGACCTTATAGCTGCCGGGGACGAGTGCACGCTTCGCCGCGAGCGTCATCGACTTGCCGTCCTTGCCCATCGTCGGCGTCACCGCGATCTTCATTGGCGGATGATTGGCCATGCCGGGCATCCCGGTCATCACCAGCTCGGCTTTCACTGTCGAAGCGATGAGCCTCTCATTGAACCGGAGGCTGACCGAGCTCACCTTGGAAACGGTCGTATTCGCCGCGGGGGTGGAACCGGCGAGCTTGGCGTGGGCGCTTGCCGCGGTCGGCGCGAGCAGCATCGCGAGAGCGGCGGTCGCAGCGGGGAGAATGGACTTGATCATAAATGCTCCAATTTTGGGTCTGTCCTGCTAATACGCAAAGTAGCGGCACAGCCCTCAGAAAAAATTGAACCGTTTTGTTGGATTATTTCTGAGGGGTGATGGGATCGTGCACGTATGATCTTGGGAAGGACTGGCGAGAAAGGCCGATGGACGAACTGCGGATTTTGAATGAGGCGACGCTGCCGAGTGCCCTTGAGGCGCTCGACGACCGTGTTCTCGGCGCGTTGGCGGGACGGCAGCGCGAGGCGGCGGCGATGCGGCGCATGATGGCGCTTGCCGCGTTTGTCTCGCTCGGTGGAGGCTTTGTCGTCGGCAGCGCGATCGTTCCGCCTGCCGTGGCCGCGAGCCCGATCACGCCGCTCATTCCGGCCAGTCCGCTGGCCCCCTCGACCCTGCTGGATTCGCGTTGATGACCTCGTCGCGTCGCTTCCTGCTCTTCGGCCTTGTCGCGTTTATTGCGGCGCTCGCCGGGGTTCTCGCCGGGCGTTTCGTCGTTGAGACGCCGCGCGCCAGCGAAACCGAGCTGCACGCGCTTCTCCACAACCAGCTGAGGCTCTCGGCCGCGCAGCAAGTAAAGATCGACCGCATCGAGGCGAAATTCGCGCTGCGGCGCGATGCACTCGAACTCGACATGCGCGCCGCCAACATAAGGCTCGCGCAAGCGATTGAGGCCGAGCATGGCTATGGGCCGCGCGTGACCGAGGCCATCGACGAGACCCACCGCGTGATGGGTGAGTTGCAGAAGGAAACGCTCCAGCATCTGTTCGCCATGCGCGTGGTCCTCGATCCCGAGCAGGCCGAGATGTTCGACAAGACCGTGGTCCAGGCGTTGACCGCCGATGCGCGGTGAGCCTCGACCTTTCGCAATGTAGCGACCGAGAGCTCGCCGCACTTGCTCACGCCGGACAACAGGCGGCCCATCGGGAATTTCTGCGACGCTACAAGGCGCCGGTCTTTCGATTGATCCGGAACAATATCGGGGATCCCGACGAAGCCATGGACTTGACCCAGGAAACCTTTGTCGCGGGATTTGCTGCGATCAGCCGCTATGACACCGATCGGCCGTTCCGGATCTGGATCGCGCGCATCGCACTCAACAAGTGCCGCGACTGGGGGCGGCGGCGCACGGTGCGGTCCTTTTTCGCCCGCGCGCTGCCGCTGGAAAGTGCCCATGACGTCGCGAGCGACGGCCCGGCCCCTGACGCCGAGGCTGCGGATCGCGCCGAACTCGCGCGCGTGCGAACCGCCATGGCGCAGCTGCCGCCCAATCTGCGCGAAATCCTGGTCTTGCGCGGGGTCGAGGAGCTCAGTCAGGCGGAAACAGCCGAATTGCTGCGGACGAGCGAAAAGACGGTAGAAACGCGGCTTTATCGCGCTCGCGCAAAATTGCGCGCCCTGCTCGGCGACGCTTCGTTGCATGCGAGGGAGTAACGGCAAGCCGGTACAAGACGAATTCGGTGGCGAGGGTGAGGGGCGCGCGTGCGCGCCGCGTATGACTACAGAGACAATGAGAATCGGGAATTTTATGCAGATTGACAGACGTCGTTTCGTGAGTGGCGCGCTGGGTGGCGGGACAGTTGCCGCGCTGGCACCGTGGTTCCCGGCTTGGGCGCAGCCTGTATCGCCCGGGATTGTCGCGCCGTTGCCGACGGTGTCGGGCAATGACATCAGCCTGCGCATCGCGCGGCAGACGATGCGGGTCGACGGCAAGCTCAGCCGTGCGATCGGCATCAACGGCACCGTACCCGGGCCGTTGATCCGACTGAACGAGGGGCAGACGGCGCGCCTCACCGTGATCAACGATCTCGAAGAAGACAGTTCGATCCATTGGCACGGCTTGATCCTGCCGTTCCATATGGATGGCGTTCCCGGCGTCAGCTTTCCCGGCATCAAACCGCGTTCGCAGTTCGTGTATGAATTCCCGGTCGTGCAGTCGGGGACCTATTGGTATCACAGCCATTCGGGGCTGCAGGAACAGCTGGGCCACTACGGCCCGATCGTCATCGATCCCGCGGGCGCCGATCCGGTCGTGTACGACCGCGAACATGTCGTCGTGCTGTCGGACCACAGCCAGCTGTCGCCCGAGGCGATCTTTCGCAAGATGAAGGTCAATCCCGGCCATTTCAACATGCAGCGCCAGACCTTGTCCGGGCTGCTCGCCGGCAAGGACCAGTCGTTCAGGGAACGTGTCGAATGGGGCGCGATGCGCATGGATCCGACCGATATCGCCGACGTCAACGGCTCGACCTACCAGTTTCTGGTCAATGGCTACGGTCCGCGCGACAATTGGACGGCGCTTTTCACTCCCGGCGAGCGCGTCCGGCTACGCATCATCAACGCGTCGGCCATGACGATCTTCAATGTGCGCATTCCCGGCCTCCGCATGATGGTGGTCCAGGCCGACGGCCTCAACGTGGTGCCGACCCAGATCGACGAGTTTCAGATCGCCGTCGCCGAAACCTACGACGTCATCGTGACCCCGGTCGAGGACCGCGCCTATACGCTGGTCGCCGAGGCGAACGATCGGTCAGGGATGGGGCGCGCGACGCTCGCTCCGCGCGCCGGCATGGCTGCCGAAGTGCCGCCGCTGCGCGAGCGACCGCTGGCGACCATGAAGGACATGGGCATGGGCGCGATGTCAGGCGGCACGGCTGGCGACGCCTCTTGCACCCCCGAACATGCCGCGATGGGTCATTGCACCCCGTCTGCCGCTGCCGCGCCGATAGATCATGCTGCGATGGGGCATGGCGCCGGGGGCATGGACCACAGCATGCGCGATTTTGATGTGGCACCCCAAGTCAAACGCGACCCGAGCGTCCAGACGATCTCGCCGATGCCGGTCGACCGCATGGGCGAGCCCGGCCAAGGACTCGAAGATGTCGGGCACAAGGTGCTGACCTATCATGATCTGGTCGCGCTTGAGCGTAACCCCGACGTTCGCGCGGCGTCGCGCTCGCTCGACATCCATCTCACCGGCAACATGGAACGCTTCATGTGGTCGTTCGACGGGGTGAAGATGTCCGATCATCATGAGCCGATACCCTTCATTGAGGGTGAGCGGGTGCGGATCAACCTCATCAACGATTCGATGATGAGCCACCCCATCCACCTTCACGGCCATTTCTTCGAACTGGTCACGGGCAAGGGCGATCGTTCGCCCCGCAAGCACACGGTCCTTGTCCAGCCCGGCGGCACCGCCAGCTTCGACTTCACCGCCGATGCGCTCGGCGACTGGGCGTTTCACTGTCATATGCTCTACCATATGCACGCCGGGATGATGCGCGTCGTCAGCGTCCGTCCGAAAGGAGACGACGCATGATCCGCGCGCCACTTTTCCTCGCCGGTACCGCCGCGCTGGCCTTCGCCGTTCCGGCCGCTGCGCAGTCGATGGATCATTCGTCGATGCACGGCTTGACCATGCAGACCAAGGCTGAGCCGCCTGCCGCGGGACCTCATCCTGCCTCGCCCCCGCAAACCGAACCCGCACCGATGCCCAAGATGGATCATGGCGGCATGGACATGAAGCCGACGGATGCAAGTTGCACGCCCGAGCATGCGGCAATGGGCCATTGCACCCCCGAGGTGGAAACCAGGGCATCGGGTGCGCAAATGCCCGGGATGGATGCGATGGACCATGGCGCCGCCGCTCCGTCAGACCCCGACTGCCCGCCCGAACATGCCAAGATGGGCCATTGCACGCCGAAGGTGCCGACGATGGGCATGAGCGGTGCAAGCGGCACCGACTTGCCGCCGGGCGACGCCGCCGCGCCGGCGCCGCCGAGCGACTGGTACGCCGATCGCATCTTTTCCAAGGCCGAAATGGAGCATTCGCGCCATGCGATGATGGAAGAGAATGGGGCACAGAAGATCGCCTTCATCAGTTTCAACCTTGCAGAATATCAGGCGCGCAAGGGCCATGATGGGTTCCGCTGGGACGGCGAGGCCTGGTATGGCGGCGACATCAACCGGTTGACGATCAAGAGCGAAGGCGAGGGCGTCATTGGCGAGGGCATCGAAGGCACCGAGACCCAATTGCTCTACAGCCGCGCCGTCGGCCCTTACTTCAATGCGCAGGCGGGCATCCGACAAGATCTCGGGCCGGGGCCTGACCGCACATATGCGACGATTGGCTTCGAGGGGCTTGCACCCTATTGGTTCGAGGTCGAAGGCGCGCTGTTCCTGTCGCATAAGGGCGATCTGCATGCTCGGCTTGAAGGCCATTATGATCAGCGCATCACGCAGAAGCTGATCCTCCAGCCGATGGCCGAAGTTAACTTCGCTTTGCAGGATGTTCCGGAAATCGGGGTCGGGTCCGGCTTGTCCGATTTGGAACTCGGACTGCGCCTGCGCTACGAAGTCGTGAAGGAATTCGCGCCCTATGTGGGGGTCGAATGGGCGCGTAAGGTCGGCGACACCGCGCGCTTCGCTCGCGCAGCGGGCGAGGACGCCGGCAGCGTGAGCTTCGTCATGGGCGCGCGAACCTGGTTCTAGCCTCGCCCGGGGGGACGAAGAATGGAGCAACAGGCGCCGCGGCGAACGGCCTCGGCACCGGCGAAAGTACGAAGTCGAGCAAATGCGGCGGACATGAAAGCGAGCATGGCTATGGTATCACGGTATAACCGTCGGACGTTTATCCAGCTATTTGCGGTAGCTGGCGGCGTCGCGCTCGTGGGATGCGACAGCAAGCCCGCCCCCGCCGAGCAAGCTGCAAAGACAGCGACTTTGCGCTCGCCGGCCAAGGACACGGACGCCATTGTGATGATCGTCTATCGGGACCCGGAGTGCGGCTGCTGTAAAGCGTGGGCGGATATTGCACGCTCCGAAGGATATATTGTGACGGTGGAAGACCGCCGCGACATGCCGGCGGTGAAGGCGCGGTACGGCGTGCCTGCCCAGCTGGCGTCGTGCCATACCGCCATAGTTGAGGGCTATGCGATCGAAGGACATGTTCCGATGCGAGATATCGCGAGACTGCTGCGAGACAAGCCGGCCACTGTGCATGGGATTGCGGTTCCCGGTATGCCGCGCGGCTCTCCCGGAATGGAAATGCCCGACGGAAGCGCCGACGCGTTCGACGTGATGGCCTTTGGCCGGGACGGCAACATTGCGCAATTTCGCGCTTGAGCTGCAGGAACAAGGTTGTGTCGCACCTATGAAGAGATATGTCGCTCTGGTCGGCACGGCCGCCCTGGCGCTTGCCGCGGCGGGATGCAGCACCCAGCCCGCAATGCCGACTGGCAGCACCGAACCGAGCGCCAATTCCGCTAGCGAAATACCTGCGATGGCGATGCCAATGGCCGTCACGGAGGACACGTCAACAGACGTTGCGCCGACGATGGCGGCGGAAGCGGACGGGCCGCCCGATGCAAAGGCTATGCCGCCCGCACTGGATTGACCGAACGCGGATCATCTTGCCGAGCATAGGCTCCCTCGATGCTCCCGCTCTGCTGCGGACACGCTATTTCCATTGCTCCATAGCTGAGAATTCTTACGGTTTTTGTCGATCGCGTCTTAGGCCGAGTCTGCCTATCAGACCTCGCGCCGACCGCGTTGTCGAGTCGCGCTCATCGACATCCTTTTTGCGGCTCGGACACCAGCATGATGATTGCTTCATCGTAATTATATTACGAGAAACGGATATCGCGGGCGGCGCAACATCGCCTTTGAATTTTCCCATGAAAAAAGACGTCGCGCGAGTGAGGGGTAAGGGCATGGCGTGCGTATTAGCTATATCCGTTGCGACCTGCTGATGCGTAGCTAACTAATTGACGAAAAACAGTTTTTTCTGTTGACCTGTATATACAATTAATGCTCTCTACGGTTCATATCGTAACCAAAAAGGGGGTTTCGCATGTCGATCAGAAAATCATTGCTGGCGAGCGGGGCGGTGCTCGCAACGATTGCCACGCCTGCGTTTGCGCAGGATGGGGCGCCCGCTGCGGCAGAAGCTGAGGCGAGCCAATCGGGCAGCGACATTGTCGTAACCGGTTCGCGAATCCGGCGGCAAGATCTTGCCGGCGTCGGCCCGGCCACTGTCGTTTCCGCCGAGCAGATCGAGAATACGGGTTTGGTCAATATCGAAACCGTGCTGCAACGCTTGCCCGCGAACGCGGGTTTTGCGGGCAACCAGACCTCTGCCTATTGGGCGAATAACGGTTATGGCACCGCGCAGGTGAACTTGCGCGGTCTCGGCATCAAGCGCACTCTGGTGCTGCTCAACGGCCGCCGTCTTGTCGCCGGTGGTACCGGGGCTAACTCCTCGCCCGACCTCAACATGATCCCGGTCGCGGCGCTTGCGCGCACCGACGTCCTCAAGGACGGCGCCTCGGCGATCTATGGCGCCGACGCGATGGCGGGCGTCGTCAACCTCGTTACCCGGACCGATTATGAAGGTCTCGGTCTTAGCGTGCGTCAGGGCATCACCGAAAAGGGCGACGGATCCGATTTTACGGCCGATTTGTTATGGGGCGTCCGCAACGATCGCGGCGGCTTCATGGCGGCGGTGACCTATCAGAAGACCAAGGCGGTCAATATGGCGACGCGCGCGCCATGCTCGCTCGCCGAGACGACGCCGGGGGCGCTGAGCTGCGTTAACAGCGCCTCGACGATCGGGGGACGTGCGGTGTTACCGAACGGCCAGCAGATCAACTTCAATCAGGTACTGGGCGGCAACGGCAATTTCTTCGAACCGTACAGCGCCGCCAAGCATAATTTCAATTCGAACCCGTTTCTCAATGCCGTGAGTCCGGTCGAACGCGTCAGCACGGCCTTCTTCGCCGACTATGACCTGACCGACAATATCGAGGCGTTCGGCGAGTTTCTTTATACGTTCCGGAAGTCGAGCCAGATCGCAACCCCGGGTACGCTGCGCAATCTGTCGATCGCGGCAAGCAACCCGACCAACCCGACGGGCCAGAATATCGTCCTGATCCAGCGCCGTCTCGCCGAGCCGGGGCCGCGTCAATTCTTTCAGGAAACGGACACCTGGCAGGGCACCTTCGGTCTCCGCGGCAAGCTGTCGAACGACTGGGGATGGGAAGTCGCGGGCGCTTTCGGGCGCAACACCGCGGTCGATGGATCGACCAACATTGCCAATCTCGAGCGCGTCCGGAATACGATCAATACCAGCATCTGCAGCCCGGCAGCGGGCGCAGCAATTCCTTGTGGTGATTATCTCGGGTTTGGCGACCTGACCCCGCAGGTGCTCGACTATATTCTCTTCACCTCGCGCGACCGCGGCGGGAACGAACTCGCGACGGTCACCGCCGACCTCAATGGCGACCTGTTCAAGTTGCCGGCAGGCGCGGTCTCTTTCGCGGCCGGCGTCGTCTATCGTAAAGAAAAAGGCTGGCGCGATCCCGACCCGCTGACCGTGCTTGGCATTGCCAACACCAACCAGCAGAGCCCGATCTCGGGGACCAGCGTCGCGAAAGAAGCTTATCTCGAGCTGTCGGTGCCCATTCTTGCCGATGCGCCCTTCTTTCAGGCGCTGACCGCAGGCGGCGCGGTACGTTATTCGAACTACGACCTATTCGGCAGCGACTGGAACTACAAGGCGAGCCTCGACTGGATTATCAACGACAGCTTCCGGCTGCGCGGCACCTATGGCACCGGCTTCCGTATCCCGAACGTCCCTGAACTGTTCGGCGGTGTGTCGGAAGGCAATCTGACGACGACCGATCCGTGCTCGCGCTATTCGACAAGCGGCAACGCCGGGCTGATTGCCAACTGCCAGGCGTCGGGCGTCCCTGCAAATTATGTTCAGCTTGGCACGACGATCCTGACAACTGTTGGCGGCAATGAGAATCTTCAGCCCGAAAGCTCGACGACCTGGACGGTCGGAACGGTTATATCGCCCAAGGCACTGGTTCCCGGCCTGTCGCTCACCGCCGACTGGTTCGACATCAAGATCAAGGACGCGATCCGGGCGATCCCGGGTTCGACGAAGCTCGCCATCTGTTACGCCAGCGCCAACCTGTCGCATCCCTTCTGCGATGATTTCACGCGCAGCCCGCTGACGGGGGAAGTCACCTTCCTCTCCGCGCAGCCGATCAACACCGGTCGCGAGGAGATGAACGGCCTCGACCTTGGCCTCGTCTATAATAACGACATCGGCAGCGTGAATGTCTCGCTCGACGTCAACCTGACCTATCTCAACAAATATGTCGTTCTGCCCTTCCCCGGCGGCGCGCCGATCGATTTCGACGGCTTCATCGGCGGCGGGAACGGCGGTTATCCGAAGTGGCGCGGTTATGGCGTCCTGACCGCCGAGAAGGACGGCATTAGCGCGACCTGGTCGACCCAGTGGATCGGCAAGGCGACCGATTTCAACGCTTCGCCCGGAGAAATCGGCTATCGTACGCCGAATGTGTTCTACCACAATCTCCAGCTCGCCTTTGAGATGGACGAGAAGACGCGGTTCCAGCTCGGGGTCGACAATCTATTCGATCGGAAGGCGCCCTATATCCAGAGCTTCACCGACGCGAACACCGACACGATGACCTATGATCTGCTCGGACGGCGTTTCTACGTCGGCTTCCGTACTGCGTTCTGAGGGCATCGACATGGCGATCCGTTGGCCGTTGCTTGTCCGGCGAACGCATAAATGGCTGGCCTTGGTGGTCGGCGTCCAGGTGCTGCTCTGGACGGTCACCGGCTTCTACATGGTGGTCGTGCACATCGACACCATCCATGGCGACCATTTGGTGCGCGCGCCTGCCTCCCACCCATTTGAGCTTACCGGCCTGGCTCCGCCGTCGCGGATCGTCGCGACCGCGCCCGGCGCATCCGAGGTTCGTTTGCAGCGATTGTTCGATCGCGCCGTCTGGCGCGCCGAAACACCGGACGGCGCGAGGCTGTTCGACGCCCGCTCGGGTGCGCCGCTGCCTGCTTTGACCGAGTCCCAGGTCCGCGAGCAGGCGCGGCGCATCTACACCGGCGATGGCAGCATCGTATCGGTGAAATTACTGACCAAGGCGCCGCTGGAAATGCAGGCGCGAAAGCCGCCCTACTGGCAGGTCGAGTTCGAGGGCTGGAACCGTCCGACCCTCTATCTTTCGCCTCAGACGGGCGAGCTGATTTCACGACGCCACGCGTTGTGGCGCGTATTCGATTTCGCCTGGATGCTCCACATCATGGACTATGACGAGCGAACCGACGTCAACAATCCTTTGCTGCGTGTCGCGACCTGGAGCGCCTTCGCCATGGCGCTGACGGGAGCGTGGCTCCTGATCTGGTCCTTCAAGCGTCGCAAAGGGAAGAAGGCATGAAGAAGATACGCCTGACGCCGCTGTTTTTCCGGCGCATCCACAAATGGGTCGGCCTGATCTTGGGTCTTCAATTCCTGCTTTGGGCCTTGAGCGGTTCGGTGATGGCGCTGCTCGATAAGGATCAGGTCGGCGGCCATGGTGGCGGAATGTCGCACGCCCACCCGTTGCCGCCCGGGGATTTTTTCGACCTCGCCTCGCTGCCGCGTAATGAACCCGTGACCAATGTCGTCCTGCGCGACCTTGGCACGCGCCCGATTTACGAGCTTCACACGGCGAAGGGCGTGCGCCTTGTTGACGCGACGGACGGCAAGACGGTTCTGGTCGACGAGGCAATGGCGCGCGACGTGGCCTCGATGATGAATGAGGCGCCGATTCGCAAGATCAGCGTCCTTTCAAAGCCGAACCTTGAAGCGCGGGATCATGAAGGTGCCATGTGGCGGGTCGATTTCGCCGATGCCGAGAACAGCAGCGCCTATGTTTCGCTCGACACCGCGCGGTTCCTCGTGATGCGTGGCGACACCTGGCGGACCTGGGACTTTTTCTGGATGCTCCACAATATGGATTATCTGAACCGGAAGAGCTTCAACCACCCGCTCATCATCTTCGTCGCGTTCGGGACACTGTGGCTGTCGGGGACCGGATTCTACCTGCTGTTCAAAAGCTTCAGCCGCGCCGACTTTCGCTGGCTGCGCCGACGTCGCAAGCCGGTCGAAACCCGCGGCGCAGCCTGACCCGTCAGCCGTCGATTGCGAAAGCGGCCGACAGTTCGAAGCGCGATCCGGGGTGCGTGAGCCACGCGTGTGAAACGAGGCGCGAATGGCTCCAGGTGCGGCGGGTCATCCGCAGCACGGGCTCGCCTTCCGCCAGCCCGAGCATCGTGTGCGTCTGCGCGTCCGGCATCTCGGCGCGGACGCGATGTTCTACCCGTTCCAGCGGCGCGGTGCGGGTCAGATATTCGTTCGGCGTCGTTTGCGTGAAGTCCATCTTTCCATAGTCGGGGGCGGCCGATGCCAGCACAAACCGCTCCTCGAGTTGAATCGGAAATTCGGCCTCGTGATGCACGATGATCGAATGGAATAATTTTGTTCCGACCGGGACCTCCAGCAGCGCCGCCATGTCGGCGCTGGCTCGTATCTCGTTGTTCTGAACGACGCGGGCACGATAAACATGCCCCCGCGCCCGAACTTCGTCGGCAATATTCCGGATCTCAATCATCTGGCCGATCGGTTTCGGCTCGGCGATGAACGAACCGCTCCCGGCGCGGCGAACCAAGACGCCCGAGGCTTGGAGTTCGCGCAGCGCCCTATTAGCGGTCATGCGTGACACGTCGAACTGCTGCACCAGTTCGGCTTCCGAAGGCACCCGGTCGCCCGGTTTCAGCAGCCCGTCGCGAACGGCATCACAAATGCTCTGCTTGATCGCTGCATAGCGCGGCCCTGCGCGAGCGTCGTTATCCTCGGTTTTGCTTCGCCGGGATGTGGTTGAACCCCTTGAAAAGCTTGAACCGCTCCCGGGCGTGCGCGCAATGGAATCCATAACCCGTCTATACAGCTTGCTGCACGAATATTCCAATCGGTGAAATGTTATAATTGATTTTGGGCGCTTAGAATGGTCCGCCTGCAATCCTGGCGACCGTTGGCTGTCTCGAAATTCCGCCCAGATGCGACCGATCCGGATTCAGCCAATCGCATTGATCCGTGCGTTTCCTGTTCTGGCCATTTTGGCCACAGGAGAACGATCATGGGTAGGTCAGAATTCGACAATTTACCTTCACGACCAGCGTGGAATGTCGGTCGAAAGGTTGGTGCAAAGCGACCGCTAAAACCACGACAGATATGGGCAATTCGCTTTCATCTGGACCGCGAGCATCGGCTTCGAGACAGGGCGCTTTTCGATCTTGCGATCGACAGCAAGTTGCGAGGCTGCGATCTTGTGAAGATCAAGATCGGCGATCTCGTCGCCGGCGGTGAGTTGAGAACGCGGGCGATGGTGATCCAGCAGAAGACCAATCGACCCGTGCAGTTTGAGATCATGTCGGATGCTCGCGGGAGCCTCTTGGCATGGCTTGAGCGGCGCGGTGGATCGATCGAGGATTTTGCGTTCCCCAGCCGGGTCGACCACTCCGCTCATATGAGCACGCGCCAATATGCACGTCTCGTCGACGAATGGGTCACCGCGGTTGGTCTCCGAAGTGAAGATTACGGGACGCATTCGTTGCGGAGGACAAAGGCGTCGATCATTTACAAGGCCACTGGCAACTTACGTGCCGTCCAAATTCTACTCGGTCACACCAAGATTGAAAATACCGTGCGGTACCTCGGCATCGACGTTGAAGACGCGTTGACACTGGCGGAGGGCATCGAAGTCTAACCGCCAATTCTCGACATCCTAGAGAGCGAGCGATTTTGATTCCCTCGGAACGTCAGCTCTCTCTGTTTGCCCCCCGAAAGCCGACAGTCTCCAAGCGGCCAGCTACAGAAATCGCGAACCGTAGATCAAGCCATCAATGCGGCGCTATCCCGATTTCTACACCTGTCTTGTCGTGAAGCGCGAATTTGTCGATGATGTCCGCGCTGGCGCGGTTGTACCCCACGACCTTGACGCTCCGCCCCTCGCGCTGCAGCTTGGCGACGATCTTGTCGAGCGCCCCAACGCCCGAAATATCCCAGAAATGCGCAGCTGAAACGTCGATCAGCACAGTGTCCGTCTGGTCCTCGGTTTGGAACGCGCGGGTAAAGCGATCGACTGATGCAAAGAAAATCTGCCCGGTGACGCGATAAGTCGCCGTCGCGCCGTCAGGTGATACGTCGCGCTCGACCGCGAACATCCGCCGCACCTTGCCGGCAAAGAACACCCCCGACAGCAGCACGCCCGCCAGCACGCCGAGCGACAGGTCATGCGTCGCCACGACGACAATCACCGTCGTCAGCATCACGATCGACGATGTCGGCGGATGGCGGCGCAGATTGGGAATCGAATTCCAGCTGAACGTCCCGATCGACACCATGATCATCACCGCGACCAGCGCGGGCATCGGCACCTGTCCGACAAACGGTCCAAGCACCGCGAGCAGAAACAACAGGAACGCCCCCGCCGTAAAGGTCGACAGCCGTCCGCGTCCGCCCGACGTTACGTTGATCACCGACTGGCCGATCATCGCGCAGCCGCCCATGCCACCAAAGAAGGCCGCGACGATATTCGCCCCGCCTTGCCCCGCACATTCGCGCTGTTTGTCGCTGTCGGTGTCGGTCATGTCGTCGACGATCTGCGCGGTGAGCAGGCTTTCGAGCAGCCCGACCGCTGCCATCGTGAGCGAATAGGGCAGGATGATCTGAAGCGTTTCCCACGTCAGCGGCACATTCGGCAACGCAAAGGTCGGCAGCCCCTCGGGCAATTTGCCCATGTCGCCCACCGTATTGACCGGCAGACCGAAACCGATGCTGATCGCCGACAGGATCAGGATCGCGATCAGCGGCGACGGCACCGCTTTGGTCAGGCGCGGCAACAGATAGATGATCGCCAGCCCGCCCGCGACCATCGCATAGGTTTCCCAGCCTACGTTGGTCAGCTGCGGCAACTGCGCCATGAAGATCAGAATCGCCAGCGCGTTGACGAAGCCAGTGATGACGGACCGCGACACGAACTGCATCAGCAGGTCGAGCCGGAGCAGGCCCGCAACAATCTGGATCAACCCCATCAGGATCGTTGCCGCAAACAGATATTCGACGCCATGATCGCGCACCAGCGGGATCACCAGCACCGCGACCGCGGCGGTCGCGGCAGAGATCATGCCGGTGCGGCCTCCGGTAAAGGCAATGACCATCGCAATCGCGACCGAGGCGTACAGCCCGACGCGCGGGTCGACCCCGGCGATGATCGAAAACCCGATCGCTTCGGGGATCAGCGCTAGTGCGACGACGATCCCGGCCAGAATTTCGCGGCGCAGCGATGCGCCGTCGGTGAACCACTGCTGGCGATAAGAAGATAAGGAAACAGACATTGGAATTCCACAACAAGGCACATGGCGCCAGCTTGGGCGCGAACAGGATTTCATGTGTGATGTCGTCCGGCGGATCGGCGGCCGGAATAGCCACCCGGATTTGCACCGGGTCCATGCGAGTGTGCTGCCCCTATCTTTACGGGCGGTTCATTGCAAGACGGCCATCAGCTGGCTTTGTCTCGAAATATCCAGCCACCGAAGAGTAGATCGCTGCTTCGATATTCCCGAATTTAACGTCGGCTTTGGCATGGTTGACGCCTAAATGCCGCCAGTCTGGAATCGGCCATTGGTATTTACGACGCGATAGCACGCACCAGTGCCAAGCGATCACAGCTACTTCACATTCAGTTGAATCGTAAAACCGCCACGGTAGGGAGGGGGTTTAAGGGGATCTCGCTCGCCCTTGGAACCGCTCGCATAGGCCTGCACCACTATGAAATAGACCCCGTCGGCCGGCAGGTAACGGTCGAGCACGCTGTCGAAACCGACGTCGCCGCGGTATTGCGCGTCGCTCGATTGCAGCAGCTTCGGGTCATCCGGCGTGCGGAAGATTTTCACGAGGCTGTGCGTTTCGGGAGACCGGACCGTCACCTTGACCCGCTGGGCAAGCCGACCCTCGAAGCGGTACAATATCGCGGGGCGGCCAGTGTCGAAAGCCGTCATCGCGGCTTGCGCAAAATCGCCTGGTACCGTCTCATTGGTCGGAATGGTGAACGCGTCGCCGAACGCTGTCTTCTCCGAAGCCAGATCTGCGACGCGGGCCTTCCACGGCGGCTCCGCTGAATTTGTCGGAAGCGGTGGTGCAATTGCCAGCGTCACGTCGAGCGGCGCGCCTGCGGCTCCCAGCGGTGCAAGATAATAGATGCCGTCTCGCGGGGCGACGAGATCGAGATGGACAACATCCGAACCATCGCGCGTCGAAAGCGGTCCGCCTTCGGAGTCATATATTATGGCGCTGACCGGCCCCTTGCCCCGAACCTCGACGTCGACCTTGCTGCCACCGAGAACTGCAATTTGGCGCAGGGCGCTCTCGCCAGCGGATATCCGGGAGGTGGTTCCCGATCGAATGGCCGGTGGCGATCCGGGAGGAGCTTCCGGCTCGACCAGCGATATTTCGGCCGGCGCGCCGGTCGTCTGTGCCCCGGCAGCGTTGGCAAGCAGCAATGCAGCGGCAATAGCTACCTTCATTGCGCCCGGCCCCTACGGCGCATCTCGGCGAAAAATTTAGCGAGCTTCGCCTGATATTCGGCATTCGCGCGCGCCGAGTCTGCCGCGGACTTCGCTCGCGCATCGGCCGCTCGCCGCTGTGAATCGATCGCCGAGCGGGCGGCGGCTTCCGGCGCCGGACGCGGGCGATCTTCGACGGTGATATAGCCGTCGCTCGAACCAGTCACGCTCGGGGCAGCTTTCGGAGGAGGCGGTGCGACTGTCGTTTTCGCTGGAGTCTTGCCGTCGTACCAGCCAGCCGGAACAGATAGCATTGCAAACATGCGATTGCCTTCCCTCGACTGAAGAGCCAACGCCTCGGCTTCGGTGGGTGCTGACCAGCAATTGAGTCCGATGAGCTTTGCCCCGCTTTCTTTAACAAGCTGCCGTAGCCGGAGTTCCGGAGGACGTGCCTTCAGGTCGGAAGCGGTCGCGTAAATCGTCGGAGCTTTGCGGTTCACATCGGTATAGGCCGTGCATACGACGGCCAGCTGGCCAGCTTGCTGCGCCATTACTGGCGCGGTCGCGAGAGGCGCCAGCAACATGATCGCCGCTCCAGCCCCCGCCCGGTTCCATCTCATATCGCTTCCCCCAAGCGTAGACCAACTGTTGCTAGTCTGTCGCAGGTGCCGCGGTCAATGAGCGAGAGCGGGCGACTGTGCGCGTCGCGCAACGACCGTATGCCCGCGTGCCAGTGTCGCACCGAAAGCTGCCGTCCGAAATCGGACGCGTCTGCTCTTTGCGGGGCGCGGATGATCTGATCCGGGCTCGTTCAGGATTCTGCGGGCTGTAGCGGGCAGCTCGCAGTTGGCCGGTGACGCGAACGACGGGGCGGGGCTTATTCAGCCGTGAGCAAGCACGCCCCTATAAAATGGCCCGATGCTCAAGGTCCTTCCGCTGCTTCTTCTATTTACCGCATGTTCGGCCGAGGAAGGAAGCCGCAAGGTCGCCGGCCGAGGTATAGGCGGGAATTTTGCTACGCAGACCGAAGCTCCAGCGCCGGACTATCGGATATTGCTCACGCAATCCGTCCGAAACGCGGAAGGAGTCCGGGAGCTCGAGATCGTATCGCCGCCGCCGGCGGATGCCAAGTCCATCGGCGATATCTGGATCGCACGGCTGAAGGATCATGGCGCATTACTTGGTTACGGTCTTGCGGAAAAAGGGCCCGACGGTCCGGTCGAACTTATCGATACCGGTTTGACCGAAACGGAGTTCAAGGCATGGACCGCAAGCCGCGGATGGACCGTGCCACGCCACATCCGCTGGGGCTTTGTCCCGGAAATGCATCTCCCGGGCGTAAGCCAAGCGGCCCAGCGGCGTATTCGCATGTGGCCCGCATCGACGGCGCGGACCGGCGCGCAGAATCAGGCGCTTTACCGCGGCCGGATCGAGCTGCGAGACGGCTGTTTCTTCGTCGGCGAGTTCGGAAGGCTAGCCGACCGTCTTGCATGGTTTCATGCGGAAGTCGGCCTGGATATCGACGATGCCGGCTACTTCATCCTTCGAGATCGCGTCACCGGACAGACGATGGCGCGGATCGGTGAAGAACTGAGTTGGGCCGGGCCGGCGAGCGCGGTGATCGATGAGAACAGGAAAAATGATCTGCGATCGGCATGCGGGACGGCCGAAATCATGATCGTCGGCTCGCCCCAGTCGACGGAGCGATTTCTTGCGCAATATCCGCATTTGCGGGAGCCCGGTAGCCCTCCGCTCCCTCCGCGAAAGGCAAATTGAAGCAGGAAATCCACCTGAATGGTGTTGAGCCAATGTAGGAATCTCGGCTTTCGTGCAGAGGAATGTCTGCGAACGGCAGCTCGGGTTGGCTGCGAGGCAATCGAATGGCAGCTATTTCAGATTGTGTGCGCGAACTCCGCCGGCCCGAAAGCGGGCAAGGCGTGCGCTCGCCGACTACATCACAGGTCTTAGTTACCGATTCAGCGGAAAGGCGGCGGTCGGGACCAGCGACCGCCGCCTTGTCCGGCGCCATTCGCGTGTGGGGCACGAGGGGGGTGGCGCCGGTCGAGAAATTGTCGGACAAGACGGTTAACGAAACCCTAAATTTGGAAATGATTTGCGACGAATCGTGGGCGCGAGCACCTCCCGATGCCGCGAACCAGGTTCGAAATCGCAAAGTTTTGTCGCGTTCCTCGACCGACTGACCTTCTTAGTAGCAGAGTTGAATGAAGCCAGTAGGGCGTCAGTTGCTCTGGTCGGTGCCGATCAGAAGCCGCAGGGCGTCGTCCTTGACGGTCTGGGCGGGATCCCGATCGGCCGCCCGGCCGAGCCCCAAGAAGTGGCCGATATCATCGCCTACCTGGCTTCGGATCGCGCAGCGGCGATTCACGGCGCCGAGTTCGTCATCGACGGCGGCAACGTTCAAACCGTCTGAAACCATGGCCGCGACGTTCGCAATTCGTGGCGGACGTCGGGAAGCAACGGGCCTCGGACGCGGGTCAGAGCATCTCGTTTACACCGAGAGGGTCGACGATTGATCGTCCGCTAAACCAAGGACGCGCCCGAAAGCGGTCTGACGGCTACCGTTGAGAGTTTCGGACGCCGCCAGGCGTCAGAAAGTCTTCGGTGCCCGAACCGCGGTGGTCATGGGCTGAGCTATGGGGAAAGCTGTTTTGCTCTGATTGTGGGGAAGCCAGGTGCTGCCGAAAAG
>JAFAGN010000196.1 GCA_023422695.1 Pseudomonadota bacterium
GCCCCCGCCTGCGCGGGGGCGACGGTTTCTCAGGACGGCCAGTCCCCCTTCATTCCACTTTCAAAACCCGCTAGCGTCGCGCCATGCTGAAAGCCCTCGCCCCGCTCGCCCTGCTCCTCGCCAGCCCCCTGCCCACCCACGCCCAGCTCCCGGCGCCCGCGGGCGCGGTCGAAGGTGACGCGATCCTCAAGGATTTCGCTTTCGCATCCGGCGAAAAACTGCCCGAAATCAAAATGCACTATACCACGCTCGGCACGCCGCAGCGCGATGCAAAGGGCCATGTCACCAACGCCGTGATGATCCTCCACGGCACCGGCGGCACCGGCAAACAATTCTTCCAGCCGCAGTTCGCCAATGAATTGTTCGGCCCTGGCCAGCTGCTCGACACGGCGAAATATTACGTCATCCTGCCCGACAATCTCGGCCACGGCGCCTCGTCGAAACCCAGCGACGGGCTGCGCATGAAATTCCCGCGCTACGACTATGACGACATGGTCAGCGCGCAATACCGGATGCTCACCGAACAGCTCGGCGTCAAAAAGTTGAAGCTCATCCTCGGCACCTCGATGGGCTGCATGCACGCCTTTGTCTGGGG
Source organism: Pseudomonadota bacterium (assembly GCA_023422695.1). Classification (GTDB taxonomy): domain Bacteria; phylum Pseudomonadota; class Alphaproteobacteria; order Sphingomonadales; family Sphingomonadaceae; genus Sphingopyxis. The sequence continues at coordinate 596 of JAFAGN010000196.1, forward strand.
CCAGACGCACCCCGATTTCGCCGAAAAGCTCGCCCCCTTCGCCTGCCTGCCGGTCGAGATCGCCGGACAGAACCGCATGTGGCGCACGCTGACGATCGACGCGATCAAGGCCGATCCGCTGTGGCAGGACGGCAATTACACGTCGCCGCCCGCCGCGGGCCTACGCACCGCCGCCGCGCTCAGCCTGATCGCGGGCGCCAACCCCTATGCGCTGCAGGCGCAATATCCGACGCGCGAAGCCGCGGAGAAGTACAAGGACGAAGCGTTCGCGCGCACCTATGGCCGCAACGACGCCAACGACACCATCTACCAGCTCGACGCCTCGCGCACCTACAACCCCTGGCCGGGCCTCGAAAAGATCCGGGTGCCGGTGCTGTGGATCAACAGCGCCGACGACTTCATCAACCCGCCCGCTTACGGCATCACCGAACAGGCCGCAGCGCGGATGAAAACGACGCGCTTCATCCTCATCCCCGCCAGCCCCGAAACCAAGGGCCACAGCACCCACACCTGGGCGAAATTCTGGAAGGACGATCTCGCGAAACTGATGGCGGAATAGCCGCCCCCTTTCGTCATCCCCGCGAATGCGGGGATCCCGCTTTTGATGCGCGGGTGAACCAGAGAAGGAAGCCGGATTCCCGCATTCGCGGGAATGACGAAGGATGAGTTGAACCGCCAAAAGCTTCTATCTCTTCCCCCCCACCCGCAAAATCGTTACGGCCCACCCCCATGATCCTCGTCATCGACAATTACGACAGCTTCACCTTCAACCTCGTTCATTATCTGATCGAGCTGGGCGCCGACGTCCGCGTCGAGCGCAACGACGCGCTCACCGCTGCCGAAGCCCTCGCGACCGGCGCCGAGGCGATCCTGATCTCTCCCGGCCCCTGCACACCCAACGAGGCCGGGATCAGCCTCGACCTCGTCGCCGCCTGCGCCGACGCGCGCCGCCCGCTGCTCGGCGTGTGCCTCGGCCATCAGGCGATCGGCCAGCATTTCGGCGGCACCGTGCAGCGCGGCCATCTGATGCACGGCAAGACCTCGCCGGTGTGCCACGACGGCAGCGGGCTTTACGCGGGCCTGCCCTCGCCGTTTCAGGCGACGCGCTATCACAGCCTCGAAGTCGTCGATATTCCGGACTGCCTGATCATCAACGCCACCAGCGACGACGGCGCGGTGATGGGCTTCCGCCATGCCGATCTGCCGATCCACGGGGTGCAATTCCACCCGGAAAGCATCGCCACCGAACATGGTCATGCGATGCTCGCCAACTTCATGGAGCTAGCCGGACTGCCGGTGCGCGAACGGCAAGCCGCATGAGCCGCTTCGGCCCGCTGCCCGACCCCGCGCATCTGCTGGGTCATGACGAGGCTGCGCAGGCCTTCGCCGACATCCTCGACGCGCGCACCAGCGAAGACGAGATCGCCGAATTCCTCACCGCCCTGTCCGACCGCGGCGAGACGATGGTCGAAATCGCCGCCGCGGCGCAGGCGCTGCGCGACCGCTTGATCCCTATCGATGCGCCCGCGGGCGCAATCGACGTCTGCGGCACCGGCGGCGACGGCCACCACACGCTCAACGTCTCGACCGCCGTCGCCATCGTTGTCGCCGCGTGCGAGGTTCCTGTCGCAAAGCACGGTAATCGCGCCGCTTCGTCAAAATCGGGCGCCGCCGACACGCTCGAGGTTCTCGGCCTCGACATGGAACGCGCCGGGCGCCTTGCCGAAGCGACCCTCGCCGACCTCGGCATCTGCTTCCTGTTCGCCGCGAACCACCATCCGGCGATGAAGCGCATCCAGCCGATCCGCACCCGCCTCGCGCGCCGCACCATCTTCAACCTGATGGGACCGCTCGCCAACCCGGCCCGCGTCACCCGCCAGTTGATCGGCATCGCGCGCCCCGGCTATGTGCCGGTCTATGCAGAGGCACTGCACCGGCTCGGCACCGACCATTCGCGCGTCGTCTCGGGCGACGAAGGCATCGACGAACTGTCGCTCGCGGGCGGCAACGAGGTCGCGGTGGTCAATGCCGAGGGCGTGTTCATGCAGCGCAGCCAGGCCAGCGACGCGGGCCTGCCCACCCATCCGATTTCTGCCATCCGCGGCGGTGACGCCGCCGACAATGCCAAGGCGCTGCGCGAGCTGCTACAGGGCGCCCCCGGCGCGTACCGTGACGCGGTGCTGTACAATTCCGCCGAAGCGCTCGTCATCGCGGGCGCGGTCGAGACACTGACCGACGGAGTCGAAGAAGCCGCCGAAGCGATCGACAAGGGGCTCGCCAACGCGCTGCTCAATTGCTGGATCGCGTATAAATGAGCGTCTCCGACCTCATAAACCGTAGCCCTGAGCCTGTCGAAGGGCGCTTCTCGGATAGACGCCCCCTTCGACTGCCTTGCAGGCGCTCAGGACAGGCTTCGACAAGCTCAGGGCTACGGAAAAACTCGCGACTCACCCGATGAACAAACTCACCCAAATCCTCGCCACCAAGGCCGAAGAAGTCGCGCATCGCCGCGCCGCGCGCACCGTCGCCGACCTCGACGCCATTGATGCCGGCCCGGTGCGCGGCTTCCAAGCCGCCTTGCAGGCAAAAATCGACGCAGGCGGCTTCGCGCTCATCGCCGAAATCAAGAAAGCTTCGCCCTCCAAGGGATTGATCCGGGACGATTTCAACCCCGCCGATCACGCCAGCGCCTATGCCGCAGGCGGCGCGGCGTGCCTCTCGGTCCTCACCGACGCCCCCTATTTCCAGGGCCATGAAGATTATCTGATCGCCGCGCGCGCCGCTTGTGCCCTGCCCGCGCTGCGCAAGGATTTCATGATCGACCCTTGGCAGGTCGCCGAAGCCCGCGCGATCGCCGCCGACGCAATCCTGATCATCGTCGCCGCACTCGACGACGGCGCGATGCAAGAAATCGAGGCCGCCGCGTTCGAGCGTAACATGGACGTGCTCGTCGAAGTCCATGACGAAGCCGAGCTGGACCGCGCGCTGAACAAACTCAAATCGCGCCTGATCGGCGTCAACAACCGTGATCTGCGCACCTTCGAAACCGACCTCGCCGTCACCGAACGCCTCGCCAAACTGGTTCCCGCTGACACGCTGCTCGTCGGCGAAAGCGGCATCGCCACCCACGCCGACTGCCAACGCTTGGCCGCCAGCGGCGTAAAAACCTTCCTCGTCGGCGAAAGCCTGATGCGCCAGCCTGACGTCACGGCGGCAACGAAGGCGCTTCTCGAAGGCTGAGCGTCCACTTTGGGGTGGTTTTAAGTCATTCCCCTCCCTTCCAGGGAGGGGTCAGGGGTGGGTGCGAGCGAAGCGAGCCGAGGCAGAATGCCGCCTTCGGCGGCTACCCACCCCCAGCCCCTCCCTAAAAGGGAGGGGAGAAAACACGTCCGCTACCGGTCGCTAGCCACCCTTCAAATTTTCCACGAAGAGGCCGCAGAGAGCGCAGAGAGAATGCGCAATATCTCTTCGTTCTCTGCGGCCTCTGCGCGAATCTCATAGCAGGCGGGCAGCAGCGACCAGTCGACACCAGTCACCATAATCCCGCCTTCACCCCCACTTGCTCCCATCTCCCCTTGCCTTTCCCCCCTCACCTTGCTTCGCTCCCGCCATGACCCTCAAACCGACTCATCTCGACGAAACCGGCGCCGCGCACATGGTCGATGTCGGCGCCAAGCCCGCGACCCAGCGACGCGCCGTCGCCAGCGGCCGCATCACCATGTCGGCGGGCGCGCTCGAAGCGATCCGCAGCGGCAACGCGCCCAAGGGCGACGTGCTCTCGACCGCGCGCATCGCCGGGATCATGGCCGCCAAGCGCACATCCGACCTCATTCCGCTCTGCCACCCACTCGCGCTGACCAAGGTCGGTGTCGAATTCGACTGGGAAACCAATGGCATCGCCGTCACCGCCACCGCGGCAACCACCGGCCCAACCGGAGTCGAAATGGAGGCGCTGACCGCGGCATCGGTCGCGCTGCTCACGCTCTACGACATGGCCAAGGCGCTCGACCGCGCGATGGTGATCGGCGACATCCGGCTGCTTGAAAAAAGCGGTGGCCGGTCCGACGACTGGCGCGCCGAATGAGCGCGCTATTGCCGGTCGAGGAAGCGCAGGCGCGTTTGCTGGCGCTTCGCGATCGGCTTCCATCTGAGAAAATTTCTTTTTCAGAATGCCTTGGCCGATATACCTCGGATGACATCATCGCGCAGCGCGATCAGCCCGCCGCACCGCTGTCCGCCATGGATGGCTATGCGATTCGCTTCGACGAATTGCCCGGTCCCTGGACGATCGTTGGCGAAAGCGCTGCGGGGACGGCGCCCGATCGCGGGGTTGGCCCCGGCGAGGCGATGCGCATTTTTACCGGCGCGATGCTCCCGGGCGGCGCCGACACCGTCATCGTACAGGAGGATGTAGTCGCCGACGGCGCCGCGCTAACGCTGACCGGCGACGGCCCCGGCACGCGCGGCCGCCATATCCGCGCCCGCGCCAGCGATTTTGCCACGGGCGATCGGCTGCTCGCCGCCGGTACCCGGCTGAATCCCGGCGCGATCGCCGTCGCCGCGATGAGCGGCACCGCCCCGCTCGCCGTCGGTCAGTGCCCGCGCGTCGCGATCCTCACCACCGGCGACGAGCTGGTTCAGGCCGGGCGTGTACTGGCCCCCGGACAGATCCCCGACAGCAACGGCCCGATGCTGGCGGCGCTCCTCGCCAGCGAACCCGCCGCGGTCACCCTACCGCTCCATATCCGCGACGATCGGCAACAACTTTCCAAGTTTTTGAAGGATTTGGCGCGACGTCACGACGTCATCATCACCGTCGGCGGCGCGTCGGTCGGCGATCACGATCATGTCCGCGGCGCGCTCGCCGATGCCGGAGGGCAGATCGATTTCTGGAAGATCGCGATGCGCCCCGGCAAGCCGCTGATCGCCGGGACCATTGGCGACGCGATCCTGCTCGGCCTGCCCGGCAACCCGTCCTCGGCGTTCGTCACCGCGACGCTGTTCCTGCTCCCGCTCGTCCGTCACCTCGCGGGGGCGCGCGATCCGCGCCCCGCCATCCATCAGGCACCGCTTGCTACGCCGCTGGACGGCGGCGCCGGGCGCCGCGACTATCTGCGCGCACGACTCGAAAACGGACGACTTACCCCGCTGGTCGGACAGGACAGCGGGATGACGCTGCCGCTCGCTACCGCGAACGCGCTGGTGATCCGTGAGATTGACGCGCCGTCGCGCGATGCAGGCGCCATGGCCGATTATCTCGTCATCGCTTGACAAGTTCCGCTCTGTTCCACTATCGTTCTCATTATGTCCGGTTCTGGTCCTGACGGAGGATGATCAATGTTGACCGCCAAGCAGCATGAACTGCTTCACTTCATTCAGCAAAAGCTCGACGCCAGCGGTATCTCGCCGTCGTTCGAAGAGATGAAGGAGGCGCTGGGGCTAAAGTCGAAATCGGGCATACATCGCCTGATAAGGGCCTTGGAAGAAAGGGGTTTTCTTCGCCGCTTGCCCAATCGCGCCCGCGCCTTGGAGGTGATCAAGCTGCCCGACGGCGCCAAGACCGTCGTGAGCAACGATCGCGACAACATCGTCCCGCTGCGCAAGCCCGCCCCCGCGATGCGCCCAATCGCCGCCAACGACATCGTCGAGGTTCCGCTGCACGGCAAGATCGCCGCGGGCGTCCCGATCGAGGCCTTCGAAGATTACAACAATCTCGCCGTCCCCGCCGCGCTGCTCGGTGCGGGCGAACATTATGCGCTGGAAGTGTCGGGCGACTCGATGGTCGAAGCCGGGATCTTCGATGGCGACTATGCGCTGATCCAGAAAGCCAGCACCGCGCGCGAGGGCGACATCGTCGTCGCGCTCGTCGACGGTCAGGACGCGACGCTCAAATATTTCCGCCGCGAAGGCCCGATGATCCGGCTCGATCCGGCGAACAGCGCCTATGAACCGCAGCGCTACCCCGCCGACCGCGTTATCGTGCAAGGGCGCCTGTCGGGACTGCTTCGTCGTTACCACTAAGCTGCTGCGGCTGGCGCCACGGATGCGCGTCGCCGGCGCGCAGCGTGGTGACGGCCGTGGGCCGCTCGCCGAAATAGAGCGCCAGCCCGCCGGTTTCGGCCAGGCTGTCGCGATCGATCGTCAGCCAGCGCCCGGCGCATTCGCGCGGTAACCAGCGGTCGCTGATCACGACATCGGCTGCGGCGCAAGCAGCGGCCATGTCGGCGCCCTCGATCCGGTCGCGCCCGCGCGACGCCAGGATGATCCGCCGCTCGGCGCCCTCACCCTGGCTCCAGCGGCAAAAATCGCGGTTGCATTCGACATGCTCAAGCTCGGCAAGCGCCGCCAGTGGCGTATCGATCCCCGCGGCTTCGGACAGCGTATCGCGGACATAATCGCCCGCGCGGTCGCGCAGCAGCGCGTAACCGCCATCGGGAAGCGCCGCGGCGATATGCTTGCCGTCGCCGGTCACCAACAGATCGGGGCGCGGCTGTGCGAGCAGCGCCGCCATGCCGATCGCCACCGGGATCAGTCCGGCCCGGCGCCAGCGCGTTTGCCAGAGGAGAAACCACAACCCGCCGAAAATCGCGACCGCAAAACCCCATGGCGGAAACACCGGTAGCGTGGCGACGGCGCCCGGGGCAGATGCCACCCAATGCGCCAATCCGATCAGCGCGTTGAGCGCCGTTTCGGCGATCCACCAGAAAAACGCGCCGAGGCCGATGCTGTCGAACAGCAACGCCAACGCTTCGGCGGGCATGATCACAAAGGTCGTCAGCGGGATCGCAATCACATTGGCCAGCGCGCCGTACAATCCGGCCTTGTGAAAGTGGAACAGCGCGATCGGCGCGAGCGCTGCCTCCACGACCAATCCGGTCACGATCAACGCGCCGATGCCGCGGCCCAGCCGGAATATCCATGGCTCGTCGCGCCGCGCGACATAGGCCCGCATCCAGCGGCTTTCGTGCAGCGCTACGATCGCGGTCACCGCCGCGAAACTCAGCTGAAAGCTTGGCCCCGCGAGAGCTTCGGGCCGCCACAGCATCACCAGCAGCGCGCCAGCCGCGACCAGGCGCAAGGTCAGCGCCTCGCGCCCGAGCAGAAACGCCACCAATATCAGCAATGAGGCGATGAAAGAGCGAAGCGTCGGCACCTCGGCCCCGGCGAGCAATGTATAGCCGCCGCCCGCCAGCGCTGCGGCTGCCGCAGCCAGCGGCAGCACCCACCCGCGCAGCGCCAGCCGCCGACTGAGCGCCAGCAACCGCATCGCGATGAGCATCGTGAAACCGACCACCGCGGTCACATGCAGCCCGCTGATCGACAGCAGGTGGGCGAGCCCGCTGCGCCGCATCGCTTCGTCATCGGCCTCGCTGATCGCGCCGCGGTCGCCGGTGACCAGCGCCGCGGCAACGCCGCCCGCCGATCCTTCGACCCGATCGTGAATATGCCGCGTCAGTCGTGCCCGCAGCGGTGGTTGCGATAGCCCGGTTCCGGGGGTGCGGCTGATGGCGCCGATCACCGTCCCGACCGCGCCCAGCCGGTCGAACCATGCCCGCTGCGCAAAGTCATAACCGCCGGGCAGGCTGGCGACTGGCGGCGGCATCAACCGCGCGCGCAGCCCGATCCGTTCGCCGGGTTGGATCGCCGCGGCTTGCACCTCGGTGGCGGTGACCCGCAGCCGCGGCGGCAGGTCGGCGCGCGCGTGAGGCCGAAGAATCAGCCGCACCTGCCCGCGCGCGGGCTGTGCGTCGGCCCGTTCGACCTCCGCCGAAAAGCTCGTCGTAACCGGCTGCGCCAGCACCGGCGCCGCCACCCATGTCGCACGGCCCCAGATGAGCAGAACGCCGATCGCGATCATGCCGCTACCGATGATGATCATGCGGCCGAGGCGTCGTTGCCAGCCGACGACTGCGCCGATCAGCCCGCCAGCCGCCAGCGCCAGCAGCGCGCCGATCCAGTGCATCGCGGTCGGGAGCGCCAGCCACAGCGCGATCCCCGCGCCCAACGCAACCGGCAGCCAAAGCCCGATCCGCTCGCGCTCCGCCTCCAACCGTGCCTCGATCGCATCGCCAAGCCGCCGCCAGCGGTCGTCCCAGCGCGCGGCAATGGGCGTTTGAAGCTGCCTTGTCGCCATGCTAGGGGCTCCCCGATCGCCGCCGCGATGCGCGGCAAATTGAGTGAAAGAGGCCTTGGTGGCAACCGATATTGAAACCAGTTTGACCGCGACCAGCACCGAAGCAACCGGCGCCGATGTCGTAACCCGTTTTGCCCCGTCGCCGACTGGTTTCCTGCATATCGGCGGCGCGCGCACGGCGCTGTTCAACTGGTTGTTCGCACGCCACCATGGCGGCAAGTTCCTGCTGCGGATCGAGGATACCGACCGCGCGCGCTCGACCGACGCCGCAATCGACGCGATCATCGACGGGATGCAGTGGCTCGACCTCGACTGGGACGGCGAAACGGTGTTCCAGTTCGCGCGCGCCGACCGCCACGCCGGGGTCGCCGCCGAATTGCTGGCCAAAGGCGAGGCCTATCGCTGTTACCTGACCCAGGACGAGCTCGCCGCGATGCGCGCCGAAGCGCAGGAAAAGCGGCTGCCCTTCCGCGTCCGCAGTCCCTGGCGCGACCGGACCGACGGCGATCCATCCGTTCCGCACGTCGTCCGCCTGCGCGCACCGCAGGACGGCGCGGTCACGATTGCCGACAAAGTGCAGGGTGAGGTCACCGTCCAGAACGCCGAACTCGACGATTTCGTCCTGCTACGCAGCGACGGGACGCCCACCTATATGCTGAGCGTCGTCGTCGACGATAACGACATGGGCGTCACGCATGTGATCCGCGGCGACGATCATCTCAACAACGCCTTTCGCCAGCTGGCGCTGATCCGCGCGATGAACTGGCGCGAGCCTACCTACGCGCACGTGCCGCTGATCCATGGGGCCGATGGCGCGAAACTTTCGAAGCGCCACGGCGCACTCGGGGTCGATGCCTATCGCGACGAGATGGGGTATCTCCCCGAAGCGGTGAACAATTATCTGGTCCGCCTCGGCTGGGGGCATGGCGACGACGAAATCATCAGCCGCGCGCAGGCGACCGAATGGTTCGACCTGGCCCATGTCGGTCGTTCGCCTTCGCGCTTCGACTTCAAAAAGCTCGAAAATCTCAACGGTCATTATCTGCGCGAGGCCGACGATGCGCGTCTGGCCGGGCTGGTCGCCCCGCGCGTCGAAACGCTCGCCGGGCGCGCGCTCAGCGACGGCGAACGCGGCGTGCTGACCCGCGCGATGGAATCGTTGAAGCCGCGCGCCAAGACGCTGGACGAGATCGCCGACGGCGCGATGTTCCTGTTCCAGGGCGATCCGTTGCCGGTGGACGAAAAGGCTGCCGAGGTGCTAAAGGCTGCGCCCGAAGGCTTGCTGGCTGCTGTGACGCAGCGGCTGCGCGGGCTGAACCAATGGACGATAGAAGAGCTGGACGCCGCCGTGCGGGCCGAAGCCGAAGCTGCCGAACTGGGGCTCGGCAAATTGGCCGGACCGTTACGCGCGGCGCTAACCGGCCGGACCGTTTCCCCAGGGATTTTCGACGTGCTGCTGCTGCTCGGCCGTGATGTCAGTCTGGCCCGACTTGACGCAGTGCAACATTATCCGGCAGGGGCGTAGCCACGCTCTCTCCTCGCCGTCATAACAGGGAAAAACATATGACCGACCAACCCGCAAAAATCACCCTGGGCGACAAGACTGTCGAAAGCCCCGTCTTGTCGGGCACCATCGGTCCCGATGTCGTCGACATCCGCAAATTCTATGCTCAGACCGGCGCCTTCACCTATGATCCGGGCTTCACTTCGACCGCGAGCTGCGAATCGCAGATTACGTACATCGACGGCGACGAAGGCGTGCTGCTGCACCGCGGCTATGCGATCGGCGACCTCGCCGAACATTCCAGCTTCATGGAAACCTGCTACCTGCTGCTGAATGGCGAGCTGCCGAACGCGCAGGAACTGGCCGATTTCGACAACACGATCACCCGCCACACGATGCTGCACGAACAGCTCGCGACCTTTTACCGCGGTTTTCGCCGCGACGCGCACCCGATGGCGATCATGTGCGGCGTCGTCGGGGCGCTCAGCGCTTTCTACCACGACTCGACCGAGATCCACGATCCGCATCAGCGGATGATCGCCAGCCACCGGCTGATCGCGAAAATGCCGACGATCGCGGCGATGGCGTATAAATATTCGGTCGGACAGCCCTTCGTCTATCCCGACAATAAGCTCAGCTACACCGGCAACTTCCTGCGCATGACCTTTGGCGTTCCGGCCGAGGAATATGAGGTCAATCCGGTCGTCGAACGCGCGCTCGATCGCATCTTCATCCTCCACGCCGACCATGAACAGAATGCGTCGACCTCGACCGTCCGCCTCGCGGGTTCGTCGGGCGCCAATCCGTTCGCGTGCATCGCCGCGGGCATCGCCTGCCTGTGGGGTCCGGCGCATGGCGGCGCCAACGAGGCCGCGCTCAATATGCTGCGCGAAATCGGTCGTCCCGAACGCATCCCCGAATATATCGCGCGCGCCAAGGACAAGGACGATCCGTTCCGTCTGATGGGCTTCGGCCACCGCGTTTACAAAAACTACGATCCGCGCGCGACGGTGATGCAGAAGACGGTTCGCGAAGTGTTCGAGGCGCTGAAGGTCAACGACCCGGTGTTCGAAGTCGCGCTGCAGCTTGAAGAAATGGCGCTCAGCGACCCCTATTTCGTCGAAAAGAAGCTGTTCCCGAACGTCGATTTCTATTCGGGCGTCATCCTGTCGGCGATCGGATTCCCGACGACGATGTTCACCGCCCTGTTCGCGCTCGCCCGCACCGTCGGCTGGGTCGCGCAGTGGAACGAAATGATCTCCGACCCCGCGCAGAAAATCGGTCGCCCGCGCCAGCTCTACACGGGTCCGGCGCCGCGCGATTATGTGCCGGTGGGCCAGCGTTGAAACCAACTTGGACATAGGACGCTGATAACAAGATTGGGGGCCGCAATTGCGGCCCCTTTTCTTTTGCGATTAAATGATAACGTATGTCCGTTTTGGGGTGGGAAGCGGACGTTGCGGTTGCGACCAAACTGACACGCCTTTATCCTCGACTACATTCAATGGGGACGCACATGAAGTTTGCTCTTGCATTAACACTGGGCGTTCTCGGCGGCTGTGCGGATACACGATCGTCCGCTCCGATCGAAAATGATGGCGCGCCGTGCCACGTCGCCGCTCAATATATCGATCTACTACTCACCAAAGAGCAAGGACGGGCTGTTTTTGTCGAAACGCCAGAGACAATGCCGCTTACAGTCAAAGGTCTTCAGTGGAATGCTCGTAATGGCGCTGTCTTTCAGACCGTTCCGGGCGATGAACTGCTGGCTAAGCTATCGGCCACCGAGGGGACAAGCGTTGTCAAAACCTGCGCGAATATAAGGTCGCTCCTCGCAAGGAAGCATGTCGGATACGGACATGAAGCGGTCGAGGAGGCAAAAAAGATTGGTGACAATGGCGCTTTCATAGCGACCGTCTTTGGCACGTCTTTGCCGGTCATGAGCACGAACGGACGGGAAGCGTTGTTTCTGTCCAGTGGGGTCGGGGCGCCGGAAGGTGGCGGCGGGTTCGTTCATTACTATCGGCTGAGTGCAACAAATAAATGGGAAGAGGTGAGTTGGGCAGGCCTCTGGATCGCCTAGACAGTGCTAATGGATCGACCAATTGTCCGCGATTGGTCGAAACCCGACATCATGGACCTCTGTCCCTCTGCGCAGACTAAAAAAGGGCGCTATGTCAAATCCCGCGCCGGCAAACTCAGCGTAAACCGCGCCCCCTGCCCCGGCGCGCTATCCACCGTCAGGTCGCCGTCCATCGCCCGCGCCAGTCGCCGCGCGATATACAGCCCCAGCCCCGAACCGCCGCTGTCGGTGCGGCCCAGCCGTTCGAATTTTTCGAACACCACCGCCTGTTGATCGGCGTCGATCCCCTGCCCCTGATCGGCGACCGTCACCATCGCGCGGTCGCCGTCGCGATCGACGCGGATCCAGATTTGCGAATTGTCGGGCGAATAGCGGATCGCATTGCCCAAGAGGTTGAGCAGCACCTGCAACACCCGACGGAACTCGCCCGTTGCGGGCGCCTTGTCGTCGACGCGCGGCGCGTCGATGCGGATTCCCTTTTCCTCGGCCTTCATGCCGAGCAGCCCGACCGCCCGGCGTGCCAGATCGCCAAGGTCGATCTCGTCGGCGGCGGCCTTGAACCCCGGGCGCTCGATATTCTGCAAATCGGCAAGATCGTCGACCAGCCCCAGCAGATGCCGCCCCGCATGCGCGATGTCGCCCGCATAGCGCGCATAGTCAGCCCGGATCGGGCCATCGAACTGCCCCGAAATCGTCTCGGCGGTCGCAATGATGCGGCTCAGCGGCCCGCGCAGCGCGCCGTCGATGCGCCGCCCGAACTGCGGGTCCGACAGCGGCAGTGATCCGAACGCCGGGTCGATCAGCGTCGCGGCGGGAAGGGCATCGGCCGCAGCGTCAGCGTCCGCCACCACCGCCGCACCGCGAAACCCGGTAAAGCGCCCAACGGCATCGAACAGCGCGTCGCCCGACAGCGTCATCGCCACGCGTCCGGCAGGGGCATCGGCCTGGACGTGCTGACCGTCGAAACGCGACTGCCGCGCGAGCGCGCGGAGCACCGGAAAGCGTCCGTCGCCGTCGGGTTGCAGTTCGAACAGCTCGGACAGCGACCGCCCTTCCCACTCGGCGGGAATCGGCGGCGCATCGGCGGCAGCACGCAGCGCGATCATTCGCAGTTGCGGGTCGCACTCCCACATCCACCCCTGCGGCACCGCCATATGATCGGCGATCGCAGGAATCTGCGGCTGCGCGATGGGCCGGGTGCGCCAGTCGCTGATCTCGAGCGCGGCGCCATCGGCGTCGGGAATGATCCGCACCAGGGCATGAATGTCGCTATGGTCGTCGGCGGCGTGCAGCGGGCGACTGATGTCGCGGTGCAGCCGCTGCGCCAGCGTCACCAGCCGGGCCAGATGCGGCAGCGCCAGCGGCTTGCCCAGCCCCGCGCCCGCGCGCTGTTGCAGGCGCAGCAGCGGCGCATCGGCGCTCACCAGCGCGCCCGACCGGTCGATCCGGCCGCGGACGATCCGCTCGCTCATTCTGGGGTCAACCCCGACATCGGCACCGCGCCATCCTCGGCGACGGCGCGCGCGGGCAACATCGCCAGCGACGCTTCCAGCGGCGCCAGCGCCGTGCGATCAAGACTCAGCGGCGCCAGAAACGACGGCAGCGCCGCCGTCTCTGCGGTCAGCAGCGCCAACGCCATGTCGCCATAGTTGCGGCGGTGCGTCGCCGCCGCCAGCGCGATCAGCGTCGCCCAATCGTGGCGGACGATGGCCTCTCGCGCCGCATCGGCCAATCCCGACCCCAGCCGATCGTGATAGGCAGCGCCTGCCTGTGTGATCCCTGCTTCATCGGCGTGGCGCTCGGTGGCGACACGCACCGCGTCGCCCAGCTCGGCAGCGCGCTTGTGGTCGTGACTGACCTCGGTCAAGCGCCAGGCGGCAATATCCAGCAGCAGCGCACGAAAGACGTCGGCCTCCAAATCGGCAACCGCAATCGCCGGATGCCCCAGCGCGTCGAAACGGCGGCGATCGGCAATTTGCAGTTCCAGATAGGCGCGATCGACGTCGGACAGGGGCGCGCCGATCGATGGCGCATCCGCAGCGACGTCGTCGGCGTCCGGCAAAATCGGCGGCGGACTGGCGCGCTGTACCGACAGTTCGCGCCAACGATGTTCCTCGGCGCGGGCAAAACAAATGCGCGCCAATCGTTCCGCCCCCGGCACTCCGCCGCGCAGCCATGCGCGCCACAGCCGGTCGGTATCGATCGCGGGATCGAGCCGCGCCGCGACATCCCCGACCAGCCGCCGCGCGATGCCCAGCGACAGCGCGCGCTGCTCCTCGGTCAACCGCGCGACCGTCGGCGCCGCCAGATAGTCGGCGAGTTCGCGCAAACGCGCGGACAGCGGATCGATGCCGGACGAGGAGGCGGAGTCAGTCATGCACGGTCGCGGATAGCAGGATGGCGTTAATACGCGCTAAACCTTGAACTGCTTTGTTTTAGGACGCTTCGGGGCGCCGCGCCAGGCGCAGCCACACCAGGATTTGCAGCAGCGCGAGCAGCGGCAGGATCGCGAACATCAGCGAGGCGAAGTCGAACAGCAGCGCCGGGGCCAGCATGATCCATGCCTGATCGGCGTCGGGCAGCAACCAGTGAAAGCGCCGCCGATCGCCCGAATCCTCGTACAACGACCGCGCCACCAAAATCGTCGCGGCAAGGCATGGCGCCAGCGCAGCCTCCGAAAACGGCGGCATCTGGTGTCCCGGCCCCGCCAGCGACACCAGCCAGGGAAATAGCGCCAGCAATATCCACGCAAAGGTGCGGATGACGTCGCGCACCCGGTCCTGCGCGGCGCTTTCCGCGCGAAATGACGACAGGAACCGCATCGCGGTCAGCCCCAGCCCGCCAAGGATGGCGACCAGCGCGCCTGCCGCCGCGAGCCCGCTCGCCGCCAACACCGCGACCGCAACCCACAGGAACGCGGTGATATAGGGTAGGTACCGCGCCGTCGTCGGCGATTTGACCAGCAACGGCCCGGCAAGCCGGATCAACGGCATCATGATCGCCGACCGCCCGAACCCCATGCCGCCATATTCGACCTGTTGCAGGCTGGATTGCTCGATCAGCGCTGCGGTCGGGCGATCGGTGACGATCGCGATCTCGCCCTGTTCGAACAGCGCCGGTTCGCAATAGAGTCGCCGCGCCCCCGATTGCACCGCGAGGCGCAGCAGGGTGAGCATCATGTCCCATTCGCCCGGCATCGCGGCGAGTTCGGCGACCATCGGCTGCGAAATGCTCGCCAACCCGCCCCAGCGCCGCGTCGCGTCGATCCGCTCGAACCCTTGGGTCAGCGGCGTGTCGCCGGTCACGAGGATCGCGGGCGCGCCGGGCCTCGCAATCGCGGCATAATGCGTCCCGCCCGCGCGCAGCCCGTCGGCGACCAGGATGATGCGGTCGTCGTCTTGTACCAGCCCCATCAGGTCGGTGGCGGCGCGGACCGGGGTCACTTTCACGCCGCGGCGGCGAATGCGGTCGCAGGTGGCCAGCAGATCGGCGGGGAGCGCCGCAACGGCGACCGCGATATGCGTCACGCCGACGTCGGCCAGCCGCGCCGCCTGACGCTCGATCAGCGTCTCGCCCGCCACGGTGACGAGCGCGCGCAGCCCGCCGTCGGGCAACACTTCGCTGGCGCCGATCAGCGCAATCAATGCCATCGGCGGGCGGTATGATCGAAAGAAGCCACGGTTCACCGTCATATGGCGCCGGAACGGTTTGGCAAGCATCGCTTGTCGGACCGCGAAACGGCGTGATACGCCGGGCGGGTGACAGAGCATGGATCGGCCATCATCATCGGGGCTTCGGGCGGGATCGGCGCCGCGCTTTCCGATGCGCTGCAAGCCGGTGGACGCCATGACGTCATCTACCGCTTCGCGCGCTCGTTTCCGGCCCCGCACCGCATCGACATTACCGATCAGGCGTCGGTCGCCGCGGCCGCGGCGCTGGTTCGCGACAACGGTCCGCCGCCGCGGCTGGTCATCGTCGCCACGGGCCTCCTCCATGACAGGGAGCACCAGCCCGAACGCAAGCTTGCCGACCTCGATCCCGACTGGATGGCGCGGAACTTCGCGGTCAACACGATCGGCCCGGCGCTGGTCGCCAAATATTTCCTGCCACTGCTGCCCCGCCGCGGTCCCACGCTGTTTGCGATGCTGTCGGCGCGCGTCGGCAGCATCGGCGACAACCGCAGCGGCGGCTGGTACAGCTACCGCGCCTCCAAAGCCGCGCTCAACCAGCTCGTGCGCAGCTTCGCGATTGCCGAGACGCGGCGCAATCCCGATGCACTAGTCGTCGCGCTGCACCCCGGTACCGTCGACACCAGTCTGTCGGCGCCATTCCAGCGCGGCATGCCGCCCGAAAATCTGACCGCGCCGCCCGTCGCCGCCGCCAATTTGCTGCGCGTGCTGGGCGCGCTGACGCCCGCCGAAACCGGACGAATTTTCGCATGGGACGGCAGCGAAATCATTCCCTGAAAACCCACCGAATCGCTGGCCTTTCCCGCCATGGTCGGCTAGGTAAAAAGCACTTCCCGAAAAGCAGAAAAAAGGCCGGGTCTTGACCGAAGAAAATACGCCAACGCCGCCGTCCGAAGACGGTATTTCGCCGATCAATATCGTCGACGAAATGAAAACCAGTTACCTCGATTACGCAATGAGCGTGATCGTCAGCCGCGCGCTGCCCGACGTGCGCGACGGGCTGAAGCCGGTGCACCGGCGCATCCTCTATTCGGCGTTCGAAAGCGGCTATGTCGCGGGCCGCCCCTATCGCAAATCGGCGCGTATCGTCGGTGACGTCATGGGTAAATATCACCCGCATGGCGACAGCTCGATCTACGACGCGCTCGCGCGCATGACGCAGGACTGGTCGATGAGCGTTCCGCTCGTCGACGGCCAGGGCAATTTCGGCTCGATGGACCCCGATCCGCCAGCGGCGATGCGCTACACCGAATCGCGCCTTGCCAAGGTCGCCAACACGCTGCTCGGCGATCTCGACAAGGATACGGTCGATTTCCAGCCGAACTATGACGGCTCCGAATCCGAACCGACCGTCCTGCCCGCCCGCTACCCCAATCTGCTCGTCAATGGCGCGGGCGGCATCGCGGTCGGCATGGCGACCAACATCCCGCCGCACAATCTGGGCGATGTGATCAACGCGACGCTCGCGACGATCGACAATCCCGAAATCACCCTCGACGAATTGATGGCGATCGTTCCCGGTCCCGACTTCCCGACCGGCGCGATGATGCTGGGTCAGGGCGGCGCGCGCAACGCCTATGCCACGGGTCGCGGCTCGATCATGATGCGCTCGACGCATGTGATCGAAGAAGGCAGGAACGACCGCCAATCGATTGTATTGACGTCGATTCCGTTTCAGGTCGGCAAATCGGGCCTAGTCGAGAAAATCGCTGAGGCGGCGCGCGACAAGCGGATCGAGGGCGTCGCCGATATCCGCGACGAATCGAACCGCGAGGGCGTCCGCGTCGTCATCGAGCTGAAGCGCGACGCGACCGCCGAAGTCGTATTGAACCAGCTGTGGCGCCACACCCCGGCGCAGTCGAGCTTCCCCGCGAATATGCTCGCGATCCGCGGTGGCCGCCCCGAAATGATGGGGCTGAAAACGATCCTGTCGGCGTTCATCGACTTCCGCGAAGAAGTGATCACCCGCCGCTGCAAGTTCGAGCTGAACAAGGCGCGCGACCGCGCGCATATCTTGCTCGGGCTGGTCGTCGCAGTCAGCAATCTCGACGAGGTCGTCCGCATCATCCGCAGCTCGCCCAGCCCCGCCGCAGCGCGCGAGGCGCTGCTCGCGCGCGAATGGCCGATCGGCGACATCGCTCCCTATATCCGCCTTGTCGAAGCGATCGACGGCGAGATGGATGATAGTGCAAGCTATCGCCTGTCAGAAGTACAGGTGAAGGCGATCCTCGACCTCCGCCTGCACCGCCTGACCGCGCTGGGCCGCGATGAAATCGGCAAAGAACTCAAAGAGCTGGCGGACGAAATTGAGGAGCTGCTGAGCATCCTCGCCAACCGCGACAAACTGATCGCGGTGATGCGTGATGAGCTGATCGCGGTGCGCGACGAATTCGCCAAACCGCGCCGCACCTTGCTCGCGCCCGCCGCCGACGGCATCGACGACGAAGATCTGATCGAGCGCGAAGAGATGGTCGTGACCGTCACCATGGACGGCTATATCAAGCGCACCACGCTCGACACCTTCCGCGCCCAGCGCCGGGGCGGCAAGGGCCGCGCCGGCATGGCGACCAAGGACGAGGATGTCGTCACCGAAATGTTCGTCACCTCGACGCACACCCCGGTGCTGTTCTTCTCGACCCTCGGCAAGGTGTACCGCATGAAAGTGTGGCGCCTGCCCGAAGGCGGTCCCGCGACGCGCGGGCGTCCGATGGTCAACCTGCTCCCGCTCAGCGCCGGGGAGACGATCTCGACCGTGCTGCCGCTGCCCGAGGACGAGACCGAATGGGGCAAGCTCCACGTCATGTTCGCCACCGCCAAGGGCAGCGTCCGCCGCAACAGCATGGACGCCTTCACCAACGTCCCGTCGAACGGCAAGATCGCGATGAAGTTCGAGGGTGAGGACGAGGACGACCGGCTGATCGGCGTCGCGCTGCTCGACGAGAGCGACGATGTCCTGCTCGCCACCCGCCAGGGCAAGGCGATCCGTTTCGCCGGTGACGATGTCCGCGAATTCCAGAGCCGCAATTCGACCGGCGTGCGCGGCATGCGCCTTGCCGTGGGCGACGAGGTCATCTCGCTGTCGATCCTCCACCGCGTCGGGACCAGCAGCGAGGAGCGCGAAGCCTATCTGCGCGCCGCGCCGTGGAAGGATAATGAGAACGCACCGACGCTCGACGGCGACCGCATGGCCGAGCTCGCCGCGCGCGAGCAGTTCATCCTGACCGTCTGCGCCAACGGCTATGGCAAGCTGTCGTCGGCCTATGAATATCGCCGCACCGGTCGCGGTGGTCAGGGGATCACCAACATCGACAACATTGCCCGCAACGGCCTGGTCGTCGCGAGCTTCCCGGCGACCAAGGCGCACCAGCTGATGCTCGTCACCGATCAGGCCAAGCTGATCCGCATGGGACTCGATTCGATGCGCGTCATCGGTCGCGGCTCGGCAGGTGTACGCTTGTTCGACGTCGCCAAGGACGAGCATGTCGTCTCGGCGGCGCTGATCGAGGACGGCGACGAGGAAGCGGTCGAGGATGACGGCACCATGGCCGCAGCCCCGGACATGGAAACGCCGCCCGAATGACCGCCTCGACCGCCTTCAAGGTGCTGACCCAGCAGCAATGGGCCGATTTCGAACGCGAGCGCGTGTTTCGCGGTGCCCCGGTCGACATCGCCGACGGCTATATCCACCTGTCGACGGGCGAGCAGCTTGAAAGCACGATCGCCAAACATTTCGCGGGCCAGTCGCCGCTGATGATCGCCGAGGTGGACCTGCTCCTCCTCGGCGACGCGATCCGCTGGGAAGCGGCGCGCGGCGGCGATTTATTCCCGCACCTCTATGCCGAGCTGCCGATTCACGCGGTGGTGAGTTTGCAGAAACGCGACTGAAGTATTCGTTTAATCGAACGATCGTCGCGGTTGGTCGGTTCTTGCTTCGCCTGCCCTCATCAGCCTACCACTGTCGGCCATTGCACAATGCACTGGGGGAAAACGACAATGCGCCTGATTCTTGCCGCCGCCCTGCTGGCGTCGACCGCCCTGCCCGCCGCCCACGCGCACGAAACCGCCGCGCCAGCCGCGCAATCGAAACCCGTCCCCAAGGAAGAGTTGCTCAAGCCGCCCGCCGACGCCGTGCGCTATGTCGTCGTGTCCGAAGCCGGTCAGCACGGCAACCAGTGGCGCTGGCAGCTTCCCGACGGGCGCACCGCCTATCGCTGGTCGCAAGAACTGCGCGGCTGGATCACCGAGATGGACCAGGTCAACACGATCGCGCGCGACGGCACGATCACGGCGATGACCGTTCGCGGCGTCACGATGTCGGGCGACGCCGCCGAAGACTATCGGATCGCGAACGGCCGCGCGACTTGGAAAACCGCGATCGACGCGGGCGAAGCGGCGGCGGGCGGCTGGTATATTCCCGCGGGCGGGGTCGGTATCGCCAACGCCCCGCTGATCGACGCGCTGGCGGCGGCGGGCGATGCCGGGCTGAATTTCCTGCCCAGCGGCAAGGGCCGCATGACGCTCGGCGCGACGCAGACGATCCAGGGACCGAGCGGTCCCAAAACCGTCCAGCTCGCCTTTGTCAGCGGCATATTGCCGTCGCCCTACCCGGTCTGGCTCGACGAGAATAAGCGCTATTTCGCCGACATCAGCTTCATCTCGGTGATCCCTGCCGGATATGAGGGCGCATTGCGGCAGCTGCGCGATGCGCAGGAAGCCGCCACTGCCGCCGAGGTGGCCGGTATCGCCAAACGCTTCCTGGCGCCCGCCGCGAAAGCCCCCGTCCTGTTCGACAATGTCCAGCTGTTCGATGCCGACAAGGGTGCATTTCTGGCCAACCGCGCCGTGCTGGCGCGCGACGGCAAGATCGCCGCGATCGGCGCCGCGGGGTCGCTGACCGCACCCGCTGGAGCAAAGGTCATCGACGGCCGCGGCAAGACGCTGGTGCCGGGCATCTGGGACAGCCACCTCCATATCGGCGACGATTGGAGCGTGCTGTCAAACGTGGCGAACGGCATCACCAGCTTCCGCAGCCCCGGCACGACCTTCGACCGCGCCGTCGATGCGACCAAGCGCCGCGCCGACGGCAGCCTGCTGATGGGCGAACCCTTCATCTCGGCGATCATCGACAAGAAAGATCCGCTCGCGGCGCAGGGCGCCGAAGTGGTCAGCAGCGAGGCCGAAGCCATCGCTGCGGTGCGGCGGATCAAGGACGCCGGGCTGTGGGGGGTCAAATTCTACACCTCGATGAACCCGGCGTGGATCGCTCCTGCCGCCGCCGAAGCGCACCGACTTGGCCTGCACGTCCACGGCCACGTCCCCGCCACCATGAAGCCCAGCGAAGCGGTCGCGGCGGGTTATGACGAGTTGACCCATCTCAATTTCGTCGTGATGGAATCGATGCCGCGCGACGTCATCGACCGCGCGAATACGCGCCAGCGGATGGAAGGCCCGGCGCGCTATTTCAAGGATATCGACCTCGACGGCCCCGTGATGTCAGGCTTCATCGCCGATCTCGCCAAGCGCAAAACCTTGGTCGACCCGACAATCGTGATCTTTGAAGGCATGCTGACGCAGGACGGCGGCACGCCGCACCCGGCCTATGCGCCCTATATGGGGATCATTTCGCCGGTCATCGAACGCTCGGTCTTCACGGCCGGCGGCTATCCGCTGATCGAAGGGCTGACCCGCGACGATTATCGCAAAAGCTATGCCAAGATGGTCGAACTCGTCGGCCGTCTGCACAAGGCAGGCGTCCCGATCGTCGCCGGGACCGACGGCTGGGGCATCGAACTCGTCCGCGAGCTCGAAATCTATCAGCAGGCGGGCTTCACCGCCGCCGAAGCGATCCAGAGCGCGACGATCATCCCCGCCCGCGTCGTCGGCGCCGACAAACGCACCGGCTCGATCGCGGTCGGCAAGCAAGCCGACATGGTGCTGGTCGACGGCGACCCCGCCACCGACCTCGGCGCGCTGCGCCGCGTGGTGACCGTGGTGAGCGACGGCTATGTGATGGATGCGGACGAATTGCGGAAAGCCGCGGGGTTTGGTGGGCGGCCGAAGTAGGGAGCGCCTCGCTATACCCCCAACATATGTTCGACCTTATCGATGTCCGCTAACGGGTGGAAAGTTGCCATTCCCATATTCGTCATCCCGGCGAAGGCCGGGATCTCGCCGGGGCGGTAAAACGATAGGGTGAGATCCCGGCCTTCGCCGGGATGACAATGCTATAGATCCTCCCTGTCGCGAAGCGATGGGGGAGTCGCAGACGGCGCGTAGCGCCAGCGGGACCGTCCGCGAAGCGGATGGTGGAGGGGCGGCAACGGTAGCGCCAAAACCCCTCCGTCAGCGCTCCGCGCTGCCACCTCCCCATGGCTTCGCCACAGGGAGGATCACGACCGCCATTGGCCGCAAACACACCCTCATCCCCCGCTGCACGCTCCACTCAACGCCGCTTCGCCCGCCACGCCCGCACCGCCGCCATCGTCTTTTCGACATGCGCCTGCGGCTTGCTATCGGTGTAGCTCAGCAAAATCGTCCCGTTCGGGGCGATCACATAGGATGTCCGACTGGACAGCATCGATCCGTCGGGGCGCTGCATCGTCGCGTCATATTGCGCGGCGACCTTGGCGCCGGGATCGGCGGCGACGGCAAATTTGTCGCGGCACGCCGAGCGTGAGAATTCGGCGACGCGGTCGATGTTGCCCGCGGTCACCCCGATCACGCGCGCGCCCAGCTGGTTGAACTTGCCGTTCGCCTCGGCGAACAAATGCGCCTCGACGGTGCACCCGGGCGTGAAGGCGGCGGGGAAGAAATAGAGCACGACCGGCCCGCCGCGCAGCGTCTGTTTCAACGACAGGCTGAACTCCTTGCCGCCCTGTGCCGCGGTCAGCGTGAAGTCGGGCGCTTTGGCGCCTTGCTGAAGCGCCGCGATGCCCTGCACCGGCAGCGCCGCCAGCGACACACCCAGGCCGCACCAGAGGGCAATTTTCGTCAGGCTCTTCATCGGCTGCTCTCCACAAGTTCAGTTCGCAGGATGCGGGCAAATGAACGCCGCGTCCAGAGCGATTGACCCCGCCGCACATTCGGCGCAGCATCGCGCCATGACGCTCACCATCACCCCCAGCGGCCAGGCGTGCGGCGCCCGCGTCACCGGCGTCGACCTGACGCAGCCGCTCGCGCCCGGCACCGTCGCCGAAATCCGCGCCGCATGGCTGGACCATCACGTCCTCGCCTTCCCCGACCAGCGAATGAGCGACGACGATCTCGAACGCTTTACGCAATATTTCGGCGGTTTTGGCGACGATCCCTTCATCAAGCCGGTTGTCGGCCGCGAGCATGTGATCGCGGTCAAGCGCCGGGCCGACGAAACCTCGCCCTTGTTCGCCGAAAACTGGCACAGCGACTGGAGCTTTCAGGCGCGCCCACCCGCCGGAACCTGCCTGTTCGGAATCACCATCCCGCCTGTCGGCGGCAACACCGAATTTGCCAACCAGCACGCCGCGCTCGACGCGATGCCCGCTGCGCTGCGCGCGAAAATCGAAGGACGCAACGCGGTCCACAGCGCGCGCGGCGGCTATGCGCCGTCGGGGATGTACGGCGCGGCGGATAAGGATCGCAGCATGGACATCCGCTCGGGCGACGAAGCGCTGGCGACGCAGCTGCACCCCTTCATCCGCCGCCACCCCGAAACCGGCCGCGAGGGGCTGTTCGGCTGCGCGGGTTATATCATGGGCATCGAGGGCATGGACGATGCCGAGGCGCTGCCGATCCTCTACGAACTGCTGCAATGGCAGGGCCGCGAGGAATTTCGCTACAGCCATGCCTGGGAACCCGACATGCTGATCCTGTGGGACAACCGCTCCCTCCTCCACCGCGCCACGGGGGGCTATGACGGCTACGACCGGCTGCTCCACCGCACGACGATCGCGGCGTGGGATGGGTAGCGAGGTAGCGGGAGACAACTGCTTTGGGGCGGTTTCCTGACACGTCGCCCCCGGGGAGGCGGGGGCCGCTTGCAGCCAATTCC
>JAFAGN010000012.1 GCA_023422695.1 Pseudomonadota bacterium
GGCGGGGGCCGCTGTGGGCCTTATGCCGCCTTGCTGCGAGAGCCGATAGCGGCCCCCGCCTACGCGGGGGCGACGATTATATGTTATGCGTCCACCAACGCGGGATAGTCGGTGTAACCTTCCGCCCCCGGCGAGTACCAGGTCTGCGGGTTATCGGCGGCCCATGCGGCGCCGCTTTTGATCCGTTCGACCAGATCGGGGTTGCCGATATAGGGGCGGCCAAAGGCGATCGCGTCCGCCACGCCGCTCGCCAGCGCCGCTTGGGCCTTGGCGACGTCATAGTCGCTGTTGAGGATCAGCGGCCCCTTGAACACCTTGCGGATCGCGGGCGACTGTTTCGGCACGTCGGTGTTGCCAAAGGTCCCGTCAGGGCCGGGTTCGCGCAGTTCGAGGAAACCGATGCCGAGTGCATCGAGCGCCGCCGCGGCCGCCGTAAACAAGGGCTCGGGATTGCTGTCGTCGACCCCCTGCGAATTGCCGTTGGGCGACAGGCGCACCGAGACGCGGTCGGCGCCCCAGACGCCGATCAGGGCTTCGGTGACTTCGCGCAGCAGGCGGATGCGGTTTTCGACCGGGCCGCCATAATCGTCATCGCGCAGGTTCGAATTGTCGCGCAAAAACTGGTCGATCAGATAGCCATTGGCGCCGTGGAGCTGGACCCCGTCGAACCCGGCGCGCTTCGCATTCTCCGCCGCCTTGGCATAATCGGCGATCAGCCGCGGAATTTCGGCCAGCTCGAGCGGGCGCGCGACTTCCAGGTCGCGGCGACCGACCGGGGTATGCGCGCGGCCTTCGCCCTGCGTCGCCGACGCCGAAACCGGCGGCTTGCCATCGTTGAACACCGAATGGACCAGGCGGCCCATGTGCCACAGCTGCGCGACGATGCGCCCGCCCGCTTTGTGGACGGCATCGGTCACCGGCTTCCAGCCCTCGACCTGTGCGTCGGTCCACATCCCGGGCGCCGACGGCCAGCCCAGCCCTTCCTGCGAAATGCCGGTTGCTTCCGAAATGATCAGACCCGCCGAGGCGCGCTGGCGGTAATATTCGACCGCCAGCTCGGTCGGAACAAACCCGGCGGCGGCGCGGCCGCGGGTCAGCGGCGCCATGATGATGCGGTTCGGCGCCGCGATGGCGCCCAGCTTGATCGGGTCGAAAAGCGATACGGCCATAAATCCTCCACGTTCCAAATTCCGCGCGACGACCGGTCGGGGCGCCGCTATGGCCCGCAAAGCTATGGACGCCGCGGTGCCTGCACAATGGTCAGTATCAAAAGAAAATCTAAATGACAGCCAAGATCGAAAGCCTCGACCAGAAAGACGCCGCGCTGCCCGGCGCCGGACGCTGGGCCTTTCTGGCGCTGCTCGCGGGCAATATTTCGCTGTCGGTCGGCGCGCTGCTCGTCCGTCTGGCGGACACCGGACCCACCGCCTCGGCCTTTTGGCGCATGGCGATCGCATTGCCCTTCCTGCTTGCACTGGCGTGGCGCGAGAGCGGCGGGCGCATGCCGCCGCGAAACGCCATCATCGTCGCCAGCGCCGCAGGCATTTTTTTCGCGCTCGACCTCGTCGCCTGGCACATCGGCATCCTGCAGACCAAGGTCGCCAACGCCACCCTGTTCGGCAATTGCGCCAGTCTGCTGCTGGTCATCTGGGGTATTTTTCTCGCGCGCAGCTGGCCGCGCGGGTGGCAGGCGCTGGCGATCCTGCTCGCCTTTGCCGGATCGGCGCTGCTGATGGGGCAAAGTTACGAACTGTCGCCCGCCTATCTGGTCGGCGACCTGCTCAGCCTGCTCGCGGGGGTGCTCTATACCGCCTATGTCATCCTGATGCAGCGGGTGCGTGGGACGCTTGAGCCGTGGACCGCGCTGGGCATTTCGTCGATCGTCTGCGTCCCGATCCTGCTCGGCACCGCGCTGGCGCTGGGCGAGGCGATCATGCCGCAGAACTGGACCCCGCTGATCCTGCTCGCGCTGACCAGCCAGATCATCGGACAAGGGCTGATGACCTGGTCGCTGCCGCGTTTCTCGCCGCTCGTCATTGGGTTGACCTTGCTCGTCCAGCCCGCGGTCGCCGCGCTGGCGGGCTGGCTGGCGTTCGGCGAACTGCTGGGACCGATCGACATTTTCGGCGGGATGATGGTCGGTGCGGCGCTGGTGCTGATCCGGTTGCCGAACCGCCGCGCCGCGCCTATCTAAATCCTATGGCCTCGATCCTTCCTGCCGATCCGACCCTCGACGAGATTCGCGCTGCACTCGCGCCGCTGATCGCGCAATCGGCGGCGTTCGACGGGTTCAGCGCCGCCGCACTCGCCGATGCCGCGCAGCGCGCAGCGGTCGATCCCGACGTCGCCCGCCTCGCCTTTCCGGGCGGCGGTCGCGACATGGTCGACGCCTGGTTCGCGGATATCGACGATCGCATGGCCGCCCAATGGCCCGCCGAAAAGCTGGCGGCGCTCAAGATTCGTGAACGCATCACCACTCTCGTCGAAACGCGCATCGACCTGCTGGCGCCCGATCGCGAGGCGCTGCGCCGCGCCCTCGCGCTGCTGGCGCTGCCGACCAATGTTCCCTTCGCGGCCAAGCTAGGCTGGCGCAGCGCCGATACGATGTGGCGGCTCGCGGGCGACACCGCGACCGACTATAATCACTATAGCAAGCGCGCGATCCTCGGCGCCGTCTATGCCTCGACGATGGCGGTGTTCCTCAACGACGAGAGCGACGGTTTCGCTGACACCCGCGCCTTCCTCGCCCGCCGGATCGATCAGGTCATGCGCTTCGAAAGCTGGAAATACCGCCGTGCATCGCGCAGCACCGAACGCCCCAGCCTCGCCCGCTTTGTCGGCCGCCTACGCTATCCGGGGCGGTGAGTTAGGCGAGGATTTGATGCTGGCGTAGCGGGTCTTTGCCTGTTACGTTTGTTCGCTTTCTGTTCGAGCCGAGGCGAGCGATATGTCAGATCTAGGGCCAGTGCATCTCCAAGAGGACGAAGCCACTGGCGACCATTTCCTTGTTTATGGCGATGGCGCGGCCTTGCATCTCGAAATCAACTATGTTGGCGATCAACTTTGGATGACTCAGGCCCAGATCGCTGAACTCTTTGGCCGCGATGTTTCCGTTGTATCGCGTCATATCGCGAGCATCTTCGAAGAAGGTGAACTTGACGAAGCGACTTCTTTGCAAAAAATGCAAAGAAGTCTTGGTCGGCCCGCCATCTTGTATAATTTGGATATGGTCATCTCGGTTGGATACCGCGTTGCCTCGAAGCAAGCTACGTTGTTCCGAAAATGGGCGACGGAAAAACTTGTCCAATTTGCAACCAAGGGGTTCGTCATTGACTCGGCGCGATTGAAGAAGCCCGAGCACCGGGACCGGATCGCCGAACTCAAGGAAATCATCCGCGACATTCGGTCCGACGAGGCCAATGTTTATCGCGAACTGCGTTCCATTTGCGCGATGTGCCAAGACTATGACGGTCAATCGCCCGAATGGCGCGATTTCTACAAAAACACCCAAGCCAAGCTGGTCTATGCCGTTTGCTCAAACACCCCCGCCGAAATTTTGCACGCGCGCGCCGATGCCGAACAACCCAACATGGGGCTGCAAAGCTGGCCCAACGAGAATATTCGCAAAGCCGATGTCAGCACGTCGAAAAACTATCTTGCTGAGCGTGAGATCAAAGAGCTGAATCGACTTACAACGATCCTTCTCGATATTTTCGAAGACCAAATGGATGTTGGCCGATTGACCATGATGGCTGAAGCGAGCGAACTTTTGGATCGCCAGCTCAGCGGATTGGGGAGAGTCGTTCTGCGCTCCGGTGGCAGAGTATCAATGACGGAGGCCGCTCGGCACGCGGAACGGGAATATGAGAAATTCAAAGCCGAGCAAAAACGGCTTCGGCATGAACAAGCCGATCGTGACATTGCAGAGATCAAAGCAACCCAGAAAGGGCTAGGAAAGCGCGAGGCCTGAAATTTGGGCGCAAAAGTTGGTGGCGCCCCGCGTCTGTTATTGATAATCGCTAGCAAATGAACGCAAGGCTTGATTCCGCGGCACTGGGTGTCGCCGTCCGCATTTCCCGCATCGATTGGGACGCCATGTCGCACGACGAGGGGCGGCGGCTGCGCGAATTCGGGTTGATGGAGGGGATCGACGTGACCCCGCTGCACCGCGGCAGCCTGTTCTCGCGCGACCCGCTGGCGCTGTCGGTCGGGCGGATGCAGGTGATCATCCGCGCGCGGCAAGCGGCGATGATCGAAGTGGCACCCACCGCATCATGACCGGCGCCCTTCCGACGATCGCGCTGGTCGGCAATCCCAATGCCGGCAAATCGAGCCTGTTCAACGCGCTGACCGGCGCGCGGCAAAAGATCGCCAATTATCCGGGGGTTACCGTAGAACGCAAGGCGGGCCACGCCAGCTTCGCCGACGGGCGGCCGATGGCATTGATCGACCTGCCGGGCAGTTACAGCCTGACCCCGGCCAGCCCCGACGAATCGGTGACCCGCGACGTCGTGCTGGGTCAGCAGGCGGGCGAGCGGCGCCCCGATGCGCTGGTCGTCGTCGTCGATGCCGCCAATCTCGACAATCATTTGTGCTTCGCGCTCGAACTGATCGCGCTCGGCATGCCAACGGTCGTTGCGCTCAACATGCTCGACCTCGCCGAGCGCGACGGGCTGACGCTCGACCCCGCGGTCCTGTCGCGCGAACTCGGGGTGCCGGTGGTGCCGACCGTGGCGGTGCGCAAGCGCGGCCTCGCCGAGCTGCTCGCCGCGGTCGACGGCGCGATCCTGTCGCATCAGACGCAGGCAAGCGCGCAGTCCGCGCCGCCACCCTCCGACGCCGCACTGCACCAGCGCGCCCGCGCCATCGCGCGCGCCGCAACCTTGTCCGAAACCCCGGTGCGCCGCTGGACGCAGCGCGTCGACGCGGTCCTGCTCCACCCGGTCGCGGGCTTCCTGATCCTGCTCGCGCTGATGTTCGTGATGTTTCAGGGAGTCTATGCCTGGTCCGAGGCGCCGATCGGCTGGATCGAGGGCGGTATCGCCGCCTTGCAGGAGGCGGCGACCGCCGCGCTGCCCGATGGCTTCCTGCGCGGTTTGATCAACGAAGGCATATTGGGTGGGGTCGGTTCGGTGATCGTCTTCCTGCCGCAGATCCTGATCCTGTTCCTCTTCATCCTGCTGCTCGAGGCGACGGGCTATATGACCCGCGCCGCCTTCCTGATGGACGGCATCATGGCCAAGGTCGGACTGTCGGGCCGCGGTTTCATCCCGCTCCTGTCGAGCTTCGCCTGCGCCGTCCCCGGGATTATGGCCACGCGCGCGATTCCCGATGCCAAGGACCGGCTGACCACGATCCTGATCGCGCCGCTGATGACCTGTTCGGCGCGGCTGCCCGTTTACACGCTGATCATCGGCGCCTTCATCCCGAACACCAATGTCGGTGGCTCGCCGGTCGGGTTGCAGGGGCTGGTACTGTTCGGCCTGTACTTGTCGGGCATCGTCGGCGCGCTGGTCGTCGCGCTGGTACTGCGCCGTACCGTCGCCAAGGGTACCGCCGCCGGCTTCATGATGGAAATGCCGCGCTATCAATGGCCGCGGCTGCGCGATGTCGGCATCGCCCTGTGGCAGCGCGCGTGGCTTTTCCTGCGCCGCGCCGGGACGATCATTTTCGTCACGACGATCGCGCTGTGGCTGCTGCTCACCTATCCGCAGGTTCCCGAAGGCAGCAGCGAAAGCCAGGTCGATTACAGCGTCGCCGGGCGGATCGCGAGCGGGCTGGAGGTTGTCGTCAAACCGATCGGTTTCAACCACGACATCGCGCTCGCGCTGATCCCCGCAATGGCGGCGCGCGAGGTCGCGGTGTCGGCGCTCGCCACCGCCAATGCGATCGAGGCGGGCGATGACGAGGAAGCGATGGCGCAATCGCTGAGCGAACGCCTGCAGGGCCGCTGGAGCATCGCCACCGCGCTCGCCTTCCTGGCGTGGTTCGTGTTCGCGCCGCAGTGTATCTCGACGATCGCGATCACCAAGCGCGAGACCAACGGGTGGAAATGGCCGCTGTTCATGGTTGGCTATTTGTTCGCGCTCGCCTATGCCGCAGCAGGTATCACATATTGGACAGCCGTTGCCTTTGGACTAGGCTGATCCTTCCAACATTTTTGCGGAGCGGAGCGGCATGGCTGGCAGCGTCAACAAGGTTATTCTCATCGGCAATCTGGGCGCCGATCCCGAAATCAAGTCGTTCCAGAATGGCGGCAAGATCGCCAATATCCGCATCGCGACCTCCGAACAGTGGAAGGACCGCATGACCGGTGAGCGCAAGGAGCGCACCGAATGGCACAATGTCGTGATCAACGGCGACGGGCTGGTCGGGGTGGTCGAACGCTATCTGAAAAAAGGTTCGAAGGTTTACATCGAAGGCAGCCTGCGCACCCGCAAGTGGCAGGACCGCGACGGCAACGACAAATATACCACCGAAGTGGTGATCGCGGGCATGGGCGGCAATCTGACCATGCTCGACGGCGCGCCCGGCGGTGGTGGCGGCGGATCGCGCGGCGGTGGCGGCGAGGATAGCTGGGGCGGCGGTGGCGGCTCGGGCGGCGGCTGGAACCAGGGCGGCAATTCGTCGGGCGGATCGTCAGGCGGCGGCTTTGGCGGCGGTGGCAGCGGCGGCGGACGCCCGCCGTTCGACGACGACCTGGACGACGACGTTCCGTTCTGAGGATCGAAACCCAACCCCGTTCGTGCTGAGCTTGTCGAAGCACCGTCCTTTCTTGTGACGCCGCGGGAAAGAAGAACGGCCCTTCGACAAGCTCAGGGCGAACGGTATTGGGTAAAACCGTGGCTGGACCAGTCAACGCCAACGCCGCACTGGCAATCACCGCCGCCGATGTCGCGCGCGGCGTATGCCGCCTGTTCGCGCAGCAGGGGCTGGTCGCGATCCCGGAGGTGCCGCTGCCCAACGGGCGGCGCACCGACCTCACCGCGATCGACGCCAAGGGCAATATCACCATCGTCGAGATCAAGGTCAGCCGCGCCGACCTGCACGGCGACGGCAAATGGCCCGACTATTGCGACTGGTGCGATCGTTTCTACTGGGCGCTCGCCGCGGGGCTCGACCCCGCGATCCTCGACACCCCTGATTATCGCCCCGAAACATCGGGCCTGATCGTCGCCGACCGCTATGGCGCCGCGGTGGTGCGCGAAGCGGCGAACTGCAACCTTGCCCCGGCGCGGCGCAAGGCCGAGCTGCTGCGGATCGGCCGCCTCGCGATGCGGCGCTCGATGATCGTGGCGGATCCTGAGCTGGCGGGGCCATGGGCGGAGGGCTGATCTCGCCCGTATCGTGCGGGAAAATGATCTCACGCAAAGGCGCGAAGGCGCGAAGAAGTAAAATCACACACAAAGACACAAAGACGGCGCGCTTTTGCGCAGCCGTCGCTTGTCGCCGCAGGCGAGCATTTGAAAGGCGCTTCGCGCAGCTCTCGCACTGCGGTGTTTGGGAAGGCCGCCCTCTTTGTGTCTTTGTGTGAGATTATTGAAAGGCCTGCCAAGCGGGGCTCCCATCTTTGCGCCTTCGCGCCTTTGCGTGAGCTAATCTGATAACCGACCTCTGAAGCCCAACTATCCCCGCGCCTGCATCCGCGCCAGATAGCGCGCAAGGATGTCGATCTCCAGATTCACCGGCCGCCCCGCCGCCGCCTCGTCGAGCGTCGTCATCGCCTGCGTGTGCGGGATGATGTTCAGCGTGAAATGCGCGCTACCATCGGGCTGGTCGGCCACGTCGTTCACCGTCAGCGACACGCCATCGACGGTGATCGACCCCTTCGGCGCGACATGCGGCGCCAGCGACGCGGGCGCCGCGACGGCGACCGTCACGCTGTCGCCGACCGGGACGACCGACACGATGGTCCCCACCGCATCGACATGCCCGGTGACGATATGGCCGCCGAGTTCGTCGCCGACCTTCAGCGCGCGCTCGAGGTTCAGGCGGCGGCCCGTGTCCCACATTCCCGGCGCGGTGCAGGCGATGGTTTCGCCGCTCGCGTCAATCGCGAACCAATGGCCATCGGCGTCCTGTCCCTTGTCCACCACGGTCAGGCAGGCGCCGGAACAGGCGATCGAGGCGCCCAGGTCGACGGTCGCGGTGTCATAGGTGGTGCCGATAACCAGCCGCGTGTCGCCGCGATCCTCGCGCGAACGAACGGTGCCGATGTCGGTGATGATGCCGGTGAACATGGGGGCGCTTATCCTTCTCTGACCCGCTCGTAAACGTCGAGCCGGTCGCTGCCAAGCGGGCGGCTGTCGGTCAGCCGCCAGCGGCCATGCGCAACGGCCAGATCGGCCAGGCCAATGTCGCCGATGGCAGCTTTGCCGCCGCCGATCAGGATCGGGGCGCGGTAAAGCAGCAGGCGGTCGACGCGGTCGGCGGCAAGGAAGGCCGATGCTGCCGCAGCGCCGCCCTCGACCAGCACCGAATCGACGTCATCGATCGATTCGGGCGAAGCGACCGCGGTCCAGCCTGCTGGTGCCATACCGCGCGTCAGCAGCAGCCTTTTCGGGCTGCGCGCTTCCAGACCGGGTAGCCGCACATCGAGTGTCGGCGCGTCGGCCTCCAGCGTCCCGCGCCCGACGAGGATGGCTTCGTGCTGCGCACGTTCGAGATGGCCATGCGCGCGGGCGCGATCACCCGTGATCCAGCGGCTCGACCCGTCGGCCATCGCAATGCAGCCGTCGAGCGCGGTCGCAAGCTTCAGCGTGACAAATGGGCGCCCCCCATTCTGCCGCGTCCACCACGGCGCCATCGCGGCGCGCGCTTCGGCGGCCAGAACGCCGACGGCGACCTCGATCCCGGCGTCGCGCAGCCGCGCAATGCCCGCACCGTCGGTGCGCGGATCGGGGTCTTGCGCGGCGATGACGACGCGCGCGATCCCGGCGCCAATCAGCGCATCGGTGCAGCACGGGCCGCGCGGGCTGGCATGGGCGCAGGGTTCCAGGCTGACATAGGCGGTGGCGCCGCGCGCTGCGCCGCCCGCTGCCGCCAAAGCCACCGCCTCGGCATGCGGGCGCCCGCCGGGCTGGGTCCAGCCGCGCGCCACGACGATCCCGTCCTTGACGATCAGGCAGCCGACATTGGGGTTGGGCGCCGACATCGGCCGCCCGCGCCGCGACAGCGCGATGGCCACCGCCATCCAGTCGGCATCGGCGGGCGGGCGCTGCATCGGGTCAGTCGGCGGCCTGCGATTGCGGCCCGCGCGCCGCGCGTTCGGCGAGCGTCGAGCGCTGGGCGGCAACCGGCTTTTTCTGCTTCGCCGCCGCGGCCTCGGCTTCGCCCAACGTCTCGCGGGTCACCTTGTCGGCCTCCGCCGAATCATATTCGACCCCCAGCCGGTCGGCGAGCCGCTGATATTCGGCGCGCTTTTCGGCATTGGCGCGCGTCGTTTCCTTCGCGCGCGCCACCCAGTCGGCGCGAATCTCGGCGGCGCTGCGGTCGGCCGACCAGTTTTCGAAATAGATGATCTGCGCCTTGGGCTCCTCGGTGCGGATCAGATGTTCGGAAAAACCGTAAAGCACCACGAACGGGAGCACGATCGCGACGCCCCAGCTGGCCCAGCGGTGCGGGCGCGGCTCGCGGACATAGGCCCAGAAATCGGACAGGCCGCCGCCGATGTCGACGTTGTTGAACATTCCCATGCACCCGATTTAGGCGATGTCGCGGCAATTTGCGAGGGGAAGGACGATTGCGCCGAACGACTTCCAGTGCGCCTAACGATTGCAAAAAATGCAAGTGCGGATGTTCATTTCGCAGTTGCACAATTTTTTGTGCGCTGCAATATGAGCATGCCTTTTAGGCATCCTCTCCCAAAACTTTCATGGGCCGCCCCTCGGGCGGCCCTTTTTTTCGACCTTTTTGGTTGAGAGATCACGATTCGCGGCGCCGCCGATGATTCGCGAATCAGGCCTGCACCGGCATCCGCTTTTCGAATCGGCGCACTTCCGCGATAAAACTGCCCGGCAGCGGCGTTGCGCCACCGCTGTCGAGATCGATATGCGCATAGCTGATCGCGATGTCGGTCAACCGTTGGGCGCCCCGAAAAATCGCGCAATGGACGGTGAAGCTGGTCCGTTCGAACTGGCTCACTCGCGCCGCGATCGTGATCTGCTCGTCGAGCCGGGCGGGGGCGTGATATTCGATTTCGCACCGTGTCTCACGAATATCTGTACCATATTGGTGAAAATAGGGTCCGGGCTGACCTTCGCCCAACGCACGAAAATATTCGGTCACCCCAATATCGGCATAGACCAGATAATTGCCGTTGAAGACGATGTTCTGCCCGTCGATTTCGTTGAAACGCACCCGCACCGTTTCATGGACGCGAAAATCCTCGCGCGGCACATCCCAATTGCTGCGATCCATGGCCGCGTCAGGCCGCGAGTGCGGCAGGGGTGCGATCGAGCGGCGCGCAGGCGGCCTCGAGCCAGGCGCGATCATCGCCGCTCATTCCCGGTGCCAGCTTGGCGAACACCTCGGCATGATAGGCATCGAGCCAATCCGCCTCGGCGGAGGACAGCAGCGCGGTTTCGACCAGATTTTGCGCGATCGGGGCAAAGGTGATCGTCTCGAACCCCAGCATATCCTCTTCGGCGCCGTCGATCGCCAGCGGCACAACGACCACCAGATTCTCGATGCGGATGCCAAAGCTGCCCGCCTTGTAATAGCCGGGCTCGTTCGACAGGATCATCCCCGCGTGCAGCGGCTCCTCGGTCCCCGCCTGTCCGCCCGCGGGCTTGGCGATGCGCTGCGGGCCTTCGTGGACCGCCAGATAGCTCCCGACCCCATGCCCGGTGCCATGCGCATAATCGACCCCGTCGGCCCACAGATATTGGCGCGCCAGGATGTCGAGCTGACTGCCGCGGGTGCCCTTGGGAAAGCGCGCGGTTGCCAGCGCGATATGGCCCTTGAGCACCTGGGTGAAGCGGCGGCGCATTTCGGCGGTCGGCGCGCCGATCGCGATCGTCCGCGTGATGTCGGTGGTGCCGTCGGCATATTGCCCGCCCGAATCGACCAGATACAGCGTCCCCGTCTCGATCGCGCGGTTCGTCGTCTCATCGACCTTGTAATGCGGCAGCGCGCCGTTCGGCCCCGCCGCCGAAATCGTATCGAAGCTCAGATCGACGAGCCCGCCGCCCGCTTCGCGAAATTCGCGCAGCTTCGCCGCGGCGCCGAGTTCGTCGAGGCCGCCCTGCGGCGCGGCACCCTCCATCCATTGCAGGAAGCGCGACACCGCGACGCCGTCGCGGACATGCGCCGCGCGGGTGCCGCTCAGCTCGGCGTCATTCTTGATCGCCTTGGGCAGCACCGCGGGGTCGCGGTGCCGCGCGATCTTGGCGCCCGCCGCCTCAAGCGCGGTAAAGATCGCCGCGACCGCGCGATCGGGATCGACCGCGACCTTTTTGTCCTTGAGCTCGGCAAGCGCCGCCTCGAACGCGTCGCGGTCATGGATCCGCACGCTGTTGCCCAGATGCGCGCGCACCGCGTCGGTGATCTTTTCGGGCGCGATGAACAGGTCAGCGGTCGCATCGGCGTGAAGCAGCGCGAAGGCCAGCCCGACCGGGGTGTGGCTGACGTCGGTGCCGCGAATGTTGAAGGTCCAGGCGATCGAATCGAGCGCGGTCATCACCGTGGTGTCGAGCCCCTGCGCCTTCAGCCAGTCAGCGATGATTTCGCGCTTTTCGACCGCGCTTTGACCGGCCAGCGCCGCGTCGTGGACCGTCACCACCGCCGCGCTCGGCACCGGCTGATCGTCCCATGCCGCATCGACCGGGTTCTGGTCGACCGCCACCAGCTGCACATCCTTCGCGGCCAGCGCCTGCCCCAGCGAACGCGCCCAGTCGATGCCGTGCAGCCAGGGGTCGAAGCCGATCTTCTGCCCCGCGCTGACATTCGCGCCGAGCCACTCGGCGACGCTCGACTGCGGCACGCCGACATAGTCGAACAGCGCCCCGTCGACCTGATCGCGCACCTGCACCGTATAGCGCCCGTCGACGAACACCGCCGCCTTTTCGGGCAGCACCGCGGCGGTTCCCGCCGATCCGCCAAAGCCGGTCAGCCACGCCATGCGCTGCGCGTAGTCGCCGACATATTCGCTCATATGTTCGTCGCTGATCGGGACGACAAAGCCGTCAAGCCCGCGCGCGGCGAGTTCGGCGCGGACACGGGCGAGGCGTTCTGCATGGATGGCGCTGGACATCGGACGTTCCTTGTTTCTACATCGCTGACGATCCCGCCCTTATCGGGCGACACCGCGGGGGATTTTTCGATGCGCGCTATTTGGATGTTTCTGGCAGCAATTGCCACCCCGCTTGTCGCATCATCGCCCTTGCTCGCTCAACAGAAAGCCTCCGCCTTGACCAGCCCGACCCCTGCCCTGCCCGCCGCCCCGGTCGCCGAAAAGCGCCCGCACGAAACGGTGCTGCACGGCAAAAAACTGTCCGATCCCTATCATTGGCTGAAAGACGACAGCTACCCGGTGATCGATGACAAGGATGTGCTGGATTATGTGAAAGCCGAAAACGCCTATTTCGACGCCGCGATGAAGCCGCATGCGGCGCTCGTCGAAACGCTGTTTCAGGAGATGAAGGGCCGGATCAAGGAAGCCGATTCGAGCGTGCCGCAAAAGGACGGCGACTGGATTTACTGGGTCGAATATGAAGAGGGCGCCGAATACAAGAAATGGTACCGCAAACCCGCATCGGGCGCCGGCGAGCCCGTCCTGATCCTCGACGAGGTCGCGATGGCGAAGGACAAGGACTATTTCCGCCTGTCCGACGTGGCGGTCAGCCCCAATGGCAAGCTGATGGCCTATGCGGTCGATGACAATGGCTCGGAACGCTTCGAAGTCCGCTTCACCGACCTGACGACCGGCAAAGCCTTGCCCGACGTCATCCCCGGCACGCTGTCGTCCTTGGTGTGGGCCGAGAACAGCGACGCGCTGCTCTATGGCCTCGCCAACGAAAACTGGCGCACCGACAATGTCCATGTCCATTATCTCGGCACCCCGGTGAGCGAGGATGTGCGCATCTACAAGGAAGCCGACATCGGTTTCGGGGTCGGGATCGGCAAGACCGCCGACGACGCCTATATCGTGATCGCGACCGGCGACAATGAAACGAGCGAAGTCTATCTGCTCCCCGCCGACGACCCGGGCGCCCAGCCGATGCTGGTGTCGGCGCGCAAAAAAGGCCGCGAATACAGCGTCGATGTCCGCGAGAAGACGCTCTACATCCACACCAACGACGATCATGCCAATTTCCGCGTCGCCACCGCGAGCCTCGACACCCCCGGCGAATGGCGGACGCTGATCCCCGGCTCGGACGACAACTACATCACCGGCCTGTCGATCTTCCGCGACTATTTCGTCCTCGAATCGCGCGAAAAGGGCGTCGATCAGGTCGATGTCCGCCGCTACGACGCGCCGCTGACCGCCGGGCGGATCCAGTTCCCCGAGACGACCTATGTCGCGGGCCTCGGCGACAATCCCGAATATCATCAGGACAAGCTGCGGCTCGATTATGAATCGATGGTCACGCCTGACACGGTGTTTGATTTCGACATTGCGAGCAAAAAACTCGAAACGCTGAAGGTTCAGGAGATACCGTCCGGTTATAATCATGACCACTATACAACCGAATTGGTAAATATCCCCGCGCGCGACGGCACCCCGGTACCCGTGTCGCTCGTCTATAAAAAGGGCACGCCGCGCGACGGCAGCGCGCCGATGCACCTCTATGTCTATGGCAGCTACGGCTACCGCGTCCCGCCGGGCTTCTCGACCACGCGCCTCAGCCTGGTCGATCGCGGCCTGATCTATGCGATCGCGCACGTCCGCGGCGGCGACGATCTGGGCCGCGCCTGGTACCTCGCGGGCAAGACGACGGTGCGCAAGAACACGTTCAACGACTTCATCGACGTCGCCAAAGGCCTGATCGCGGCGAAATATACCAGCGCCGGCAAGATTTCGATCGAGGGCCGCTCGGCGGGCGGCCAGGTAATGGGGGTCGTTTATAACGAAGCGCCCGAGCTATGGGGCGCGGTGCTCGCGGGCGTGCCCTTCGTCGATGTCATCAACACGATGATCGACGAAACGCTGCCGCTGACCCCCGGCGAATGGCCCGAATGGGGCAATCCGATCACCGACAAGGCGGCGTTCGACTATATGCTGAGCTACAGCCCCTACGACAATGTGACGGCGAAAGCCTATCCGCCGATGCTCGTATCGGCGGGGCTCAACGACCCGCGCGTCACCTATTGGGAACCCGCCAAATGGGTCGCCAAGCTGCGCGCGACGCGCACCAACGATGCAACCTTGCTGCTGCGCACCAACATGGGCGCGGGCCATGCGGGCAAGTCGGGCCGCTGGGGCGCGCTGCGCGAGGATGCCGAGGAATTTGCGTTCATCCTGACCCAGCTCGGCGTCGAGAAATGATGTACCGGTACCGCTAGCGCGGCGCACTGCGACAGCCGCGCGACAATTCGGCACATCGGTGCGACAGCTCGCCATCACCGCCTCCCCTCCACCAAGGGAGAGACGGAATGCGAACGATATCGACGGCGCGCGCTGCGGGGCTATTGGCTTTACTGGCGAGCGCATCACCAGCGGGCGCCGAGCCCAGCGCCGACCCAGCTGTCATCGCGCAACGCCTGCTCGACACGCTGCGTGAGACCAATGGCGTTCCGGGCATGGGCGCCGCGGTATGGCAGGATGGCCAGATCGTCTGGGAGGGTTCCAGCGGCCAGCGCGACGTCGAACGCGGCGCGCCGGTGACGCGCGATACGCTGTTCCGCCTTGCCAGCGTATCCAAATTATTCACCGTCACCGCCGCCGCCAAGCTGGCCGAAGCGGGCAAGCTCGACCTCGACGCCCCGGTGCAGGCGCAATTGCCCTGGCTCGGTACCCGCTGGCCCGCGATCACCCCGCGCCAGCTCGCCGCGCATACATCGGGGTTGCCGCATTATCAGGCGATCGATGCGGATCGCGGATTGCGCCATTACGCTAGCGGGCGTGACGCGGTCGCGATCTTTGCCGGACGCGACCTGCTGAACCCACCGGGAACCGCCTACAGCTATTCGTCATGGGGCTATACCTTGCTCGGTGCGCTGGTCGAAGAAAAGGCCGGGCGCCCCTTCACCGACTATGTCCGAAAGGAGGTCGCAGCGGGGCTCGCGATCCGCGCTGACGTGACCGACAGCGGCGACGCCGACGCCTCGCGCGCCTATGCCCTCGACCAGCAGCGGCGCGTGGTGGACGTGCCGCGCCACGACTTCAGCTACACCTGGGGCGGCGGCGGGCTGAGCGGGACGGCCGGCGCGGTTGCGGAATTTGGCGGGCGGATGATCGACGGCCGCGTCGTGCGCCCCGAAACCTTTGACGCGATGCTCGTGCCGGTGAAGCTCGCCGATGGCAAAACGGTGGGCGAGGATGATTATGCGGTCGGTTTCGGCTGGCGGATCGGGGTTGATGCCGACGGCGCGCCCATCGTCCATCACAACGGCGTGACGCTCGGCGCGCGCAGCACGCTCGGCCTGTGGCGCAGCGAGCGCACGGCGGTCAGCCTGCTGTCCAACGCGTCGTGGGTATCGCGTATGGAACCGACCGCGCAAATGATTGCCGCGCCGTTCCGTACCGCGCCGGCGGGGCTGATCGCCGCCGACTGCCCGCTGGGAGCGCAGCGCTATCGCGGTAGCTTCGGCGACGTCGCGGTCGAAGGCGCGGTGCACTTCCGGATCGAGGCGGGACTGTGTGTCGGTACCGCAGCACAGCATCCCGCGATGCTGGCCTATTTCGGCACCGCGATGCAGCGAAGCGACGCGCCGCTGACGATCGTCGGGCTCGACCCCAAAGGCGGACTGAGCCGCGCGGGGATCGTCAATCCGTTCGGTATCGCCGATCTGCGTGCGCAGGCCGACGGCAGCTTCGCCGCGCCGATCACCACGACGCGCCGCCTGGTGCTGCGATTCGATCAGCCGGGCAAATAGCCGCGCCCGATCAGATCGGTTTCGAGCATCGCCGCACCTTGAAACAGGTGTCCGGCGATGCCGACCGATTCGGCCCCCGCGACATTGGCGGCGACATCGTCGATGAAGAGCGCGCCCGCGGGGTCGATGCCGAATCGCTCGATCGCGAGGGCGTAGATCGCGGGGTCGGGCTTCATCATCTTTTCGGTTCCCGACACGACGATGTCCTGAAAGTGGTCGAAGATCGGCTGGGTCGGGCGAAAGCCTTCCCAGAATTCATGCCCGAAATTGGTGATCGCAAACAGCGGCACACCCGCTTCATCGAGCCGCTCGACCAGTTCGAGGCTGCCCGGCATCGCAGCGGGGATCGTCTCGTTGAAGCGCGCCGCATAAGCGTCGATCAGCGCCGCATGACCGGGAAACTCGGCCTTCCGCTCGGGCAGCATGTCGGCGAGCGGGCGGCCGGCATCGTGCTGGAAATGCCACTGCGGCGTCACGACGTTGGTCACGAACCACTCCAGCTCGGCCTCGTCGTCGATCAGCTTGGCAAACAGATGGCGCAAATCCCAGTCGAACAGGACGCGTCCAACATCGAAGATCACGCTCCGGCGAATCGTGGGACGAATCATACGCACTCCGGACACGCGAAAGCGCCGCCGGAAGCATCCGACGGCGTAACGCTGTTTCTCACAAGCAAACGGGGCGTATTGCCCCGCGCAGGGGCATCAGCCCTGGCGCGCCTTGAAGCGGCGGTTGGTCTTGTTGATCACATAGGTGCGGCCACGGCGGCGGATAACGCGGTTATCCCGGTGACGGTCCTTCAGCGACTTCAGGCTGTTGCGAATCTTCATGATCTCTGTCCGTAAATCTTGGCGTGTTGACGCGAAGCGGCGCAACTATGGGGATGCGGGTAAAAAGTCAACCGCCGCATGGAACCCCAGCGGCCCAAAAGTTCACGCGGAGACGCGGAGAAGATGACATTCGCGCAGAGATCATAGAGATCGCAGAGAAAGAAAAAGGGCGGCAAAGCCGCCAATCGCCTTCTTTCTCCGCGCCTCCGCGTCTCCGCGTGAACCAAATCCTCTGCGCTCTCGGCGTTCTCTGCGCGAATCGAATCTTACCCCGCCAGCGCCTTTTGCCGCCGCCGCTGCACCGACGAGCCATAGCCCATCGCCTCGCGGTACTTCACCACGGTCCGCCGCGCGATGTCGTGGCCCTCGGCCGACAGTTTCTGCGCGATCGTCTCGTCGGACAGGATCGCCTTCGCATCTTCGGCCTCGATCATCGCCTTGATCCGGCTCTTCACCGCCTCGGCCGACACCGCGCCATCACCCTCGGTCGCCGAAATTCCGCTCGAAAAGAAATATTTGAGTTCGAACAGCCCGCGCGGGCAGCTCAGATATTTGTTGCTGGTGACGCGGCTGACGGTCGATTCATGCATGCCGATTTCCTCGGCGACCTGGCGCAAGGTCAGCGGACGCATATGCGCGACGCCGTGCAGGAAGAAGCCTTCCTGCTGTTTGACGATCTCGCTCGCGACCTTGATGATCGTGCGTTGGCGCTGATCGAGTGCGCGCACCAGCCAGTTGGCGCCCGCCAGCTGCTCCGACAGCCACGCCTTGCTCTTGGCCGCCGCGCCGGTGGCCAGCTCGGTATAATAGCGACGGTTGACCAGCAGCCGCGGCAACGTCCCGCTGTTGATCTCGACCGCCCAGCCTTGCGCGGTACGGCGGATATACAGGTCGGGAACCACCGCCTGCGCCGCGTCACCACCAAATTTCAGCCCCGGTTTGGGATCGTAACCGCGCAGTTCGCGAATCATGTCGGCCAGATCCTCGTCATCGACCCCGCAAATCCGCTTCAGTTGCGGAAAGGCGCCCTTGGCGACCAGATCGAGATGCGCGATCATCGTCGCCATCGCGGGGTCGTAACGGTCGGCCTCGCGCGCCTGAATCGCGATGCATTCGGCGAGATCGCGGCCGCCGACGCCCGAGGGGTCGAAACATTGCACCCCCGCGAGCACCGATTCGACGAGCGCCAGCGGCACGCCCAGCCGCTGCGCGACCTCGGCCAGGTCGGCGCGCAGATAGCCCGCCTCGTCGATGAGAGCGACGAGCTGTTCGGCAATCATCGCCTCCAGCCCGCCAAAGCGTTCGCCGACCTGCGCGAGCAAATGGGCGTGCAGCGTTTCGTCCTCGCCCGCAAAGCTGTCGAAATCGATCCCCTCGCTGTCGCCGCCGCCCGACAGGCCGACATTGTCGCTGGCACTGTCGTGATGAAAGCTGTCGGCGGTCAGATCGACGTCGAGGTCGTTGGCGGTGCCGCTGTCGGGCGCCAGCGCCTGATCGGCGTCGAGCGACGCGGCTTCGGTCGCGGGCGCATCGCTGCTGCGCTCATCGTCGCCATCGAGTGCCCCGCTGCCACTGTCGCCCGATGCCGTATCGAGCAGCGGATTGCCCTCCAGCGCTTCGGCCAGATAGGCTTCGAGTTCGAGGTTCGACAGCGCCAGCAGCTTGATCGCTTGCTGCAGCTGCGGCGTCATCACCAGCGATTGCGACTGGCGGAGATCGAGGCGCGGACCCAACGCCATCGGCGCTACACCATCAAATCAGCCGTGCGTCCCCGCGAAGGCGGGGACCCATCACCGGTGGGTTCAACATGGCACCACCCGGTGATGGACCCCCGCATTCGCGGGGGAACAGCCATTGTTCGACCGGCGCGCAAAATAGCTCACAGCGAGAAACCCTCGCCCAGATACAGGCGGCGCACTTCGGGGTCGGCGACCAGCTCTTCGGGCGAACCCGCGAGCAGCACCTTGCCGTCGTAAATGATGCAGGCGCGGTCGACGAGATCGAGCGTTTCGCGGACATTATGGTCGGTAATCAGCACCCCGATGCCGCGCGTCTTGAGGTCCGCAACCAGATCGCGAATGTCGCTGATCGACAGCGGATCGATCCCGGCAAAGGGTTCGTCGAGCAGCATGATCGATGGGTTGGCAGCGAGCGCGCGAGCGATTTCGGCGCGGCGCCGTTCGCCGCCCGACAGCGCCATCGCGGCCGAATCGCGCAGCCGCGTCAGGCCGAATTCGTCGAGCAATTCCTCGAGCCGCCGTTCGCGCGACACCTTGTCGGGTTCGCTGAGTTCGAGCACCGCGCCGATGTTCTGCGCCACCGTCATGCCGCGAAAGATCGAGGTTTCCTGCGGCAGATAGCCGAGGCCAAGGATCGCACGGCGATACATCGGCAGCGCGGTAATATCCGATCCGTCGAGCATGATCCGCCCGGCGTCGGGCTTCACCAGCCCCATGATCGAGTAGAAACAGGTGGTCTTGCCCGCGCCGTTCGGGCCGAGCAGACCCACGACCTCGCCCTTGCCGACCGACAGCGACACGTCGGACAGCACGACGCGCTTGTCATAGCTTTTGGCGATCGAAATGACCGCAAGCCCGTTACCCGACGCAGCGTCTTGGCGCGCGTGCGCGCGATGTTCGGCGACGCCGTGATCGCTGTCGGTGGTCAGCGTGGCCGGGGTCGCTTCGTCGTGGGTCATGCTGGATCGCTTCCTGAACACATATGGACGGGCGTTACCCGAGGAGCGCCGCCAAGGTCAATCTGGCAAGATTTTTGCAGGGCTGCCTGCTCCCCTCCCGCTGGCGGGAGGGGCCGGGGGTGGGCAGCGACGTCGCGGTGGCCCACCCCCCAGCGACTAGCGGGCAAGCCCGCAAGTCTCGCTGCCCCTCCCGCAAGCGAGAGGGGGGGAAAGGCTAATGCCCCACCGTCTCACCGCGCACGACCCCCGACAGCGCCAGCTGTTCGTCGATCGCGGCGAGCAGCCGCGCCAACGCCGCTTCATCCTTCGCCTCGGCGCGCGCAACGAGCACGTCCTGCGTGTTCGACGCGCGCAGCAGCCACCAGCCGTCGTCGGTCAGCACACGCGCGCCGTCGGTGCGATCGACTTGGGCGCCCGATGCGGCGAGCCGCGCAAGAACTTCCTCCACAATGGCGAATTTGCGTACCTCATCGACCTGGAAGCGCAGTTCGGGCGTGTTGACCATCGGCGCCATATTGCCGCGCAGTTCGGTGACGCTCTGCCCCAGCTTGGTCGCCGCCTCGATCAGCCGCACTGCGGCATAGGGCGCGTCGTCATAGCCATAATAACGGTCGGCGAAGAAGACATGCCCGCTCATCTCGCCCGCCAGCGGGCTGCCGACCTCCTTCATCTTGGCCTTGATCAGGCTATGGCCGGTCTTCCACATCAAAGGCGTGCCGCCGAGCTCGGCGACGCGGTCGAACAGCGCCTGACTCGCCTTCACATCAGCGATGATCGTCGCGCCGGGCGTGTCGGCGAGCAGCGCCGCGGCATAGATTTGCAGCAGCTGGTCGCCCCAGATCACCCGTCCCTCGCCGTCGATCGCGCCGATCCTGTCGCCATCTCCATCGAAAGCGACGCCGAAATCGAGATTCCTCTCGGCGACGAGCTTCCTGAGATCAGCCAGATTCTTCTCTTCGGTGGGATCGGGATGGTGGTTCGGAAAATGACCGTCGATGTCGGTAAACAACAGGAAATGCTCACCCGGCAACTTCGCGGTCAGTTTTTCGATGACCGTCCCCGCGGCGCCATTGCCCGCGTCCCAGCCGATCCGATAGGCGCCGCCGGGGAAACCCTCGACCAGCCGGTCGACATAGGCGTCGATGATGTCGATGCTCTGCGTGACACCTTCGCCAACTTCCCAGTCCCCCGCGGCAGCCATTTCGCCGATCCGCTGAATGTCGGCGCCATAGAAAGGCCGCCCCTGCATCACAAATTTGAAGCCGTTATAGTCGGGGGGATTGTGGCTGCCAGTTATCTGGATGCCGCCGTCCACCTCTTGCGTTGACGCCGCATAATAGAGCATCGGCGTCGGCCCGAGCCCGACGTTCAGCGCGTCGATTCCCGCTGCGTTGATCCCGGC
Source organism: Pseudomonadota bacterium (assembly GCA_023422695.1). GTDB lineage: Bacteria > Pseudomonadota > Alphaproteobacteria > Sphingomonadales > Sphingomonadaceae > Sphingopyxis. The sequence continues at coordinate 20,969 of JAFAGN010000012.1, forward strand.
GACCAGCGCATCGGCGAGCATCGGCGACGACAGTCGCCCGTCGTAGCCGACCGCGATCCGCTTCCCCCCGGCGCGCGCCACCAGCGTCGCGAAACTGCGCCCGATGGCATAGGCGTCCGTGTCCGACAGCGTGTCGCCGACGACGCCGCGGATGTCATATTCGCGCAGCATCGTGGGATGGAAATTGTGCGTCATAATGCTCTCAGTCTTTTGCTGGGGGGAGGTGTCAGGCGGCGGCGAACAGATCACCGTCGGGGTGCAGCCGCTCGCGCGCGGGGAGGTTCAGCCCGCCCATCGCCTCGCGCAGCTCCTGCCGTGCGACGACATGGCCGATTCCCATGCCGCCAAGATGCGCCTTGTCGAGCAGGGTCAGGCCCGCCGGGAACAGCTCACGATAGATCACGCGTTCGCCTAGCCCCGGGATGACACGAAACCCGACGCGGCGCGACAGCTGGCTCAATGCTTCGCCGACGCGGCGCATATTATGCGCATCGACATGCTGGAGGCGGTTGCGCAGGATGATCCAGTCGATCGTCCGCCCGTCGGTCTTGGCGCGTGCCTTGCGCGTGTCCCAGATCAGTTCGGAATAAAAGCTGGGGCGGGTGACCTGAAATGTCTCGGGATCGACCTGGCCAATCAGATCGAAATCGATGAAGCTGTCGTTGATCGGGGTGACCAGCGTGTCGGCGGTCATCGCGAGGTGGCGCGCGAACACATCGTCGCGGCCGGGCGTGTCGGCGACAAAATAGTCGCAATCGGCGGTCATCCGCGCGACCTGTACATCCAGTTCTTCGATCGTCGTGCCTTCGAACACTTCGAAATGCGGGATCGGCAAATCAATGTCGCGGCGCTTCGCGGTGTTGGTGCGGTTCTCGAGATAGCGGTGAAACGTGCGCTGGCGCGGGTCGAGATCGAGCCCCGCGACCTTCCAGCCTTGGCTCGCCAGCGCGACCGCGAAATGCACCGCGCAGGTCGATTTGCCGGTGCCGCCCTTTTCATTGGCAAAGATGATGCGGTGCGGGGCGGGTTTGGTCACGCTGTTCGTCATGGGCAGTTGCGATTTTCCGGTTGGCGGCGCATGGCGGCGCCGCAAGTGGTGCAGTGGCGCCGCCAATATCGGAGGCTGGGCAAGCGTGCAAATCATCCGTGATATCGCGACGCTGCATCGCGCCATCGCCGCGCTGAAACAGGGCGGGAAAAGCGTCGCCCTGGTGCCGACGATGGGGGCGCTGCACGAAGGCCATCTGTCGCTGGTGCGTATGGGACGGCGCGTTGCCGACCATGTCGTCGTATCGATCTTCGTCAACCCGACCCAATTCGGCCCCAACGAGGATTTCGCCGCCTATCCGCGCGACGAGGCGCGCGACGCTGCGCTACTGGTCGAGGAAGGCGCCGGCCTGCTCTGGGCGCCCGATGTCGCGGTGATGTATCCGGGTGGGCACAGCACCCATATCGAGGTCGCCGAACTTGGCGCCGATTATTGCGGCGCCGCGCGGCCCGGCCACTTTGACGGGGTTGCGACGGTCGTCGCCAAATTATTCAACCAGGTTCGCCCCGACGTCGCGATCTTTGGCGAAAAGGACTGGCAGCAGCTCGCGATCATCCGCCGAATGGCGCGCGATCTGGATTTCCACCTCGACATATTGGGCGCACCGATCGCGCGCGACCCCGACGGCCTCGCGCTGTCTTCGCGCAACGCCTATCTGTCGGCCGATCAGCGCGCCGCCGCGACCGCCTTTCCCGATGCCTTGAAAGCCGCCGCAACGACAATTGCCAAGGGCGTGGATGTCGATGCAGCGTTGGCCGAAGCGGCAGCGGCTATCGTCACGGGCGGGTTCGACAGCGTCGATTATGTCGCGCTCGCCGATGCCGACAGCCTTGAAAGATTGACCGTTTTTCGGCGCCCCGCACGCCTGCTCGCTGCCGCGCGGATGGGCAAAACCCGGCTTATCGACAATTATCCCGTCGATTAATTGTTTCAGAAAACGTCGGAATTTCGCCGTTCTTTGACTCTATTCACAAGAAATTGCGCCCAGCGTTAACGCTTTGTTGACCATAAGCCGCAAGGTTAGACCCCGAAGCCTCCTGTGGGGGGAGGCGACAGGGGGTTTTTATGGCCAACAGTCTGAAGTCCGCGCAGTTTCTGATCGAAAGCCGCTTGCTCGATGCGGCCCGCGGCGACGCCAATGCTTATTTCGATCTGGGTATCGCATTTTCCACCGGGACCGGCGGTGTCGATGTCGACCTGATCCAGGCGCATAAATGGTTCAACCTTGCGGCGCTCGGCGGCAACAAGGAAGGCCAGCAATGCCGCGCCGACCTGTCCGACGAGATGAGCCGCGACGAAATCGCCGAAGCGCAGCGCCAGGCGCGCGCTTGGCTCGACGAAACGGCGCGCCGCCCGGCCGCACGGCGGTTTGCTGCCTGAATTTTTCACACAAAGACACAAAGACACGAAGAGATCGGCTCGGGCCGACCGGCCTCGCGCTTTTTCCCGGTTAAATGACAGAGCCGCATCGCGGCCAGCACGACAACTTCGTGTCTTTGTGTCTTCGTGCGAGCCAATTATCCGGCGGTGGCCTTAATCGGCCCGCCGAAAGGGCATATGCCCTTCCAACCATTGCATTTCGGCTTCCTCGGCGCGGCGTTCCTGTTCCAGAAAATCGGCCACCGCGCGGCGAAAGCCCGGATCGGCAATGAAATGCGCCGACCAGGTCGCGACGGGGCCATAGCCGCGCGCCAGCTTGTGACCGCCCTGCGCGCCCGCTTCGACCCGCGCCAGTCCGCGCGCGATCGCGATATCGATCGCGCGGTAATAGCAAAGCTCGAAATGCAGATAGGGGATGTCGGTCAGGCACCCCCAATAGCGTCCGTACAGCGTGTCGGCCCCAAGGAAATGCAGCGCCCCGGCGACGGGCCGGTCATCGTCGTAAGCAAGCAGCAGGACGACCTGCTGCGCCATTCGCTTACCGATCAGGTCGAACGCCGCGCGCGTCAGATAGGGCTGGCCCCATTTGCGGGCGCCGGTGTCCTGATAGAAGAGCCACATCGCGTCCCAATGCTCTGCGCGGATCGCATCGCCGCTCAGTTCCTCGATTCGCAACCCTTCCACCGCCCGCGCGCGTTCCTTGCGCAACTGCTTGCGCTTGGCCGAGGTCAGCGTCGTGAGGAAATCGTCGAAGCTTGCGTAGCCCGCATTGGCGAAATGAAACTGGATATCGCGGCGCACCAGCCAGCCCGCGCTTTCGAACAGCGGCATCTGCTCGGGCGCGACAAAGGTCGCATGGGCGGACGACAATCCGTTCTGCCGGACCACCGCTTCGGCGGCGCGGATCAGCAACCGCGCATCATCGCTATCGGGTGCGAGCAATCGCGGCCCCGGCACCGGGGTAAAAGGCGCCGCGATCTGGAGCTTGGGATAATAATCGCCCCCCGCGCGCGCCCACGCATCGGCCCAGCCCTGGTCGAAGACATATTCGCCCTGGCTATGCGATTTGAGGTACGCCGGCGCGGCGGCGACCAGTCCGCCCGCCGCATCCTCGACCAGCAAGGGCGCGGCCTGCCAGCCCGTCCCCGGCCCGACGCTGCCCGATTCCTCGAGCAGCGACAGGAAAGCATGGCTGACGAATGGATTGCCGCCGCCCGCCAGCGCATCCCACGCCGCAGCGTCGATCGCGCCGACGCCCGTGCCGAGCGAAATTGTCCGGTTTGGCGGGTCCGCCTCGGCCATTGCAGTCCTTAAGCGGGTTTCACCGCGACAATCGCGTCGGCCTCGACCGCGGCGCCGAGCGGCAGCACCGCGACGCCGACCGCGGCGCGCGCATGGCGGCCCGCTTCGCCGAACAGCGTCTCGAACAATTCCGACGCGCCATTAGCCACCTTGGCCTGATCGGTGAAGCTCGGCGCGCTGTTGACGAAGACGCCCAGCTTGACGACGCGCTCGACGCGCGACCAGTCGCCGCCGATCGCCTGCCCGATCTGCGCAACGAGCATCAGCGCGACGCGCTGCGCCGCATCCTGACCGCCCGCGACGTCCATGTCGTCGCCAAGGCGCCCGGTCACCACCTGCCCGTCGCGAAACGGCAGCTGACCGCTGACATAGAGCAGGCCGTTCTGTTCGACGACGGGAACATAGGCGGCGACGGGCGCCGCCGCCTTGGGCAGTTCGAGGCCGAGTTCGGCGAGCTTTGCGGTGATGTCCATGATGGTTCCTTGTTAGGCCGTCTGCGCGGCGGGAGCGGGAATGTTTTCGGCGAGGCGCGCAAAGATCCAGTCCTGCGCCGCCGCCCAGTCGTCGATGCGCGCATGCGCGTGTTTGGCGGGTGCAATCTTGTCGGCAATCGCGGGCTCGCCCACCAGGTGCAGCCGCCACACGTCGGGCGCCTCGGTCGCCACCGAGCCATGATGCCCCGCCAGATCGTCGATGAACACGGCGACCGAGGGGCGATATTGTTCGATCAGGCGGCGCACCGGCTCGCCCTTGCCGCCGCGGCTACCGATCACCGGCGCATGAAAATCATGGCTTGCCAACTGGTCGATCCGCGCCTGCTGATGGTCGGGGCCGACGTTGGTCAGCACGACAATGTCGGCCTGCTCGGCAATCGCCGCCATCGCGGCCAGCGCCCCCGGGATCGGATATTGCCGGGTCATTTCGGTACGGAAAAAACTGTCGAGCAGCGGCCAGACCTCGGCCGCCTCCAACGGCGTGCCGCATTCCTTGCGCTTCAGCGCCCCGGCAAAACTCGCGTCCTCGATCCGGAACAACACGCCATGTTCGGCATCGACCCATTCGGCAAAGGGAACGACCATGTGCATCAGCACCTCGTCGCAGTCGGTGATGACGAGCGGGCGGTTCATATGGTCATTCCTTCAAGCCGCTGCGCCGCGGTGGCGATAGTGGCGGGCGGCACCTGCAACGCGTCGGCGCAGGCGACAAGATCGTTTTCATGGGCGGTCAGAAACGACAGGATCGCCGCCAGCGTCGCCTGTTCGCCCAGCGAGGCGCGAAGCTCGTCGGGCGCGAGGCCGGTGAGCCCAAGCAGCCGCTCGGCGCGTGGCTCGTCGCTCAATATCCAGCCGAGCGCCTGAAGCGCCAGAGCTGCGTCGTCATCGCGCAAGGCATTTTTCCCTTCACCGGGAGGCAATTGTGTCGCGGCGCCGATTCGCCTAAACGGGCCGCGAACGCAAGGTGGGGACGCGAAATATCATGGGCAAGACCATATTGGTCGTCGAGGATAATGAGCTGAACCTGCGCCTGTTCTGCGACCTGCTCAACGCCCATGGCTATACCGCCCACCCGGTGCGCGACGGACGCGACGCGCTGGCGAAAGCGCGCGAGGTGGCGCCCGACCTGATCATCATGGATATCCAGCTGCCGCATGTCAGCGGGCTCGAGCTGATCGGGCAGATGAAGGCCGACCTGACGCTGCGCAGCGTCCCGATCATGGCGGTCACCGCCTATGCCGGCAAAGGCGACGAGGAACAGATCCGCGCCGCGGGGGCGGAGTCCTATGTTTCGAAACCGATTTCGGTGATCAAGTTCATCGAAAGTGTGGGGGCGTTTGCCTGAGCCGCCGCGGCTAAAAGAAGGTCGCGATCGACTGGATTTGCGCGACCAGTTTTGTCCACGCCGGATCGTCGCTCGCCCACGCGACCAGGAGCAATCCGCCAACCGCAGCCAGCCCGACCCCCAGCGGCAGGCGAATGGTCATCACCTGCTGATCATAGCTGCACCCGCTGTCGTCGGTAACGACCATGCGGTCGATGATGCTGCGGTTCTTGGGCGCCTTGCCCATGACTTCGCGCGAAAAATCCTCGAGGCTCATGGTGCGGCTCCCTTCCGGGCGCCGACCATAAGCCTGCTATCGTAAACGGCCCGATAATGCCGTGGGCGCGGTCAGGATTACGCCGCGCAATTGTCGCGATGGTTGCGGTCAAGGTCGCCGCCGCGGCGGTTTGCCGACGCGGCCCAAGGTGCCGCATAGTGGATTGCGACCATGGCGGCGGACGCGTCGATCACGGCGGTCCACAGGCGATGGAGCCGCTTCGATTCGGGGGTGGGGGTCATGGCTTTATCTCCTGCACCCGGCGCCGCGTGAAGAGGGAGAGGGCGGCCCGGACGACTCCCTTCTAATCCCGCCTCAATGGCGATTGGCGCTAAAATTGACCGTGCTAGCGACCAACTTTTGCGCTATTCGATGAATTATGCGAAAAATGATCGATCTTGACAGTTTCGACCGCCGCCTGCTCGCGCTGGTCCGCGAGAACAACCTCGAACCGGCGCGCATACTGGCGGAGAAGGTGGGGCTGTCGTTATCCGCGGTGCTGCGCCGCTTGCGGCGGCTGCGCGACGAAAAGGTGATCGTCGCCGACATTGCGGTGGTCAATCCGGCGCTGACCGGATCGGCGCTGACGATGCACGTCCTGGTCCAGATGCAGCAGGCGGGGCCACAGACGATGGACAATTTTGCCCGCGCGATCGTGCAACATCCCGAGATCACCGCCGCGTGGGACGTGACCGGCGACGATGATTTCCTGCTCAAGGTGCAGGTCGGCACGATGGAGGAATATGACGCCTTCACCCGCCGCGCGCTGGGCGAGGACAAGGGCGTTCATTCGTTCACAACGCTGATCGCGATCCGCAACATCATCGAGAACGAGGTAGCACGGCGGCCGCTGCGCGATCGATAGGGCCGGGGGTGGATAGCGCGGATGTCAGCTGGCGATCAGAAGCTAACGTCGATCCTCCCTGTCGCGCAGCGATGGGGAGGTGGCAGCGCTACGCGCTGACGGAGGGGCTTTGGCGCTGACGTCGTCGCCCCTCCACCACTTGCTTCGCAAGCGGTCCCCCTCCCCATGGCTTCGCC
>JAFAGN010000016.1 GCA_023422695.1 Pseudomonadota bacterium
GGCGGGGGCCGCTGGCAACCTTGCGCTACGTCGATAGCGGCCCCCGCCTTCGCGGGGGCGACGGGATTGTTATCCCCGCATCTTGTTCACCATGCCCATGATGTCGTCGAGCGGATTGCCGTCGCCATCCATGTCGAGCATCTTGCCGAGACCGCCGAGGCCGCCTGCGGACGGCGCCGTACCGCCGCCCATCGCGCCGCCGAGCACATTGCCGAGCATGCCGCCCAAACCGCCCGAAAGCCCGCCGCCCTCGCCGGGCTGACCGCCCTGCTTGGCCATATAGCCCGCAACCATCATCGCCAGGATCGGGAGCATCTTCTTGAGCAGCCCCGCATCGAGCCCGGTTTGCGTCGCCGCCTGCCCCGCCACGGTGCGGCTGACGTCCTTCGATCCGAAAATCTGCCCGAGCACGTCATTGCCCTGACTGACCGGCGTCGGCTGCGATCCCAGCACCGAATCGAGCAGCCCGCCGCCGCCAAGCTGGCCGAGCAAGCCGCCCAGCCCCTCGATCCCGCCCGATTGCGCCTGTTTCTTGAACCCGCCAAGGATCGCGGGGAGCAGCGCGTCGGCACCCTGTTTCGCCATCGCGGGCGGTACGCCCAGCTCTTTCGCCATCGATTCGATGCCGCCGGCCTGCGCCAATATGTCGGTCAGGTTCATGTCTTCACTCTCCCACTCCGGCGCCGATCGGACCGCGCCCTCACCGCCAACTATACCAGCGCGGCGGCGAAGGACGAGTCGTTCATTTGGCTGTCATTTTCAAATGCATAGTCCTAGCCTGCGGCCAACCGACTCGCCCGTTCCGGGCTGGGCCGCGTCATAGTGGGAGTGAAATCATGGGCATTTTCAGCAGCATCAAGGACGCGATTTTCGGCAAGAAGGCGGTCGCCGCAGAACCTGCGGCGCCCGCGCCGAACCCCGTCGGCACCGCGCTCGACGCCGCGACCAGCGCGATGGCCGCCGCGGCAGCCGCGCCGCCCGCCGAGGTCGATGTCGACGCGATCCTGACCGCCGAGGCGGCGGGCAAGGATCTCAACTGGCGCACCTCGATTGTCGACCTGATGAAATTGCTCGGCATCGATTCGAGCCTCGCCAATCGCAAGGAGCTGGCGACCGAGCTGGGTTATACCGGCGCGCTCGACGGCAGCGCCGAAATGAACATCTGGCTGCACAAGGCGGTGATGCGCGAACTCGCCGCAAATGGCGGCAAGGTACCCGCCGATCTGACCGACTGACGAACGCGCGATAATTTTCGACGGGGGCGGGCAAGCGGCAGCTTTCCCGCCCCCTTTTGATTGACCCCCGCCGCCCGCTGCCTAGACAGGTTTCAACAGAAACAAATGTCGCAAGGGAGCCGCCGCGTGCATCAGAGCCTGTCCACCCCGTTCACCCGCCGCCAGACGATTGCCGCACTTGGCACCGGGGCGGCAAGCCTCGCGCTGGCGGCGTGCAGCCGCGATCCGGGCGTCCTTGCCACCGTGCCGCCACCGACCGCCGCCGCGGGGCAAGCGGGCGCCGAGGCGCTGCTGTCCTCGATCGCCGACAATCTGCTCGCGCTGTCGCCTGAGGGCGCAACCTCGCTCGGCATCGACACCGGCGCGCGCGCCGCCGAACGCGGCAAGCTGTCCGACCGATCGGCGGCGGGGCAGCAGGCGGTGGCCAATACGCTGAAGGCCGACGTCGCGCGCGTCCGCGCCTTCGACAAGACCGGCCTCGACCACAAGACGCGCACCAGCCTGGCGGTGGTCGAAAGCGCCTATGGTGTGGCGCTCGACGGTTTTGCCCTGCCCTATGGCGACGTTGCGGTCGGCGGCTGGCGCAACACCCCCTATGTCGTGATCCAGAATGTCGGCGCCTATCTGGACGTCCCGAAATTCCTCGACAGTGACCATCCGGTCAAGACCGCCGCCGATGCCGAAGCGTATCTGTCGCGCCTCAATGCCTATCCGGGCGTCCTCGACGGCGAGACCGAGCGGCTGAAAGCGGCTGGGGCGCAGGGGATGATCGCCCCCGCCTTCCTGATCGACAAGGCAGTCAAGCAGATGGAGGCAAGCCTCGCCGACGCGCGCGAAGGCGGCGGGCTGGTCGAAAGCCTCGCCAAACGCACGCGCGAGGGCAATATCGCGGGCAATTGGGGGCCGCGTGCCGAAACGATCACCCGCGGCGCGGTCGTCCCGGCGCTCGAACGCCAGCTCGCAGAGATGAAGGCGCAGCGCGCGAAGGCGACGATGGACGCCGGCATGTGGGCGCGGCCGGGCGGCGACGAATGGTATGCCTGGGGGCTGCGCGCCAGCACCACGACGCGGATGACGCCCGACGAGGTGCACCAGATGGGCCGCGACGAGCTGGCCGAACTGCACGGGCGGATGGACCCGATCCTGAAGAAACTCGGCTATACCCAAGGCTCGGTCGGCGACCGCATGAACGCGCTGGCCAAGGATCCCCGCTTCAAATTCCCCGACAACGACGCCGGACGCGCCGAAATCCACGCCTATATCCAGACCTGGCTCGGCAAGATCCGCGCCGAGCTGCCGCGCGCCTTCCGTACCCTGATGAAGGGCAATGTCGAGGTGAAGCGCCTGCCGCTCGCCGAGGAACCCGGCGCGCCCGCGGCCTATGGCGGTGCCGGATCGATCGACGGGAGTGTGCCGGGCAAATTCTGGATCAACCTGCGCACGACCGAATTGCACAGCAAATATTCGCTCCCCGACCTGACGATGCACGAGGCGATCCCGGGGCATGTCTGGCAGGGCGAATATGCGAACCAGATGCCGCTGATCCGTACTATGCTGGCGTTCAACGCCTATTCCGAAGGGTGGGCGCTCTATGCCGAACAGCTTGCCGACGAGCTTGGCCTCTACGACGATTTCGAGGTCGGACGCCTGGGCTATCTCCAGTCGCTGGCGTTCCGTGCGTGCCGCCTTGTCGTCGACACCGGCCTCCATGCGAAGCGCTGGACGCGCGAGCAGGGCGTCGACTTTTTCGTCAAGGAGAATGGCTCGAACCCGCTCGAGGTCGCGAGCGAGGTCGACCGTTATTGCAGCTGGGCCGGGCAGGCGTGCGGATACAAGGTCGGGCACAGCGAGATCGTCCGTCAGCGCGGCCTTGCGCAAAAGGCGCTCGGGCCGAAATACGACCTGCGCGATTTCGACGATGTCGTCGTCAAGGGCGGCAATGTGCCGCTGGACGTGCTGGCGCAGAATGTCGCCGAATATGTGAAGGGGGCCAGCTCCTAACCCGTTTCGTCATCGCGCCCCCGGCGAAGGCCGGAGGCGCGATGACGGGAAAGGGGCGCCGACCTACTTCTTGCCGAACAGCGACCCCGCGATACCGCCAAGATCGTTGAGCGGGTTGCCGTCGCCGTCACGATCGAGCGCGCCGAGGATGCCCGAGCCGCCGTCCTGCTGGAGCATCTGGGCAAAGCGGCCGAGCGAGCCTTCGCCGCCGATATGGCCGACAATTTCCTGCAGCTTGTCGAGCGGCAGCCCGGTTGCGGCGGCCGCGCCCTCTGCGGTGTCGCCCTGCATCGGGTGATGCTTGGCAAGCGCGCCGATCGCCGATTCGACATGTTCGGGTGACAGGCCAACCTTGGCCGCGAGGTTCGCGACCGTATCGTTGCCGGAAAGCTGGCCGAGAAGATTGTCGAGGATGCTCATTCTCATGTCCCTTCGCTGAGAGTCGTTCGCGATGCTATCACGC
>JAFAGN010000023.1 GCA_023422695.1 Pseudomonadota bacterium
CCGGGCCCCCGGCGCCCCGACATCGTGGGCGGGCAAGGCACCGGGACCGGAGCGAATGAGGCACGCTATCGGATGGACATGCAATGACCGCCGCGGCGCTGATCGAACGCGATTTCGCGGTTCCCGACATCCGCTGCGCGGGGTGCATCGCCAAGCTGGAACAGGGTTTGGTGCGCGATCGCCGGATTGCGGCCGCGCGGGTGAACTTTACCGAAAAGCGTGTCCATCTGTCGTGCGTTCCCGATGCCGAAATGCCCGACCTGATCGGTGCGTTCACGACGCTGGGGTTCGAAGCGCATCCGATCGGCAAAAACCCCGGCGAAACCGACGCGGACGCCGAAACCAGTCGCGAGCTGCTGCGCGCGGTGGCGGTATCGGGCTTTGCCATGATGAACATCATGCTGCTCTCGGTATCGGTCTGGTCGGGCGCGACGGGGGCGACGCGCGATCTGTTCCACTGGCTGTCGGCGGCGATCGCGCTGCCGACGGTCGCTTATGCCGGACGACCTTTTTTCCGCTCGGCCTGGCGTGCGCTCAGCCGCGGCGGCACCAACATGGATGTGCCGATCAGCATCGGCGTGTTGCTGGTGTGCGCGATCAGCCTTTACGAAACCGCGACGAGCGGCCCGCACGCCTATTTCGACGGCGCCGCCATGTTGCTGTTCTTCCTGCTTTGCGGTCGCTGGCTCGACAGCGTGATGCGCGACCGCGCGCGCGGTGGGGTGACGGCGCTGCTGCGCAATATGGGTACCGGCGCCATGGTGCTCGGCAAGGATGGCAAGAGCCGCTGGGTCGATGCGACCGCGCTGAACCCCGGGATGGTGATGCTGGTCGCCGCAGGCGAGCGACTGGCCGCCGATGGGGTGATCGTTCGCGGTGCAAGCCGCCTCGACCTCTCGCTGCTGACCGGGGAAAGTGCGCCACAGCTGGTCCGCCCCGATGACCGCGTTCACGCGGGCACGCTCAATCTCGACGGCCCGGTCGAAGTCAAGGTTACCGCCGTTGGCAGCGACACCGCGCTGGCCGACATCGCGCGCCTGATGGGTGAGGCGGCACAGGGCAAGTCGCGCTACGTTCGCATTGCCGACCGCGCGGCGCGACTCTATGCGCCGGCGGTTCACGCCCTGGCCTTGCTCGCATTTGTGGGCTGGATGGTCGCCGGGGCCGGCTGGCACCAGAGCCTGCTGATCGCCGCTGCGGTGCTGATCATCACCTGCCCCTGCGCGCTCGGGCTGGCGGTCCCGGCGGCGCAGATCGTCGCAGCGGGCGCGTTGATGCGCGTCGGGGTGCTGATCAAGGACGGCTCGGCGCTTGAGCGATTGGCGGAGGTCGACCGCGCCATGATCGACAAGACCGGCACGCTGACGCTCGGCCGTCCCGAGGCGCGCGATCTCGATCGTCTCGACCCGCAGCTCCAATCGCTCGCCCTCGCGCTGGCGCAAGCCAGTCGCCACCCGCTGAGCGAAGCCTTGACGCGCGGTTTGCAGGCGATCGACGTGCCGCGCGCCGATGTCCACGGGGTCCGCGAAACTCCCGGGTTCGGTGTCGAGGCGCGTTGGGGCGACCATATCGTAACGCTCGGCCGCCCGAGCGATCCGGTCGAAGGCGACGCCTTGGCGACGCAATTGTCGATCGACGGCGCGACTGTTGCGACGATCCGTTTTGCCGACCATCTGCGCCCCGATGCGCGGGCTGCGATCGACGCGCTGCGCGCCGAGGGCGTCGACGTGTCGATCCTCAGCGGCGATCGCGCCGCGGCCGTGGCGCCGGTGGCGCGCGAACTGGCGATGACCGCGCAAACCGGCATGAGCCCGCAGGACAAGCTGGCCGCGCTCGCGCGCCAGAGCGTGACGCACAAAGTCCTGATGATCGGCGACGGGCTGAACGACGGTCCGGCGCTGGCGGCGGGGCATGCGTCGATGGCGCCGGGGTCGGCCAGCGACGTTGGCAAAAATGCCGCGGACTGCATTTTCCTCGGCGACCGCTTGATGCCGATCGTCGCGGCGCTGCGCATGGCGCGGCGGACGCAGGCGATCGTCCGGCAGAACTTCGCCTTGGCGATTGGTTACAATGCGATCGCCGTGCCGTTGGCGTTTCTGGGCTATGTTACGCCTCTGGTCGCCGCGCTGGCGATGTCGGGATCGTCGCTGCTCGTTGTCGGCAACGCGATGCGGCTCAAAAGGGCGGTCCGATGAACGGTCTGGCGGTCCTGATCCCGATCGCGCTGGGGCTCGGCCTGCTCGGGCTCGCTGCCTTTTTCTGGTCGCTGCGCCGCGGTCAGTTCGACGATCTCGACGGCGCAGCGCTACGCATTTTTGTCGAAGATGAAGAGGAGGGTGCGGCATGATCGGCCGCGCGATCGCTTCGCTGATCGGCGTCGGTGCGCTGGCGCTCACGCCGCTCGCCGTCGATGCCCGCGTCCTGATCGTTCCCGATTGCGGCGGCGGGCGCCACATGCTGCTCGTACCCGATGATACGGACGATCAAGGTGGCGGGCCGTGCGCCAAGGCCTGCCACGCCATGACCGAACGGCGCAGCAAATCGGCGGGCGTCCGCAAGGGCTGTTGCTGATGGCGCCGTTGATCTGCGTCAATGCGGCGGCGCCAGCCGCGACCTAATCCGTCACCATGTGGAGCTATCACCCCGACCTGCTGGCGACGCCGGTACCACGCTACACCAGCTATCCGACTGCGGTCGAATTCACCGATGATGTCGGCGCCGGTGATTATGTGGCGGCGCTCGACCGGATCGCTTCGGCGACCCCCGTTTCGCTCTATATCCACATCCCGTTCTGCGAGCAGATTTGCTGGTATTGCGGGTGCAATACGGGCGCCGCCAACCGGACCCAGCGCCTCACCGACTATCTGACCGCACTCCGCTCCGAAATCGCCATGGTCGCCAAACGGATCGGCGGGCGGGCGCGGGTGCAGCGCATTGCGTTCGGCGGCGGCAGCCCCAATGCGATTGCACCGATCGATTTCGTGCGCCTTCTCGATCGCATCCTCACCGTCTTCGACGTTAGCAATCCAGAAATTTCGATCGAGATCGATCCGCGCGGCTTTTCGGCCGAATGGGCGCGCGTTCTCTCCGCCTCATCCGTCACGCGCGTCAGCCTGGGGGTGCAGACCTTCGAACCGCAGATCCAGCAGGCGATCGGTCGTGTTCAGCCGCTCACCGAGATTGAAAATGCGGTCGCCAGCCTGCGCCTGCGCGGGATCGATGCGATCAACTTCGACCTCATGTACGGCCTGCCCGGACAGAGCCTCGCCGACCTCGACGCGACCCTCGACGAAACGATCCGCCTCGCGCCCAGCCGTATCGCATTGTTCGGCTACGCCCATCTACCCGCGATGATCCCGCGCCAGCGGCGGATCGACGCCAGCAACCTGCCCGATCTCCGGCTGCGGTTCGAACAGGCTGCGCTCGGCTTCGACCGCCTCACCGCGGCGGGCTATATCCCGATCGGCTTCGATCATTTCGCGCTGCCCACCGACACGCTGGCGATTGCGGCAAGCGAGGGGAGGGTGAACCGCAATTTCCAGGGGTTTGCCGACGACGACGCGTCGATCCTCCTCGGCTTTGGGGCCAGCGCGATCAGCAAATTTCCGGACCTGATCGTCCAGAACGAAAAGCGCGCCGGTGCGTATCGCGAGCAGATCGCCGCGGGGCAATTGACCGCGGTCCGCGGCGTGGCGATCGACGCCGATGATGGCGAGCGCGGCGCGATCATTCGCGACCTTTTGTGCCGGGGAAGGGCGCGGATCGACATGCCGTTGCGCGATGCCGCGCATAGCGCGATGGCTGCGTTCGAGCTGCGGAACCTGATCGCCTGGCAGGACAATGATCTGGTCGTTCAGGAATCCGGCTGGCCCTACACGCGTCACATCGCGGCACATTTCGACCGCGTCCGCGGGGCAGTACAGCGCGGATCATCGAACGCGGATTGTAACGATTCGCCGACCTACTCGCCCACGATCAAGCCTGTTGGGGGCGAATTTCGAACCCGGTGACATGGGGGTCGTCTGACAGGACGGCAGCCAGTCTTTCGGCGCGGTCCTCGTTATAACCCTGTGCGATCGCGCCATATTCGACGACATCGTCGGCCATATGCTGATCGATCGTGATGGAGTTCAGCTTATGGCCCGCCAGCAGCGCGCTGAAGCCGCTCAGCGCGATCGCTTGGGACCGGCGATAGCGAACCTTCAAATGGACGATGCGCTGTTGCGGCGCCCGTTTGCCGGTAATCGTGACCGCCGCCAGCACGAGCAGCGTTGCCGCCGCGCCAAAGATTGCCAACTGGTAGAAGCCGATCCCGAACAGCATACCCAGCGTCGCCGTCATCCACAGCGATGCGGCGGTGGTGAGCCCGCGGACGTTGAACCCTTCGCGAAAGATGACCCCTCCGCACAGAAATCCGATGCCGGTCAAAATGCCATGCGCCATCCGTACCGGATCGATGCGGACGACCTCGATCGGCGCGTCGTTGAGCCATGCCATCTGATGCACGGCCGACAGCATCAGCAGGCAGCACGACAGGCCGACCAGAATATGCGTGCGAAGTCCCGCGGGGCTTGCCCGATACTCCCGCTCGGCACCGATGATCGCACTCGCGACGATGGCGCCGACGATAGGCCAGATCAGGTCGGGGTCGAACAACTCCACTTACGCGGCCTCACGGGCGTCGTGATGGCATCGGGCACAGCAGCGAAAGCGAAGGGCAAGCAATGGCGGGGTCACAAATGCGCAACGTCTGCCGGCTTTGGCGGTTGCTCATCTGCTTGAAAAATGGTGGACGCACTAGGGCTCGAACCTAGGACCCGCTGATTAAGAGCGTGGCTTAAGCTATTGTTATTAGTAGTCAATCTGCGTCATTTTACATCTGGGGAACACAAAAACGTATCTTCGACCCGCTGATTCCGAGGCGTATTTCTTCACGTCCATTCATGCAAGTTCGGGCGCCCGGGACCCCCTTGATACCCACACGGAAGATCGTCAAATTTCTGGGTATCAGAGCGATGGAGAGATGGCGCGGAGGCTTATCCACCAGCCTCGCCGCATCGTCATATCGATCATAGGTGTCTGCGTCAGGAAAAATCCCGGCGACGTTATGATGGTGACCTCGTGCCGGTTGGTAACGGCTTCGTTATCTGCGCGAGGCGAAAGTCACGAAGTCGTTATTTGTCTCGTGATATGGCCCCTGGCGCCCACAATGTCGCTTAGCGATAGATATTCCCGATCGGTAAAAATCCTATTGCTGTATCGCTCGAACTCATAAAATTTACCGATCGGGAATATTATCCTTGCATCAGGGCGAAAAAGCTCATAATGTCCCGATCGGGAAAACCATTATGCTTAACACTGACGCCATAGGAAAAATCGTGCGTGAGGAGCGCAAGGCGCTGGGTTTGCGTCAGGCAGAGCTTGCCGCTGCCAGCGGCGTTGGCGTGCGTTTCCTTGTGGACTTGGAACGAGGTAAGCCGACGGTCCAGCTTGGCCGGGTTCTGGCGGTGCTCGCGGCGCTGGGATGCTCGCTCGATATTCGGCGACCGCAATGAGCGGGCCGATCCTCGACAGCCTGAGTGTCTGGTGGGGGCAGCGTATCGCCGGGACGCTTTCGATCGATCGCGGCGGCGCGATGCACTTCGCCTATGCGCCCGACTGGCTGACCGATCCCGCGACGTCGGATTTGTCGCGCGCGATGCCCAAGCGTGAAGCCGAATATGACGACGCCATCTGCAAGGCCGTATTCGGCGGTCTGCTTCCCGAGGAAGGGCAGCGCACCGCGATTGCCCGTGCGCTCGGCGTTTCTCCCGACAACCCGTTTCGCTTGCTGGCGGCGCTAGGCGGTGATGTTGCGGGCGCGCTCGCGTTTCTGCCCACAGGCGAACATCCGCCACAGGCGATGACGGGCGACTCGGAGCCCTTGGATGATACCGCGCTTAGCGAGTTGATCGGCCGACTGCCGCGCGTGCCCATGCTTGCTGGGGAAGGCGGCGCTCGTCTCAGTCTTGCCGGTGCGCAGTCCAAGCTGCCAGTCGTGCTAGTTGATGGCGAGATCGCCGTTCCGTTACCGGGCCAGCCTTCTACCCATCTGATCAAGCCCGAACCGGACCGCTTTCCCGGTCTTGCCGCGAATGAGGCCTTTTGCCTCGTCCTCGCGCGCGCCGTGGGTCTCGATGCGGTGGATGCCCAATGGAGGCAGGTCAACGGGCGGCCCTATCTGCTTGTAACCCGCTACGATCGTGTGACAACGGATGGCGAAGCCCGGCGATTGCACCAAGAGGATTTTGCGCAGGCGCTCGGCGTTCCATCGAACCGCAAATATGCGGCTGAAGGCGGGCCAGTGTTTCGGGATTGCTTCGCCTTGCTACGTGAGGCGACGGCGCGTCCTGCGCCTGAAGTGCTGAAGCTGGTTGATGCCGCCATCTTCAATGTCATCATCGGCAATGCCGACGCCCATGCGAAGAATTTTAGCCTGCTACGACAGGAACGCGTCGGCAATCCGATCGTCCTTGCTCCCCTCTATGATCTGGTCGGGACGGTGATGTGGGCCGAGTTGTCGCCGCGCTTCGCGATGACATTCGGCGGGGCCGGGACATTGGAGCAATTGGAGAGCAAGCACTTTGATCGGTTTGCAGCCGACGCGGGCGTTGCAGCGCCCTTTGTGCGGCGTCGGGCATCGCAACTGGCGGAAGCCGTGGCCGATGAGATCGAGCGCGACCTGAAGGTTCCGGGACTTGGCGATGGGGGGCCGATAGAGGCACAGGCGAATGTCATTCGTGATCGCGCGCAACGTGTCACGCTCAAGGCGACCGCACGCGGTTGATAGCCGACACGTAATCGCGTGAGACTGAAAAACTCGGAATCAGTGTCGCGCCATCTGGTACGAATATCGATGCAAAGTGTCGATCTAAAGCACCCCCCCCCGGTTATAGGCGGCATGCTCAAATCGCACCGCGCTGCACTTTCCTCATGCAGGTCCTTCGGATGCTAGGAATTCCTTTGAGATTGGCTAATTTCCATGATTATTGAGGTGTCATTCGAAAGGATGACACATGCAGAAGGCCCTGACCAACAAGACACTTGAAGCCCTGAAGCCGCAGGCGAAACGCTATGAGGTTCATGATCTTCATTGCCCCGGAATGAGCGTTCGGGTCTCGGCGCAGGGGCAAAAGGTCTTCTCGGTCAAGTTCCGCTACGGGCTCGATCAGAAGCGCATGAAGCTGGGCGTTTTCCCTCGCATCACATTGGCCACGGCCCGCGAGAAGGCGATGGATATTTTGCGCCAGGTCGATGAGGGCATTGATCCGACCAAGCGCCGCCGCACTCCCAACATGAAGGTCGAATCCGTGTGCGGGGAATTCATCCGCCTTCACGCGCAGGCTCGCAATAAGAGCTGGCGCGAAGCCGAGCGTATCTTGGAGCTCGAATTTGTTGGCACCTTCGGGCAGCGTGATATCCGCGAGATCAAGCGGTTTGACGTGCTGGAGATCATGGACGCCGCCGTTGCACGCGGATCAACCTATCAGGCCAACCGTATCCTCTCGAATATCCGTAAGCTGTTCAATTGGTGCGTGGAGCGCGGTATTGTCGATATCAGTCCGATTACCGGCCTCAAGGCACCGACCAAGGAGGAGTCGCGCGACCGGGTTCTGGAGGATGACGAAATCGTCCGGCTGCTGCGCGCGTGTCACAACGATGTCTATCCGTTCCGCCAGTTCGTACCGATCCTGTTGGCGACCGCGCAGCGCCGGGGCGAGTTGGCCGAAATGCGCTGGAGCGAGGTTGATCTTGACGCCAAGCAATGGGTCATCCCCGCCGAGCGGTCGAAGAACGGCAAGCCGCATGTCGTGCCGCTCAGCCCCTACGCGTTCGACGTCTTGAACGAGGTGCCGCGCTTCCTCGACTGCGACTATGTGTTCACCACCACCCGCAATTCGCCGGTCAGCGGATTTTCGAAGATGCTGCGCCGTCTATCCGAAGGCTCGAAAACAGCCGACTGGCGCTTGCATGATCTACGGCGAACCGCCGCCTCGGGCATGGCGCGGGCAGGTGTCGCACCGCATGTCGTCGAAAAGGTCCTGAACCATATCTCGGGCACCATTTCCGGCGTGGCGGCTGTTTACAATCGCTATGGCTATGACCGCGAGAAGCGGGAGGCGTTGGAGACGTGGGGCGAATATCTGGCGCAACTTTCTCGGCAAAGCTCAGCACAGGCCGTCCACCATATGTGATATGCCTCGTTCCGAAAGGAAACGTGATCGACATGCCCGCGGATCGAGAAAACCTGAAAGTTGTCAGACTGCGCGTCCGTCAAGAGACGTGCGCGCTCATCGACAAGGCGGCCAGCATTCAAGGGCGCTCGCGGGCTGACTTCATGATCGAGGCAGCGCGCCGCGCCGCTGAAGAGGCAATCCTCGACCAGCGGGTCATCGTGGTCAGTCGGGAAAGTTACGATCACCTTTTGGCGACTTTAGATCGTCCTCCAGTGGCAGAAGAAAGGCTGGTAAAACTGCTGCGCACGAAAGCGCCTTGGGATCAGTGATCGACCTCGCGGCATTTTAAAGGGGGTAAGCGTGGAGAAGTTGGCGCAGTTCGATGACCGATGGATGACCGCATTCCGCGAGAAGTCGGGGATATCCGACGAGGCCGCGCTGAGCGCGTTGCGTGCTGAACTGCTCGATATCGGTGCGCGCTATCGCCGTATCATCGAAACGACGCCGTGCGATCTTGTCGGCAGCTCATTCAACAAGACCCTGACCCAGCGCGCAGATTGGCTACTGGCCAATGTTGTGAACCCAACCGAGAAGCTGATCGCAGCAATCGCCGAGCAGCAACGTCCTTGGTTCTCGACATGGCCCTATGAACACGAATTCGCCGAGTTCCCCGATCGTGAAAAGCTGACCGCAGAACTGCACTCCCTGCTGGCATACTCGACCCGCCTGATGAGAAATTTGCGCGGGGAGCAAAAAGCGGATGCTGCGACTAATCAGGAACTGCGCTTTTATATTTTCATGGAAATCTATGGGGCCGTCCGCAAGCACCTACCGGGCCTGACGCCGCGACAAGGCGTCTATGTCTCGATCGACGAAGAAAATACGCGCCGTCGTGTCGATCCGTTTCCTGCTGCCATGCGCCACATATATGCGGAAATCGCAGGACGGGATGAGCAGCTCGTCCGTCTAATCCAGATGTGCGTCCAAGACCCCAACTGGCACCTGTAAACATTCCACCGGATTTTCCGGTGTCGTGCTTTTCGCGATTTGTGGAATCTCTTCGCCGTCTGGGAATATTTCGTTGCCGTCAATCACGACAACGAAAGGACATTCGACATGACGGCACCACCATCAAACAAGATATTGCTGACGCGCGGCGACCTTCCGCGCCTTGGCCTCAACCTTTCTCCATCGACCTTGCTTCGGCTTGAAGCCGCCGGCCAGTTCCCCAAGCGTGTCCGCATCGGAGCGCATTCAGTCGCATGGCTGGCGTCGGAAATCCACGAGCATATTGCAAAGCTCGCGGCCGAGCGGGAGCAGGCGGCATGAGCGGGAACATCAAATCGGAGAGCGAAGCGGCGCACCTGTTCCGGGAGCAGTGCGGGCGCCTTGTCCGCTACGTTCCCGAATGGGACGCATGGATCATCAAGGACGGCAAGACGTGGGAAAAGGATATCTCCTTGCGCATCGACAGCCTGATCCGCGATCTGCTTGATAGTCGGGACGACATTGATCCCAAGTGGAAGGGATCGCTCAATGTCGTGCGCAATGTGAAGGGTTTCGCCAAGCGCGATCAGGCGCTTCATGTGTCCGCCGGCCAAATCGATGCCGAGCCTTTGCTCGTCGGGACGAAGACGGGCGTTTTCAGCCTAAAACGACAGCCTACGCCGATTACCCCGGAACCGGGTGTCTACATCGTCAACCGAACTTCGGTCGATCCTGACTTCGGGTCGGAATGCAAACGCTGGAACATCTTCATTAGGCAGATATGCCGGGGTGATATGGACAAGGTCGGGTTCCTCCAGCGATGGGCGGGATACAGCCTGTCGGGTAGCGTGACGGAGCACGCGCTGCTGATCATCAACGGCCCCGGAGGCAACGGCAAGGGTGTGCTCTTCAACACGCTGGCCTCGATCATGGGCACCTATCATCGCGAGGCGGCGGCCGAGACTTTCTTGGAGGGGAAAGGCCGAACCCATGAAACCGCGATGGCCCATATCGCTGGAGCACGGTTCGTGACTTCGAGCGAGACCGATCAGGGCGGAAGCTGGCACGAGGCGACAATGAAGCGCGCGGTTGCCCGTCACGTTTAAGGGCGCGATAGGTTTTTGCGTCCAGCACCATCGCGGGCAGATTAAACTTCTCCGTCAGCTCCGCCGCCCACTGCTGCCGAATCGAAGCCGGGCAGATGATTAAGAGTTTCCGTTTTCGTTCCGCCCATTTTTGGCAGAGAACGATCCCGGCTTCGATCGTCTTGCCCAGCCCAACCTCGTCCGCGAGGATCACACCTTCCGCAAGCGGCGATTGCAGGGCGAACATGGCCGCCTCAATCTGGTGAGGGTTCAGGTCCACCGACGCATCGAACAGCGCCATCGAAAGCTGATCAGCCGCGCCGGGAGGGCCCCGCTTGGTCAGGTCATGGGCAAAATATTTGGCGTGATAGGCGGTTGGCATGCCGCACTGTAAGTGCGCAAGAGATCGATTGTCGATATTTGGTTCGCAGGCGATACATATTCGCTCGGGGATCAATGGGGGAGGTGGCGTGAGAGTAATACTAGGGGGCATCAACGGTGACTATCTTCGCAACATCATCGAAGAAGCGAGCGCAATCGACGGTGGGACCAGAATCACGGAGACGGTCTGGGCGGCCGTTGCATATGCCACCGATGCAAATGACTCCGGATCTCTTATCCGTTGGTGTTTCGACAACGATATTCCGCTTAAGTTCTGGGGGCGCCTCGATGAAGAAGTCCCTGTTCGCGTTGAGATTTTGAACCTGTTTCTTAACCGTAAGTCACCAGAGTTTGTGTGCAAGCTCGTGAAACATCACCACGCGAAGGTCATTTGGTGGCGGGGATACGGCGTTTACATCGGCTCCGCCAATCTGACTTACTCCGCTTGGAATTCCAACGTCGAAGCAGGATGCTTTTTCGCGGAATCTGAGATTGATAGTCAATTTGAGGGCGATCTGAATCGCCTGTTCGCCGAACTGGACATCAACGCGACTATGCTCACCGAGGAGCTTCGGGATTTGATGATCAGCAGGGCGAAGGCGCTGGATGCCAAGAAGGTGCCCGCGGATAACTTTTGGAAGCATCCAAGCATAAAGCATTGGTCTGGGCTGGTTCACACATCGCCACGGAAGGCGGATGATCGCCGGAAGGCCGCGTTTCTCGATGAGTGGCATTCCACTCTGCAAATCCTGAGAGATATCGGCTCAGCTGTGAGCCTCGCTGCCAATCGCCCGGCATGGGTCGGTGTAACCGCGTCACCCGGGGCACAGGCCGATCAGTTTCTGCATGCCCATTATTATCATCGCACCTTTGATGGGAGGCGCGCTGATTACGAGCGGCACTTTGAAGAAAACAGGAAAAACCCTGTCAGGGCGCGTGACGAGGCAGTCGATTGGTGGAGAGCGCTGGCGAGCGCGCCAACAAATGAGGATGTGGCGATAAATGTCACGGCGCTGAGACTTCAGGATATGCTGAAGGAGGATGCGCTTCGCCAACTTTCAAAATCTGATTTTCGTCAGGTGGCTGGCGATGTCCATGCGATGATCGAGTATTCCCGAAGGGTCCGCAACAGCATAGTGGGCTTACAAACTACTGGGATCAAATATTCTATTCCGGAAAAATTAGATGCGCTAAGCGAGCACATTTGGAGCGCAAAATCTGAAAATGGTTCGCGCGTGACAGATGTGATTGGCCATATTTTGTATGGCGGTCCCGATGATCTCTTGCCCGAGCGCCTCTGGGAAGCGGTCGCTGATCCTAAATGGAAACTCGAATGCATGGGCATTAGCGCATACGGGGAGCTCGTTGGCTGGGCGATGCCGAACAAGTTTCCTCCAAGGAACGGCCGCACGTCAAAGGCGCTGCGGTCTCTGGGCTATGATGTGCAGGTTCACGTTTCATAGGCGGCAAATTGCTCTGGGACCCCAGTGGGACCCCGCGCCGGATCACCGCTACGTAATCACTACTAAGTCATTGAAAAATGGTGGACGCACTAGGGCTCGAACCTAGGACCCGCTGATTAAGAGTCAGCTGCTCTACCAACTGAGCTATGCGTCCACTGCCGGTTTTCGGCGCGCTTGGCGGCGGCGAGCGATGCTCTTTGCTGCGAAGCGAGCGGCCCGCTATCATGGCAGTCGGGGGAACGCAATGCCTTTGCCAAAGATTTTTCTCAATGCAGGCGGCGGGTTCCGGTTTTGCTGTCGTTTTCGATTGCCAGCATGATGCCGACGCAGGTCATGATGGTGAGCATCGACGATCCGCCATAGGAAAAGAGCGGCAGCGGGATGCCGACCACCGGTGCCAGCCCCATCACCATCATCAGGTTGATCGCGATGTAGAAAAAGATCGTCATGGTGAGCCCTGCCGCGGTCAGCTGGCCAAAGCGCGTGCGGGCTTTCAACGCGACGCGCGTGCCCCATCGCAGCAGCAGGAAAAAGGCAAAGAGCAGCGCGAGGCCGCCGATCAGCCCCCATTCTTCGGCCATTGTGGCAAAGATGAAGTCGGTGTGACCTTCGGGCAGGTAATCGAGGTGGCTTTGCGATCCGTTGAGGAAGCCCTTGCCGCCGACCCCGCCCGATCCGATCGCGATCTTCGACTGGCTGATATGATAGCCTGCGCCCAGCGGGTCGCTTTCGGGGTCGAGGAAGATCAGCACGCGCTTTTGCTGATAATCGTGGAGGAAGGAGAACAGCACCGGCAGCGCCGCCGCCCCCGCGATCGCGGTGCTGCCGAACCACCAGAAGGGCAGCCCGGCGACGAACATCACCACCACGCCGCCGATGCAGATCGAGAGCGCGGTGCCAAGGTCGGGTTGCAGCATCACCAGCGCCGCGGGCAGGCCGATCATGATCAGCGCGGGCCACAAGGCGGTCCAGCTGCGGTTGTTGCCGGGCGGCAACTGCGCGTAGAACCGCGCCAGCGCGACGACGATCGTGACCTTCATCAGTTCGGAGGGCTGGAGGTTCATGAACCCCAGGTTGAGCCAGCGTTGGCTGCCGCCGCCGACAAAGCCGAGCAGCTCGACCGCGATCAGCAGGATCAGCACCCCGATATAGGCAAGGTACGAGAAATCCTCGAAAATCCGGATCGGAAGGCGCCCGATCACCATCGCCACGGTCAGGAAGACCAGGAAGCGAATGGTCTGCTGCACCGCCCACGGCGTGAAACTGCCGCCCGCTGCCGAATAGAGTACCAGAATTCCAAAGCCCGTGATGGCGCTGAGCAGCGCGATCAGTTTCCACGGAATGCGCTGGATGGCGGGCGGCACGACGATCATTGTGGCAGCTCCGGATTGGGATCGCTCGACGCGCCCGATTTCCACGCGGCATAGTCGCGGTCCATGCGTTCCTTGATGTTGCCACCCCAACCGGCTTCGAACGTCTCCAGCGCTTCCATCGCCTTTTCGCGGTCGTAGAGGAAGGTGAAGATGTCCTTGGCGATCGGTGCCGCGGCGCGCGATCCGCCCATGCCATGTTCGATCACCACCGACGCGGCATAGCGCGGATTTTCGACCGGAGCGAAACAGACGAACAGCCCGTGGTCGCGATATTTCCATGCGCCGCTCTGCCCGCGCGAGCCCGAGGCGAGGCCGCGGACCTGCGCGGTGCCGGTCTTGCCGCCCATCGTGATGCCGTCGAGCGGCAGGCGGCTGCGCACCGCGGTCCCGGCGCCGTTGACCACCCGGTCCATGCCCGAGCGCGCGACGGCCAGCGCTTCGGCAGAAAAGGGCAGAGGTTCGTTGCGAAATTCACGGTTGATCAGCCGCGGATACAGCCTGCGCCCCGACGCGATCCGCGCCGTCATCACCGCCAGTTGCAGCGGATTGACGCTGACATAGCCCTGGCCGATCACGGCGTTCAGCGAATCCGACGCCGACCATTTCTGGTCGTAACGGCGCATTTTCCACGCACTGTCGGGGATTGTCCCGTATCGCTGGTTGCTGCCCGCCAGCTGAAATTCTTCACCCAGCCCGAGCAGCTTGGCGGTCGGCGCCATCGCGTCATAACCCAGTCGGTGCGCCAGCCAGTAGAAATAGCTGTTGCAGCTCTTTTCGATCGCGGTCGCCATGTCGACGCTGCCATGCGTGCCGAGGCAGCGGAAAAAGCGGCTGCCGAGCCGGTAGCCCCCGATGCACGTATGCCGCTCGCCGGGGTCGACGCCGTGCTGGACCGCGGCAATCGCCGCCATCGGCTTCAGCGTCGATCCGGGCGGATACAGCCCGCGCGTCGCCTTGTTGATCAGCGGCTGGTGATCGTCGGCGCGTAGCCAGCTATATTCGCTATTGCTGATCCCGTCCGAAAAGCTGTTCGGGTCGAAACTGGGCATCGAAATGAACGACAATATGTCGCCGGTCAGACAGTCGATGACGACGACGGCCCCCGATTCACGGCCCATGCGGCGCGCTGCATATTCCTGCAAATCGGCGTCGATAGTCAGGTGGACGGTCTTGCCCTGAACGTCGGGCTGGGTGTCGAGATCGCGCACAATCTTGCCGCGTGCGGTGACTTCGACCCGCCGCGCGCCGGGCTTTCCCTTCAACATCGGCTGGAAATATTTCTCCAGCCCGTCCTTGCCGATCTTGTACCCCGGCGTGATGTACAGCGGGTCCTTTGCCTTCTGATATTCCTCGGCGTTTGGGGCGCCGACATAGCCGATCAGATGGCCAACCGCGGCGCCGGTCGGATAGTTGCGCGCAAAGCCGCGCTGCGGTGCGATACCGGGCAGTTCGGGCAGGCGGACGAGGATCGAGGCATATTCGGCCTCGCTCATGTCTTCGGCGACGGCAACCGGCTGGAAACCCGAGGCGGCTTTCAGGTCGCGATTGATCCGGTCCATCGTATCGCCGTCGAGCCGCAGCAATGTGCGGATCTGGCCCAGCACGAATTCGCGGTTGTGCAAGCGGTCGGGAATGATGTCGATGCGCAGGCTGACGCGATTGTTCGCCAGCGCCTTGCCATGGCGATCGACGATCCAGCCGCGGCGCGGCGGGATCAGCGTCAGATTGACCCGGTTGCTTTCCGATTCCAGCACATAGCGGTCGTTGTCGATGACCGAGATGTACGTCATGCGCGCCGCCAGTGCGAGCCCGACCGCTGCCTGCGCGCCGCCGACGACAAGCGCGCGGCGGGTGAAGGTGATTCCCCTCCAGGCTTCGGTGATAGGCGGGTTCTTGCGCGGCATTCGTTTCAGACTAGGGCGATTATCGGCGTTTCAGGCGGAAATTGTCAAACTTGCCGGTCAGCCGCATGAACAGCGGGACCAGCAGCGCCGAGATGATGATCTGCGGCACAACCAGACCCAGCACACGCCCGGTCGCGGCATCGGGATGGACAATCAGCGCCGTCAGCGACTGGATGATCGCGATCAGCAAGGCGGCAATCGCCCAGTCGTGCAGGAAACCGCGCCAATAGATGCGCTGCGACGAATAATGGATCGCGATGCTGGCGAGCGTCCACAGCCCGACCGCCGTGCCGACGGGATGGCCGCTGAACAGATCGTCCCACAATCCCAAAGGCAGACCGATCCAAACCGGCCACATTTCGGTGCGCAGCAATTGCCAGCAAAGAAAGAACAGCAGGCCGAGCGGCGGCAGCACCGGCGAGTTGGCGACCAGCGGCAGCATCAGCGGCAGCGCCGAAGCGATCATGACCGTGGCGACCGGCACGATCCGCATGCGCCATAGCGATGCCGGTTCGCCCAGACGCGGCGCGGCGCGGTTGTTCATGGGGTGGCGCCTGCGGCCGCTGGCGGTGGCGGGGCAGGGGCGGGCTGCGCTTCGATATTGTCGGGGGTGTAGGGACGCAGCACCGACACCGCATCGACCTTGCCGGGGTCGGCGAGGGGGCGGGCGAGCGCGCCATCATCCTGTCGCCGCACGACGATCGCGACCGGAATGTTCGGCGGATAGAGGCCGCCCGTCCCCGACGTCACCAATATGTCGCCGGGTTTGAACGGATTGTTCGCGATGTTGAGGGTGCGGACGTCGAGATCGCCGTTGCCGCGGCCATAGGCCAGCGCGGGCAGGCCGTCGCGGGCGCGGCGGACGGGCACGATATTGTCGACGTCGGTCAGCAGCAGCACCTGCGACACCGACGGCCCCGAACTCAGCACGCGACCGATCAGCCCATCGGCACCGCGCACCGGCTGCCCCGCGGCCACCCCCAGATTGCGCCCGATGCTGAGCAGCGCGATTCGCTTGCTGCTGGTCGAGGTTGAGGTGAGCAGATAACCGTTGGCAAGCGCCGTCTTGTCGGCTTCCTGCAGCTTGAGCAGAGCCTTCAGCTGGCGGTTTTCTTCCTGCAAGGTGCTGGTCGCTACCAATTCGCGGCGGGTGTCGGCCAGCTCGCTGCGCAGCCGCCGGTTCTGCGAACCTGCGCTGACATAGGCGCCGACACTGTCGTCGATGCCCGAAATCGAACCGATGACCGACCGCGACACGCGCGCGACGGGCGCGGTGATTTCCTGGCTTGCCACGCGAAGCTGGGCAAAGCCGACGGGGTCAACCACCGACAGGATCGCCAGCAACAGCCCTGCGACCGCGCCCGTCACCGCAATGACATAGGCAACGAACAGGCTGGTCTGAGCCTTGCGGGATTGCCCCGGACGCCGATGTGCCGGGCGGACCATGGTTCAGCGGTACCCGATCAGGCTTGCTGCAACACGCCGCGGAAGGCGGGATCTTCCATCGCGCGGCCGGTGCCAATCGCCACGCAGGTCAGCGGATCCTCGGCAACCGTTACCGGCAGGCCGGTTGCTTCCTTGAGCAGCTCGTCGAGTTCGGCGATCAGCGCGCCGCCGCCGGTCAGGACGATGCCCTGGTCGACGATGTCGGCGGCGAGTTCGGGGGCGGTGTTTTCCAGCGCGATGCGCACGCCCTCGACAATCGTCCCGATCGGTTCCGACAGCGCTTCGGCGATCTGTGCCTGATTGATCGAAATTTCCTTGGGCACGCCGTTCACCAGATCGCGGCCCTTGATGTGGATCGTCATCCCGGTGCCGTCGGCGGGGATACGCGCAATCCCGAAATCCTTCTTGATCCGCTCGGCGGTGGCTTCGCCGATCAGCAGATTGTGGTGGCGGCGAACATAGCTGACGATCGCTTCGTCCATCTTGTCACCACCGGCGCGGACCGAGGTGGTGTAGGCAAGGCCGCGCAAGCTGAGCACGGCGACTTCGGTCGTGCCGCCGCCGATATCGACGACCATCGACCCGATCGGTTCGGTCACCGGCATGTCGGCGCCGATGGCGGCGGCCATCGGTTCCTCGATCAGCCACACTTCGCTGGCGCCCGCGTTCGATGCGGCATCGCGGATCGCGCGGCGTTCGACGCTGGTCGAACCCGAGGGAACGCAGATCACGATTTCGGGGCTGCGGAACGCGTTGGGCTTGCCGCCATGCACCTTGGTGATGAAGTGCTTGATCATCTGTTCGGCGACGTCGATGTCGGCGATGACGCCATCGCGCAGCGGACGGATCGCTTCGATGCTGTCGGGGGTCTTGCCCATCATCAGCTTGGCGTCGTCGCCAACCGCCTTCACCCGCTTGATCCCGTTGACCGTTTCGACCGCGACGACCGACGGTTCGTTCAGAACGATGCCCTTGCCGCGGACATACACGACAGTGTTGGCGGTGCCGAGGTCGATGGCCATGTCTTGGGAATTGAATTTCAACCAGCGAGAAAAGAAGGACATCAGCTATTGTTTCCCTGTCATCGACGCCGACCCTCAGGATGGGCGCGCCGTCGTCGTCATTGAACCCGCGCGCCCGGCCGGGGACAGGACCAATCAGGGAGAGATTCCGGCTCGGCCGACGGGGGCAGGCTGGACAATATGATAAGGCTGTGCGGGTGGGTCGCGATTTGCGTCCGACTGCGCTAGGACAGGCGCCATGTCAATACGTCGCCTGCCCGAAACGCTGGTAAATCGGATCGCAGCCGGTGAAGTGGTCGAAAGACCCGCCGCAGCGCTGAAAGAACTGGTCGAAAACGCCATCGACGCCGGCGCGAGTCGCATTTCGGTGCGAATCGCCGACGGCGGAATTTCGCGGCTGGAGGTCGAGGATGACGGTTGCGGGATGACGCCCGCCGACATGGCGCTGGCGCTGGAACGCCATGCGACGTCGAAGCTGCCCGACGATGCGATCGAGGAGGTCACCACGCTGGGCTTTCGTGGCGAGGCGCTGCCGTCGATCGCCAGCGTCGCGCAGCTGACACTCGACAGCCGGGTGGCGGGAGGCGACGGCTGGCGGCGAACCGTCGACAATGGCGCGCTCGTCGCCGAAGGACCGGCGGCGCTGTCGCACGGCACGCGCGTGCTGGTCCAAGATCTGTTCGAGCGCGTTCCGGCGCGGCGCAAATTCCTCCGCAGCGCGCGCAGCGAATATGCCGCGTGCCTGGATGTCGTGAAGCGGCTGGCGATGGCGCGTCCCGACGTCGGCTTTGTCGTCGAACATGACGGGCGCCGCGTGCTCGACGTCCAGGGCGGCCAGGATCAATTGAGCCGCGTCGCGGCGCTGACCCAGCGCGATCTGGCGGCGAACAGCATCGGCGTCGATCTGGATCGCGGCGGCGTGCATATCGGTGGCGTCATCAGCCTGCCGACCTACAATCGCGGCATCGCCGACCATCAATATCTGTTCGTCAACGGCCGCCCGGTAAAGGACCGGCTGCTCGTCGGGGCGCTGCGCGGCGCCTATGCCGATCTGCTCGCGCGCGATCGTCATCCGGTGGTCGCGCTGTTTCTCGACGTTCCCGGCGGCGAGGTCGACGTCAACGTCCACCCGGCGAAGACCGAGGTGCGCTTTCGCGACCCGCAGCTGATCCGCGGCATGATCGTCGGCGGCCTGCGCCGCGCGCTCGACGAGCATGGCTTTCGCAGCGTCCAGCGCCCCGCCGAGGCGGCGCTGGCGGCGTGGCAGCAGGAACCGGTTGCGCCGCCCGCGCCAGCGCCGACGCTGTTCGCGGCGCATCTGCCCTGGCCGCACGCGCCCGCCACCCATTTGTTCGGCGCCGATACCGATCCCGCGACGCACGCGCTGCTGCGCGATCGCGTGGTCGATTTTACGCCGACGCCGGATTCGCTGCCGATGGGCCGCGCCGAAGCCGCGACCGCGCCGGTACCGCACGCCGACGCGCATCCGCTGGGCATCGCGCGCGGCCAGATCGCGCGCACGTACATCGTCGCCGAAGCGGAAGACGGGCTGGTGATCGTCGACCAGCACGCCGCGCACGAACGGCTCGTGCTCGAACAACTCCGCCGCGGGATGAGCGGGCAGGCGGTGCCGTCGCAAGGCCTGCTGCTGCCCGAAGTCGTCGAACTCGACGAACCCGCCTGCGACCGCCTCGAAGCCGCGGCGGCGCAGCTCGCCGCGCTAGGGGTCGAACTCGAACGCTTCGGCCCTTCCGCGGTGATGGTGCGCGCCACCCCGGCGATGCTCGGCGCGATCGATTGTACCGAGCTGGTCACCGACATCGCCGACGATCTGGCGGGCTATGACGCTGCGCTCGGCCTCAATGAAAAGCTCGAACTCGTCGCCGCGACCATGGCCTGCCACGGCTCGGTCCGCGCCGGCCGCACGCTCAGCGTCGCCGAAATGAACGCGCTGCTCCGCACGATGGAGGTCACTCCGCACAGCGGCCAGTGCAACCACGGGAGGCCGACCTGGGTGAAGCTGGCGATGGACGATGTCGAGAAGCTGTTCGGGCGGAAATAGCCGTCAGTCGCGGCGCGCAGCGAGGACGCCGGTCGCATCGTTTGGCAGCGCCGACACCCCCAGCAACGCCATCAGCAACGGATAGACCTCGATATTGTCGACCGTTCCGACATCGCCGGTCAGCCCGCTGCCATGCGCGATGAATAACGCCAGCATTTCGGGATCCTGATTGTCATAACCGTGCGCGCCGCCCTTCACCGGCCAGGGCGGGTCGCCGGCCAGGATCGACCAGCCGGGCTCGGCGATGCAGATGATCGCGGCCACGCGCGGGTTACGGCCATAGTGGAGCCGGGCGGGCAGGTCTTCGCGGCGATGGCACGTCATATGGTCGTGCGGTTTCAAAAGCGCCTGGGCGACGCGCTCGTCGGTCCCCGCGGCGGGTTCGATCGCGGCATAGGGGCCGACCTCGACCGCTATGATGCTGGCAAGGTCGATCAGGTCGGCAAGCTGGATCACCCGGCTCTCATCGGTCGCGCGCATGCCATGGTCGGCGACGATCAGCAGCTTTGCGGGCTGCCTAAGGTTCGCCAGCCCAGCAACCAGCCTGCCGATGCGGCCATCGACATCGGCGATCGCGGCATCGACTTCGGCGCTGTCGGGGCCGAACCGATGGCCCGCATCGTCGACGGCTTCGAAATAGAGAGTGACAAACGTCGGACGGATCGCGGCGGGGCGCCGCATCCAGTCGAGCACCGTTTCGATCCGCTGTTCATAGCCGACGTGCCGGTCATAACGCAGCCAGTCGGCGGGCCGCGCGGTGCCGATCGCAACTTCGCTGCCCGGCCAGAACATCGTCGCGCTGCGTACCCCCGCCTTTCCTGCCGTCACCCACGCGGGTTCGGCCTGATCCCACCAAAAGGGATCAAGCGACTGATTCGGGTCGCCCAGGCTGAACTTTTCGCCGGGCCGCCGCGGGTCGATCATATTGTTGCCGACGATCCCGTGGTTATCGGGGCGCTTACCGGTGACCATCGCATAATGGTTGGGAAAGGTTTTGGTCGGGAAGGACGGGCGCAGCTTGCCGCGCGCGCCTTCGGTGGCGAGCCGCGACAGGTTGGGCGTGATCCTGCGATCGAGATAGTCGGCGCGGAACCCGTCGATCGAGATCAGGATCGTGACGGGCGAGCGCGCACCGCCTTCCTGCGCCAGCGCGGCAAAGGGCAAGGAAAGGGCAAGCAGCAAAAGATACAGGCGAGTCATGCGCCGTCCGCTATGGCACCCTTATGACGGTACCGCGACACGTCACGCCATCTTGATCCCGGCCACGCCGCGTTCGACCACCCCCGTCGCGCGTTTCGACAGCGTATTGACCGGCGTCGTCACCTTGTCGACGACCATGAAATGCGTCTGCCACGCTTCGCGGCCGACCTCGCACACCAGATAGCCGCGCTGGTCGTTGGCGAATTTTAGCTCGGGGTTCAGCTTCAGAAACTCGTCGGTGCCGTTGCGCCTGTCGCTGCCGTCGCCGCCGCTGGAGATCGAGGTCGCGACAAACTCGGCGCCGACGACTTTGTCCTTGAGGACCAGGTCGCCGCAGAAATTCTGATGTTCGTCGCCGGTCAGCACAACGCAATTGTCCAGCCCACCCAGCCGCGACAACATCCGCTCGCGCGGCGCTTCATAGCCCGCCCAGCTGTCGAGGTTAACGATCTTCTTCGGCTCGTCGGGTTTGCGCCGCCGGTCGAGCGACATCATCGTCACCTGCTGCGCCAGCGCGTTCCATGTCGCGCCGCCCTTCGCCAGATTGCGGTTCAGCCAGTCCTCCTGCGCGCGGCCCAGTACCTGCGCGTCCTTGGCGAACACCTCGGGGCAGGCGGGTTTGAACCCGTCACCACATGGCTGGTCGCCGCGATATTGCCGCGTGTCGAGCAATTGCATCGCCATCAGGTCGCCATAGCGGAACTCGCGGTTCATCGCGACCATGCCGCCGCGCGGCAACAGCGCCTTGCGCACCGGCATATGCTCGTACCACGCCTGCATCGCCGCCTGCTTTTTCAGCATGAAAACCTCGGGCGACGGCGCGTCGGGATCGTTCCCGGGCAGGTCGAGCGACCAATTGTCGATATCCGACACCCAGTCGTTGATGATCTCATGATCGTCGAAGCTCGACAGATGCGCGTGCACCGACCGCACCGCCTGCTGGTCGATGTCCATCAGCGTTTGCGCATAGGCGGTGCGGAAATCGGTGACGTCGATCAGCGCGCGTTGTTCGTAGCGGCGCACGGGGCGGATCGGCAGGCCGCTGTCGTACAGATAATTCTGCTGATATTCGTAGATGAAGTCGCCGTAATGATAGACGAAAGCCAGGTCCTCGCGCGCCAAGTGGCGATAGGCGCCGTAAAATCCGGATTCGAAATGCTGGCACCCGGCGACCCCGAATTTCAGCGCATCGACCTTGGCGCCGGGGGCGGGCAGGGTGCGCGCGCGGCCGCGCAGGCTGCGCTCGCCCGCCGCGGTGAAGCGGTAATAATGGGGGCGGTCGGGTTGCAGCCCCGCCACCTCGACATGGACGCTGTGCGCCAGTTCGGGACGCGCCAGTTCGGTCCCCTTGGCCACGACATCGCGGAACCCGGTGTCGCTCGCGACCTCCCATTCGACCGGCACATTGGCCAGCGGCATCCCGCCGTGACGCTCCATCGGCTCGGGGGCAAGGCGGGTCCAGATGACGAAGCCGTCGCTCGCCGGATCGCCCGCCGCGACGCCGAGCTTGAACGGAAAATCGCGCAGGATGCCCTGCGCGCGGACGATCGCGGGCGCGGCAAGCCCGGCAAGGGTCGCCCCGGCAAGGAAGTGGCGGCGGTTGTACATGGCTGGGCTCCGTTGGCGCGAATCGCTAACCTTCGATAGCCCAGCCAAAACTTACATCAATGACCGATGCTCAATCGGGCAAAGAGTGTCGCGCCGATCGGGTTCTTGCCATAGGCGGCATCGAGCGCGCGCGGCTTGTCGAACGCCGCGATGCTGCCGCCGAGTGCCAGATTGAGCGGCCCGCTGATGGGCAGCCGATACGCATAGCCCGCCTGAAATTTCGACACGCGGAACGGCACGTCGTGCAGCGGGTCGTCATGGTCGGGGAACAGCTCGTCATTCTTCACATTTTCGATGCGCCCGAACAGCGTGTGATGATCGTCGATGTTCCAGTTCACCTCGGCCAGCCACGCGGTCAGCGTCGCGCCGGGGTCGCGGTTCTTGGCGCTGAACGCGCCCGTCGCCGACAGGCCGCGCCCGTTGTTCCAATGGACGCTGGCGGTGGTGCGATGCTCGTTCTCGCCGGGGTGGATCGCCTCGGGCTCTTTCAGAAAGCCGTGGCTGACCTGCATCGCCAGCGCCGGCGTCGGCGTCCAGATGCCGCGCAGCGACCAGCTGTCGAACCGCGGGGTTTCGATCCCCCATCGTTCCTCATTGGGCTCGCGGCCGGTAAAGACCGATCCCTCGATCTGGATGGCGGGCGTCGCATAGCCCAAGGTCGCGACGCCATAGGTGATGTGCGTCGAATCGAACCAGTGATGCGTGATCGGCGCCTCGGGATTATAGCGCGCGCTGCTGCGATGCATGAAGGCGCTAGGGCCGATCGCCGGTTCGCCGACCGGGCCGCCATAGACGAACAGGCGGGCGTTATCGCCGACATTGACGTCGATCCGCGCCGCCAGTTCCATGAACAGGTCGTGCGGATGCTGGCGATCGACCAACGGCTCGCCCCCCGCCGTCTCGCCGGTCGCGAACAAATTTGGATAGCCGCGGTTCGACATCAGCGGCTCGAGGCTCAGCATCGATTTCAGCTGGATGCGGCCCCAATCGGTGGTCTTTTCGCCCGACAGCATCGCCATCGACTGAACATAGGCCTTGTCGTCGCCGCGCGGCCCCGACTGGTCGGTATAGACGCCCCAGGCAAAGCCGTGCGCCATCACCATCCAGTCGTCGCCCGCGTCGATGTGCAGGCCGCTATGGCCCCCCTCATTGGCGGGCAAACGTGCGGTGCCCGAGCCTTCGGCGGGGGAGGCGGATGGGCCGTGGTCCGCTGTGCCATGGTCCATCGTGCCATGATCCATCGCACTATGGTCGACGGGATCGGCGGCCTTGGGTTCGGCGGCGGACATGGTGTGTCCAGCGTGGGGATCATGGCCGCTATGGTCTTGCGCGGCGGCGGACAGGGGGAAGAGGGCGAGCGCCGCAGCGCCCGCCAGAAATGACGTTTTCAACATATTATCGTCCTGACAGGATCGGAAAATCGGGGCTTGGTAATACGGCTGTCAGGGTCGGGGCGGGGGGATGCTGGGCGGCGCATTGGCGCCCGCCAGCGTCGCCATCGGCAGGATCGCCGGCAGGAGTGCGGGCAGCGGCATTGGTGCCGCCGCCGCGACCGCCGGGGTGCTGGCGACGCAACCGATGCAGACATGCGCTGCGCCTTTGCCGTCGTCGGTATCGGGCTGGTGGAGCGGCGTATCGACCGGCATCGCACCGTGGCAGTCGGTCACCATCGCCTCCGCCTGCACGGGCGCGGTCACCGACGGCAGCGACAGCCCGATCAGGAACAGCGCGAGCAAAAGATGGCGGATCAGCGTCACGCGAACATCCATAGCATCCAGAGGGCCATGCCGACCATCGCCAGATTTTCGGTCAGCGACACAAAACCGAGCGGCACCCGGCTGCTGCCGCCGACGCAGGCGCATTTCAGCTCCCGCTTGTCGATATAGACCGCCTTGAACACCGAAACCGCGCCGATGCTGCCGATAAACAGCGCGACGGGAATCGACAGCCACGGCAGCGTGTGCGCGGTCATCAACACGCCTGCCAGCCCTTCGGCAAATGGGTAGATCGTGGCATAAGGGACCCAGCGCCGCGCCAGCAGGTCGTAATTGAGGAACATCGTCGCGAAACGGTCGATATCCTGCAGCTTGAGCAGCGCCAGCACGACCATACTGAAAGAAATGAACCATTCGGCGGCGCGGACGGTCAGCGCATCGCCATAGGTGGCAAAGCTGGCGGCCAGCGCCATCAGCGCGGTCATCGCGAACAAGGCGATCACGGGGCGATAGCTCACCGCATCGGGATCGGCGACCCGCAGGCCGAAATGGCGGCGCAAATCGTCGTACCCGCCGATCCTAACGCCATCGATAAAGGTCTGCGGCGTCGTCCGGACGCCATGCTCCGCCTTGAACGCATCGACCTCGGCACGCGTCGTCAGCCAGCGGTCGTCGACCGCAAATCCGCGGCGTTTGAGTAGATGCTTCGCCTTTAGCCCATAGGGACAGATATGCCCCGGCATGACCATGCGGTGGAGGATTGCCTGTTTCGCCATTGGACCCCTATAGCCTCCGTACCATGGTACGGAGTCAAGCAATGCAATGGACGATCGGCAAATTGGCGGCTGCGGGCGATGTCGGCGTCGAAACGATCCGCTATTACCAGCGCCGCGGCCTGATGGGGACACCCGCGCGCAGCGGCGGCGATGGCTGGGGCGGCGGCGTCCGCCGATATGATGGGGAGGATTTGCGACGACTGAAATTCATCCGCGCGGCGCAGGGGGCGGGTTTCACGCTCGACGAGATCGGCGAGCTGCTCGCGCTTGAGGCGGGCGACGACCGCGTGCAGGTCCGTCAATTGGCACGCCAGCGCATCGACGCGCTCGATATGAAGATCGCGCAGATGACCGAAACGCGAGCGGCGCTAGCACGCCTCGCCGACCTCTGCGCGGCGAGCGACAAGGGGCCATGTCCGATATTGGCGGCGTTCGAGCCATAGCCTGTCCGGCAATGACGGCTAGCGACCGAAACCAGCCGTCGCCCCCGCGCAGGCGGGGGCCGCTGTCGGTTTAAGCAGCAACGCAGGAATAATCGGCTAGCGGCCCCCGCC